>CAVAPV010000026.1:0-27939 GCA_963590525.1 Agathobacter rectalis
CGCAGGGCGCGAGCAGCGAAGCGCGCTGAAGCAGCACCCATCCCCGCTGCTCGAGCTGCAATGCTGACGTCGAGTCTGAGCGCAAGTTTGCCCGCGCGGCTCGGTCAACCGATGTCTGCCCCACAGCTGCAAGCCTGCCGTCCCGCCAACATCAGCCGCGCAGAACTTCCCCTACAATCTAGAGCCATGAAACCTATCGCCTACATACATACAGATCTGCCGCAAAAGTTTGGCATCCCGCGCAACAGCTTTTTGGCACCTCATCTGCAAGCACACATCGTTTTCGAAGAACCCTACGCACTCGACGCCGCCGTAGAAGGTCTCGACGGCTTTAGCCACCTATGGTTGCTTTGGCAGTTTGAAAACGGCGCCCCAGGCGGCACGGCGCAAGACGTTGCCGCAGACAGCGCCAATGCAAACGCCAAGCAAGAAACCGTCAACAAGTGGTCTCCCACGGTGCGTCCTCCGCGTCTAGGCGGCGCAAACCGCATGGGCGTCTTTGCCACGCGCAGCCCCTTTAGACCCAACCCCATCGGCCTCACCTGCGTCAAGCTAGATTGCATAGAGCACACACCGCATGGCCCCGTCATCCACGTCCTGGGTGCCGATCTGCGCGACATGACGCCCATCTACGACATCAAGCCCTACATCCCCTTTGCGGATTGCCATCCAGAGGCAACGGGCGGATTTATCGACGAGACCCCTTGGCAAGAGCTCGACGTACATCTGCCGCAAGACCTTGCCAGCACAGTGCCAGCCGTCAAGCTTGACGGACTCATCGAGGTATTGCGCCAGGACCCTCGCCGCGCTGGAAGCAAGCACGAGCCAAATCGCATCTACCACCTGGCCTATGCAGAAATGGACGTCTCGTTTTGCGTTGACGGCACGCTGTTGAGCGTTGTAGGGATCAGCAAGCTTTAGCAGTAAGCAAGTCACGGCGAGCCACGCAGGCAAACGAGCGAATAGGAGGCAGATCGCACGAAGAGCGCCTGCGGGAGCGAGGACTCGGAAACGCCAAAGGCGTTTCCTCCGCAGCTGCAGGCGCTCTGAACGCGATCGGGTGCCGAGTCTGAGCGCAAGTTTGCCCGCGCGGCTCGCGGCAATGCTCCTTGGCAAATCCTCGCCAATCATTGCAACCTACCGGGAGAGCAGTGCTCTCCCCTACCCGCACCTGCGGATCCCTCTGTGACTTGCTACGGCAAAAGCCATGCGAGTGAACGAGCGGCGGGGGTGGGTGCTGCGCAACGCCTCGCGCAACCGTTGCTTGTATAGTTGTGCTTAAGCGAGCGCACGAGCGCCCGCAGGGCGCGAGCAGCGAAGCGCGCTGGAGCAGCACCCATCCCCGCTGCTCGAGCTGCAATGCTGACGTCGAGTCTGAGCGCAAGTTTGCCCGCACAGCTCGCGCCAATGCACCTTGGCAATTCCTTGCAAGACCCTGCAACCTACCGGGAGAGCAACGCTCTCCCCTACCCGCACCAGCGAGTCTACCTGAGCTGTCCCTGCGTGCCTTCTGCACGTAGCCTCGCACCGCTGGCCGCACAACACCCCCATAGGGTGGGTGTAGCTTCTACCAGCGGTTTTGCGCCATCAAACCCCCATCACACCCCTACAGGCAAGCAAGGGCGTTTTTGCTCTCCATGTTTTCTCCAAACTGCAGGTCAGCGCTTTAATCTTTGCTCAGAATAAAAATACACCCTCGGCTGGCGTGTCTGTTTTTCTCACAGCTTGGCAACATCACGGCCATCGGTAAATCCGTTTGTCGAGAGGAGAAAAGGTCATGGCACAAGCTAAGAGCCTCAAGCCAAAAACCGAGGCTGCCATCACCAAAAAACGCAAGGACAAGCAAAAGGGAGTCAACTGGCTGACGCTCATCATCACGTTGGCCGTCGGCGCACTGCTTTGGCTTGTTCCCGTCCCGGACGGCCTTGCAAACTACTGCAGCGGCATCAAGGGGTTTGAGGATATCCCCGCAGATGTCATCGCCGCCAACTGCTGGCACCTGCTCGCGATCTTTGTCGCAACCATCGTGGGCCTGATCCTCAAGCCCATCCCCATGGGCTCGATGTGCATCCTGCAGCTCACCGTCATCATGCTGTCCCAGCTTCTTGATAACGGCACGAGCAGCGGCTACATCACCAACGCCCTGTCCGGTTTCCACAACACCACCATCTGGCTGATCGTCATCGCGTTCTTTATCAGCCGCGGCTTTATCAAGACCGGTCTGGGCAGCCGCATCGCCTACGCGTTCATGAGCAAGTTTGGCAAGAAGACCTTGGGCCTCACCTACTCGCTCATCTTCACCGACCTGGTGCTGTCCACCGCGATGCCCTCCAACACGGCTCGCGCCGGCGGCGTCATCTTCCCCATCGTGCAGGCGCTCTCTCGCGTCTTTGGCTCCAAGCCCGACGACGGCACCGAGCGCAAGATCGGCTCTTACCTGCACATCACGACCTTCCAGGCCGATATGATCACGTCCGGCATGTTCCTCACCGCAATGGCCGGCAACCCGCTCTCTGTCACCTTGGCTGCATCCCTGTGCGGCATCGACATCGACTGGCTGGGCTGGGCCGTTGCAGCCTTCATCCCCAGCATCGTCTGCCTGATCATCATCCCGATCATCATCTACGTCATCTACCCGCCCCAGGTCAAAGAGACGCCCGAGGCAACCAGCCTCGCCAAGGAGAAGCTCGCCGAGATGGGCCCCATGTCCATCAAGGAGAAGCTCATGATCATGGTCTTCTTCGTCATCTTGTTCCTGTGGATCATGGGCACCACCCTTGGCATCAACGCCACCGTCACCGCCTTTGTCGGCCTGAGCCTGCTGCTGCTCACCAACGTCTTGGATTGGAACGACATCAAAGAAGAGCGCGGCGCTTGG
This sequence comes from Agathobacter rectalis, assembly GCA_963590525.1. Lineage (GTDB taxonomy): Bacteria > Actinomycetota > Coriobacteriia > Coriobacteriales > QAMH01 > W2P13-069. The sequence continues at coordinate 2,879 of CAVAPV010000026.1, forward strand.
GACACCCTGATCTGGTTTAGCGTCTTGGTCATGATGGCCACCTACCTCAACACCTTGGGCCTCATCCCCTGGTTTAGCGAGCTTATGGCCGGCGCCGTTGGCGGCCTGCCCTGGATGGCAGCACTCATCATCTTGGCTGTCGTGTACTTCCTGTCGCACTACATGTTTGCCAGCGCCACCGCCCACATCTCTGCTATGTACAGCGCGTTTCTGGCCGTCTGCATCGCCGCAGGCGCACCTCCCCTGGCATCCGCGATGCTGCTGGGCATCTTCTCCAACGCCATGGGCTGCCTGACCCACTACGGCGCAGGCCCCGCACCGGTCTTCTTTGGCGCCGATTACGTCAGCCAAGGCAAATGGTGGGGCATCGGCCTTTTGTGCGGCATCGTCACCATGGTGGTCTTCTTCACCATCGGCTTTGCCTGGTGGGGCATCATCGGCTACATGTAAGGCGTCTATCGCTCCAACCCGCGCTGCCAAGCACAGCACACCTGCAGCTACAGCGCTGCTCACCTGCACCACACCCGGCGGCAGGGCGGCACTACCTCAAAGCACCCCAATGCCTCCCTGCCGCATCTCTTGGCAGCATTGAGCTGCCGATAAAGACGGCACTACAGCTCGCCTAAAGCGCCTGAGCATGCCGCCAACCCAACCTAGGTCCTGATTGCCCTTTTGCACGCAAGCAAAGAGGGTCGAGAGAAAAAGGAGAGTTCTCATGAAGGAAATCAGCGCAAAGACCATCACCCAAGAGATCGCCCGCATGTCCATCGAGGCTGCCTGCGACCTTCCCGCAGACGTCGAGAAGGTCATCATCGAGGCGACCGAGAAGGAGACCTCCGAGTTTGGCAAGTACGCCATGGAGAAGGTCTGCAAGAACATCAAGATCGCACGCGACACCAACGTCCCCATGTGCCAAGACACCGGCATGGTGATCGTCTTTGCCGAGATGGGCCAAGACGTCCACATCGTCGACGGCGACTTCGAAGAGGCCATCAACGCCGGCATCGCCAAGGGTTACATCGACGGCTTCCTGCGCAAGTCCACCGTCATCGACCCGGTTCTCAACCGCAAGAACGCCGGCGACAACACGCCCGCCATCATCTACACCTCCATCGTCCCCGGCGACACCCTCACGCTGACGCTTATGCCCAAGGGCGCCGGCAGCGAGAACATGTCCCAGCTCAAGATGCTCAAGCCCGCGCAGGGTCTTGAGGGCATCAAGCAGTTCGTAGTCGACGCCGTGGTCAACGCCGGCGGCAACCCCTGCCCTCCCACCGTCGTGGGCGTGGGCATCGGCGGCAACGCCGACAAGGCGATGCAGCTGTCCAAGCAGGCGCTGCGCCGCGAGGTGGGCGCACCCAACCCCAACCCCGAGTATGCTAAGCTTGAGCGTGAGCTTCTCGAGCAGATCAACAAAAGCGGCGTCGGCCCCCAGGGCTTTGGCGGCCTGACCACCGCTTTGGCCGTGCACATCGAGACCTACCCGACCCACATCGCCACGATGCCCGTCGGCGTCACCCTCAACTGCCACGCCGCACGCCACAAGCACGTCGTCTTGTAGTCGCGCAGCACTAACCGGCATATCGAGTAGACACAAAACGAGAGTTTGAGAGGTTTCATCATGGCTCAGATCAAAAACATCACCACCCCGCTCACCGACGAAGTCATCGCAGATCTGCACGTGGGCGATATGTGCAACATCACCGGCGTCATCTACACCGGCCGCGACGCTGCCCACAAGATCATGACAGAGAAGCTCGACGCGGGCGAGGAGCTGCCCGTCAACTTCACCGACCAGGTCATCTACTACGCCGGCCCCACCCCCGCAAAGCCCGGCCACTGCATCGGCTCCTGCGGCCCCACCACCTCCGGCCGTATGGACGCCTACACTCCTCAGATGATCGAGGAAGCCGGCCTCAAGGGCATGGTGGGCAAGGGTCCGCGCTCTAAAGAGGTTGTGGATTCCATGGTCGCCAACAACGTGGTTTACTTTGCCTCTATCGGCGGCGCCGCCGCCGTCATCGCTGCATCTGTCAAGGAGTGCGAGGTCGTTGCCTACGACGACCTGGGCCCCGAGGCAGTGCGCCGCCTGGTTGTCGAGGACTACCCCTGCGTGGTCGCCATCGACGCCCAAGGCAACAACATCTACGAGATCGGCCCCAAACAGTTTCGCGTCGAGGACTAGGAGCTTTTGATGAAGAGCTACAAATACGACATCGTCGTGGTTGGCGCCGGTGGCGCCGGCATGGAGGCAGCGCTCAACGCCTCTGCCGACGGCACCCAAAGCGTCGCCGTCATCACCAAGGTGTTTCCCACCCGCTCCCACACCGGTGCAGCCCAAGGCGGCATGAACGCCGCGCTGGGCTACCGCGATGAGACCGATACAGTCGAAAGCCACGTCTTCGACACCATCAAGGGTTCCGACTACCTGGCCGACCAAGACGCCGTTGAGTTCTTCTGCGGCGGCATGCCGGACTTGGTGCGCGAGCTCGAGGGCATGGGCGTCCCCTACTCCCGCGACGATCAAGGCCGCATCGCCCAGCGCCCCTTTGGCGGCGCAAGCCATCCGCGCTGCTGCTATGCACAAGACAAGACCGGCCATATGGTCTTGCATGCGCTCTACGAGAACTGCCTCAAAAACGGCGTCGAGTTCTTGGACGAGTTCAACCTGCTTGACGTCGCCGTCAACAAAAACGGCGTCGAGGGCTTGATCGCCATCGACCTGCGCGCCGGCGAGATCGCAGCCTTCGAGGCCAAGTGTGTCGTCTTGTGCACCGGCGGCTTTGGTCGCGTCTACTGGACGCGCACCACTAACGCCACCAACATGACCGGCGACGGCGTGGCGGCCGCCATGCGCGCTGGCGTGCCCATCAAAGACCCCGAGATGGTCCAGTTCCACCCCACGGGACTTGCCGGCACCGGCACGCTTTTAAGCGAGGCCTGCCGCGGCGAGGGCGGCTACCTCATCAACAACAAGGGCGAGCGCTTCATGGAGCGCTACGCACCCGAGAAGATGGAGCTCGGTCCACGCGACTTGGTCGCCCGCTCCATCGAGACAGAGATCAAAGAGGGCCGCGGCTTTGGCGAGGGCATGAAGAGCTACGTCTTGCTGGACATGCGCCATCTGGGTGCCGATAAGATCATGGACCGCCTGCCGCAGGTGCGCGACCTCGCCATGAAGTTCGAGGGCGTGGACATGATCACCGACCCCGTGCCCATCCGCCCCTCCAACCACTACTCCATGGGCGGCATCGACGTCATCGACTACAAGACCTGCGCGACAAAGGTCGCCGGCCTGTTTGCCGCAGGCGAGTGCTCCAACATCTCTGTCCACGGCGCCAACCGCCTGGGCGGAAACTCCGTGAGCGAGGTCTGCTTCTTTGGCAAGTACGCCGGCATCGGCGCTTTGGCCGAGGCCAAAAAGCGTGATTTTGGCGTGACGTCTCACCTCAAGTACCTGGCTGCAAGCTGGGAGTCCCGCTTTGACAACGTGCGCAAGAAGGACACCGGCACCCACATCTACGAGATCCGCGACAAGATGGCAGAGGCCATGTGGAACGGCGTGGGCATCTTCCGCGAGGGCCCCGCGATCGAGGAGGCCATGAGGATCGTCGACGAGTGCATCGAAGAGTACAAAGACGCCCGCATCGACGACGACAACAAGGTCTACAACAACGCCTTCATGAACTACGTCGAGCTGGGCAACGTGCTCACCATCGCCCGCGCCGTGTGCATGGGCGCCCTGGCCCGCAAAGAGAGCCGCGGCTCGCACTCCCGCGCCGACTACCCCACCCGCGACGACGCCAACTTCATGAAGCACAGCCTGGTCACCTTGAACAGCGACGATAGCTTCTCGCTCGACTGGCGCGATGTTGCCGTCACCAGCTACCAGCCGCAAGAGAGGAAGTACTAATGGAGACCATAACCTTCAACGTCAAGCGCTTTGACGGCCACGACAGCTGGCAGCAGGAGTACAAGTTCGAGCGCGAGACCAACACCTTGCTGGGTTGCCTCAACAAGATCCGCGAAGAGCAAGACGACTCGCTTTGCTTTACCCAGGCCTGCCGCCACTCCATCTGCGGCAGCTGCGCGGTGACCGTCAACGGCAGCGCGTTTCTGGCTTGCGAGACCCAGCTCGACGACCTCATCGACACCTACCAGACCAACTACTTCTACATCGCACCGCTCAACAACTTCCCCGTGGTACGCGACCTCGTCGTCTCGTTTGACGAGAAGGCCGAGAAGATGAAGAAGGTCCAGCCCTGGATGTGCCAGAAGAAGGAGCGCGCCGCTGCAGGCGACCACACCCAGACCGAGGCCGACTACCACAAGATCTCCGTTCCGGCCGACTGCGTCTTGTGCGGTTGCTGCGCCAGCGAGTGCCGCGAGCTGGCCTACGACGACGGCAGCTACCTCGACCCGTTCATCATGAACAAGGCCTACCGCTTTACCCGCGACAGCCGCGACGAATGCGCAAGCAAGCGCATCGTGGCCTGCCTGGACAACAACCTCTGGAAATGCATCCACTGCAACCAGTGCTCCAGCAAGTGCCCCAAGGGCATCCCCGTGTCCCAGGAGATCAGCTTCCTGCGCCGCGCCGCCCTTGCCATGGGCGAGGACAAGTCCATGGGCGCACGCCACGCCTACGCGTTCCGCGACGATATCGTCAAGACCGGCATGCTCAACGAGGCCATGCTGGCCGTCAAGACCGAGGGTCTGGTGGGCACCGCCAAAAACCGCGTTCCCTTTGCGATGCGCATGGTGGCAGCAGGCAAGATGAACCCGCTGCATGCTCTGGGCGGCAAGCCCGTCAACGGCATCCAAGACGTGCGCAAGCTCTACACCATCGCGCAAAACGAGAAAGAGGAGCTGTAAGCCATGACCAAGAAACTACGCTACGCGTTCTTCCCTGGCTGCACGCTTGAAAGCGCCGCCAGCGAGCTCAAGACGTCAACCCTGCTCACCTGCCAAAAGCTCGGCATCGAGCTTGTAGAGATCGACGGCTGGACCTGCTGCGGCGCAAGCCAGGTGCAAGATGTCGACGACTTCTTTGGCCTGCTGGTCAACGCCCGCAACCTCGCCTTGGCAGAGGCCCAGGGCTTTGACAAGATCATGACCGTCTGCAACACCTGCACGCTCATGTTGCGCGGCGCCAAGGCCCGCCTGGACGGCAACGAGGCCCTCAAGGCCAAGGTCAACAAGGCCCTAGGCGAGGTCGGCCTGGAGTACAAGGGCACCGCAGAAGTCACCCACTACCTGTGGGCGCTTGTGCAAGACTACGGCCTAGATAGGCTCGAGGAGCAGGTCACCAACCCCTTGGGCGACCTCAACGTGGCCAACTTCTACGGCTGCCATATCCTCATGCCGCCCAAGATCATGGGCTTTGAAAACGCCCGCAACCCGCAGTCCATGGAGATGGTGGCCAAGGCCTTGGGCGCCACTAACGTGGACTACGAGCAGCGCCTGGCCTGCTGCGGATTCCACTCCATCTACCCGGCAGAAAAAGAAGCCGAGATCGGCAACGGCGTGAGCTGCATCGTCGCGCGCGAGCAAGGCGCCGACTGCATCGTCACCCCCTGCCCGCTTTGTCACTTTGCGCTGGACATGTGGCAGGCAGACAGCCAGAAGTACTTTGATACAGATATCACGATGCCCATCTTGCATCTTCCGCAGCTCGTGGGTCTGGCCATCGGCTTTACCCCCAAGGAGCTGGGCATCAACAAGCACGTCGTCAAGGCGACGCGCATGCTCGAGCGCAAGCTGGGCTAAGCCGCAGCAACTTACGGCAAGCCAAAACGTCACCACGCGCAAGCAGGCAGGGCAAAGCCAACAGCAGCCCTGCCTGCCCCAATGGATTTGGAGCAAGCCATGCAAGGAAGCACGCAGATCACCTCGCAGGTACGCGCAAAGCTCGAAGAGCTGCGCCGCCACGTAGAGATCGAGGGCGAAAGCCCCGAAGGTGAGCGCGACCTAGAACAACCCCAGGGCGTCTGGGAGATGAAGGCCACGCTTACCTACAAGCCCGGCGACAACGTGATGTGGGCGGTGGCAAGCGATCAGGATTGGACGCACGACGCGCTCGAAGACATCCAGATCACCGATGGCACCATCTACGCAGACGACGAGCCCTTCCTTCCCAGCTCGGTCGTGCTCAACGGCTACTTCCAAGCAGAGGAAAGCGGCAAGTGGGCACGCGTGAGTGGCGGCAAGGTCTCCCTTGAAGGCGGAGACATGCAATCCGCGTTCAAAGACGGCCTCGAGAGCTTTGAGGAGCTTGTCGAGGCGCTCGATGCCGCGATGGAGATTCCCGCCTACCGCCACATGGCAGAGAAGTCGATCATGAAGCAGGCGCAACGCGAGCGCTACGGGGCCTTTAGCCTCACCTAGCCGCATCAAGCGCACGACAAAAGCCACCTGGAACGCAACGCCAGGTGGCTATCTTGCGTCTATGCCCAATCTTCACTTACGTGCATTAAGCAACTAGCGCGTCGCGGGCGTAATTCTCACGTCTATAGGTTATATTTAACCCTGATTTTTCAAAGACAAAACATCGTGTGTCGCCATGCTCTCTTGGCTGGCGAGGAGGAGCGCATGACCAACGTCAACAGGAAAAACGCCATCACCGCCATGCGCCAAAAGCTCATGGATGGCACAAGCATCACCGAAGAGCTCTTGGTAAGCGTCTGCGCCGCCATGGGCCTTGCCTGCCTCTTTGCGGGCATATGGCTTGGCGACGGGCAGTTTGCCGCAGCTTTAGACAGCGGGCACTCCACGCTTGTCATGAGGGCGTTCACGTTTCTCATCTACGCCTTGTTCCTTGCCACGGTGTGCCGCCTTGTGGGCAAGGGCCCCTTTGACCTGCAGGCGTTTTTCTTCAAGACCGTGAGCGTAGGACTTATCTGCTTTGCCGTAAGCTACGTAGGCCTCACCTGGCTTGCCTACAGCAGCAACTCCCCTAATGCCGCAGCGGGCCTGTGGGCGGCCTTCTTCTTGAGCAAGATCTTGGGCGCACCGCTTACCATCGGGCTTGTCTGCGTGTTCTCGCAGCTCGGACGCAAAGCCACTATGCGCCTGTCCATCATCGGCATCTTGGGTGCGTTTGTCATCTACTCCATCAGCTCCCAGGCGATCGAGCAGACTGCAGGCATCAGCGCGATTAAACTTGGTTTATCGACATTGTTTGTAGTCGCATCCTGCGTCTTTGGGATGTTTGGCCTCAACAACGAGATGTTCGGCCGCATCCGCTACACCCAAGACGAGATGATGGACAGCCATGTCATCAAGCGCCCCGCACGCGAGGTCATAGACGGCGGTATACTCTTGACCGTGATGTTTTCTGCCGTAGCGCTGGGATATCTGCGCAGCGGTTACGTAGGCAGCGACGCCCACCTGCAGCCGGCTTCCATCGTCGTGCTGCTCATCGTGGTGATCATATCCTTGCTGCGCCAGAACCTGCGCATCGAGCATCTCTTTACCTGCGCGCTCTTTTGCACGGCCTGCTCCATCCTGCTGGAGCCCTTCTTATCCGTCTGGTGCCCTGTGGCCATCACCTTGCTGGCAAACACCGGCACGGCGCTCTTCGAGGTCATCGTATGGTGCTGGGCGGTATGGGTGACGCGCAACTCGCAAGAGACGCTCACCGCGGCAAGCATCATGCGCCTGGCAACCGTGGCGGGACACCTTCTGGGCACTATCGCCGTGGCCATGGCCATGCTCGTCGTCTCAGACGATGCAAGCGCTGCCGCAGCCGCGGGTATGCTCGTCATCCTGTTCTACTTGATAGAGATCGCCGTGGTGGTAAGGACCCCGTCTTGGACGCTGCCCATCCTCACCGTAGAAGACGACAGCACGATACTGCCGCCTGTCTACACGACAGAGACCCTTGCAGCAGATGCGTCTGACAGCAACTCAAGCAGCAGCCGCAATGCCAGCGCTGCCTCCGCAACAGGCGATGCAAGCATCGACACTGCAGCAGGCAGCAATGCCGGCAACAGCAGCGCCCCAGCGCAAGACGCAAACGCCGCAGCCAGCGCCAGCCAATCCCAAGCGCCCAGCCCAACAGACATCGCCAGCTTTGAGGAACTCTACTGGGACGCTCCTTTGGCTACCGTGGCAGACACCTATCGCCTTACCAAGCGCGAACGCGAGGTCTTGGGGCTTTTGGCTCGCGGGCACAGCTTTGCGGCGATGGAAGAAACCCTTTGCATCTCGCACAACACCATGAAGATGCACGCGCGCAACATCTACACCAAGATGGAAGTCCACTCGCGCCAAGACGTCATCTCCATGGTCGATCTGGTGAGAGAGAACCAGAAAGCAGAGCGCGGCGCCTAAGGAGCACGGCTGCTTGGGCCAACATCGGCAAGCAGCAAGATAGGCAGGGTGTTGCGACAATCCGCTCTTTGCTGCTCGCGTCCCTGCAGCTTAAACGCGGCTTGCCAAAAGACGCTGGTAAGCGCGCCAGCCACCCTCTATATCGTAGACCTCACTAAAACCCATATCCTCAAGAGCGCAGGCGGCCATCTCGCTGCGCGGTCCCAAATGGCAAAAGACATAGACGGGCTTGTCTTTTGACAAAGACGCCAAAGCATCTAGAGCCGCTTGGTCAAAGGCTTCTTGCTCGTAGTCGAAGTTCGCGTTGACGGACCCTCTTACGGTTCCAAAACCGTACTCCATGGGGGTTCGCACATCCAAAATGGTGACCTTATCTGGATCGAGATCGAACAAGACCTCGGCTCTCACAAGTTTGCTCATCGTCATTTCTCCTCAAAGCCGATGCGCCCGCAGCAAGGCAGGCGCTTCTCAGGCAGCAGCCGGAGCATCGCAACATCACGCGCCGCTAGACCAGTTGGCAAGAGCCCTCTCCCACCAGTTCCTCGATGCGGCGCAAAAGCTCCTGGCTTGCCACGTTGACGCCCAAAGGCAGCTCAGCCCTGAACTTGCGTCCATCGGCTTGCTCGATAAACAGCGTCACCGGCTGCGAGCCGGGGTAGTTGTCAAAGATGGCAGAGAGCTTGCCCATGGTCTCGTTGCTAAAGCGGTCGCTCATCACGCGCACGTTGAGCGCACTGGGGCCGCTGGCAGCACCGGCCTGCCCCTCCAACTCCAATGCGTCGCACTCGTAGCCGATCACCTGGATGCCGCGGTCGCTGCGCTCCAGCTTGCCGCGCAGCTTGACGACCTTGTCCTCCTCAAGCCAGTCCTTGCAAGTTGCAAGCGTCTTTGCCCACATGACGCAATCCACGCTGCCGGTCATATCCTCCACAGTGAGTGTGGCAAAGTTGTTGCCGGCTTTAGAGACCCTCACCTGCATGGCGGTAACCAGGCCCGCAACGGTGATGGACATGCCGTCTCGTGCTCTCTCCTCGTCTGCGAGGTCTGCGATCTCCATATCGGCGGCGCGCTCGAGCAGCTTGCTGTAGGGCGTGAGCGGATGGTCGGATACGTAGATGCCCACGATCTCCTTCTCAAAGTCCAACTTGACACGGCGATCCCACTCAACGCCGTCTGGCTGCGGGATATCCTCGGCAAAGCCGGCGTCCTCTTCTTCTTGCGAAGCCTCGGCAAAAAGATCGAACATCGACACCTGGCCGTCCTCTTTGTCTTGGCGGCGGCGCTGTGCTTGCTCGAGTAGGCCGCCCTCGTTGATGAGGTTCCATAGCTGGCGGCGCGTATATCCGGTCGAATCAAACGCGCCGGCCTTGATCAAAGCCTCGACGATGCGCTTGTTGGCAGCCTCTTGCGGCATGCGGAACAAGAAGTCGTGGAGGTTTTCGTACGGGCCGTTTTCCTCGCGCTCCTCGATGATGATATCGACCACTTTCTCGCCCACGCCGCGCAGGCCCGCCAAGCCAAAGCGCACGCCCTCGGGCACAGCGGTAAAGTCCCTGCGCGAGATGTTGATATCGGGTGGCAAGACAGCGATTCCGTCTTTTTTGCAGGCGTTGACGTAATGGACGATCTTCTCGGTCTTGCCCATGTAGCTGGACAAGACGGCAGCCATGTACTCATGCGGATAATAGGCCTTAAGCCAAGCCGTCTGCATAACCAAGATGGCATATGCGGCAGAGTGCGACTTGTTAAAGGCGTACTCTGCAAACTTCAAGACGTCGTCCCAGATCTGCTGGGCGATCTCGCGCTTGTAGCCATTGCGCACCGCGCCGTTGAGCCAATGGTTTTCCATGGTCTCGGTGTTGCCGTCGGCCCAGTGCTGCTCGACCTCGCGCATGAGCGCGATCTTCTTTTTTGCCACGGCCTTGCGGACCTTGTCGCTCTCTCCCACCGTAAAGCCGCACATCTCGACAGAGATGCGCATAACCTGCTCCTGGTAGACCATGGTGCCGTAGGTGTCTTCCAAGATCCACTTGAGGCGCTCGTCGTAGTAGGCGATGGGCGTGAGCCCCTTCTTGCGGTTGACAAAGTCGTCCACCATGCCGGCGCCCAAAGGACCCGGGCGAAACAGCGCGATAGTAGCCACGATATCGCTGTAGCAGTCGGGTTGCATGCGCTTGAGCAGCGCCGTCATGCCGTCGGATTCGACCTGGAACACGCCCGCGCAATGCCCCGAGCACATGAGCTCAAAGATCTTGGGGTCCCTAAAGTCGACCTGCTTTTCTAGGTCTATATCCAGACCGTAGTTCTCTTTGATGTTCTTTTTTGCCTTGGAGATAACCGTCAGCGTGCGCAAACCCAAGAAGTCCATCTTGAGCAGGCCCATGTCGGCGGTCATGACACCGTCGTATTGGGTGATGATGACGCCGCCCTTGGTGTCTTTTTTGACAGGCACGTAATCGCACACCGCATCGCGGCAGATGATGACGGCGCTGGCATGAACGCCCTCGCCGCGCGTGATGCCCTCCAAAGACTTGGCCGCATCGATGATCTTTGCGGTGTCGGGGTCTTGGTTGTAGGCATCGCGCAGATCGGGGACCTCGGCCATGGCCTTGTCCAAGGTCATCTTGGGGTCGTTGGGAATCATCTTGGAGATCTTCTGGCTCACGTACACCGGATAGTCCAAGACGCGCGCGGCATCGTTAACGGCCTGCTTTGCCTTCATCTTGCCGTAGGTGATGACATGGGCGATCTTTTCTGAGCCGTAGACGTCGCGCACATGCTGCACGACCTCCAGGCGCCGTTCATCGTCAAAGTCCATATCGATATCGGGCATCTCGGTGCGTTCGGGGCTCAAGAAGCGCTCGAAGATGAGGTCGTTTTCCAACGGGTCGAAGGTCGTGATGTCAAGCGCGTACGAGATGATCGAGCCTGCGGCAGATCCGCGGCCCGGGCCCACGCCGATGCCGTTTTGCTTTGCCCAGCGCGTAAACTCCTGCACGATCAAGAAGTACGCGGGAAACCCCTTGCCGCAGATGATGTCGTACTCATGCTCAAAACGCTCCATGACCTTGTCGGGCAGCGGGTCGCCATAGCGCTCCTTGAGGCCAGCGATGGCCTCTTTGCGCAGCATGGTCTCGTTTGTCTCTCCGGGCGGCAGCGGGAAACGCGGCAAGATGACCTTGCCAAACTCCAAGGTGACGTTGCATTTATCCGCGATCTCAAGCGTGGTGGCAAGGCATTCCGGATGCTCCTTGAGCGCCTCTGCCATCTCCTCGGGGCTCTTCATGTAGAACTGGTCGTTCGAAAACTTCATGCGGTCGGTATCGGCCACATGCTTACCCATGCCGATGCACAGCATCAGGTCTTGGGTATAGGCATCCTCGCGCTTGAGATAATGCAAATCGTTGGTGCCTACCGTCTTAAGCCCCATCTCGTTTGCGAGCCTCGTGAGCACGTCGTTGAGGCGTGGCTGGGATATGCCGTTGTCCGTGACGATCTCTGGGCCCTGGTTTTGGAGCTCGATGTAGAAATCCTCTTTGCCAAAGATATCGATAAAGGTCTGGCACCACTCCTTGGCGATCTCGTACTCGCCGCGGTCGATGGATTTGGGGATGATGCCCGCAATGCAGGCACTCGTAGCCAAGATGCCCTCGTGGAACTTCTTGAGGCTGTCCAGCGTAACGCGCGGCTTGTAGTAGTAGCCGTCTGTTGCGGCGTCAGACACGATGCGCATGAGGTTGCGATAACCCTGGTTGGTCTTGGCCAGCAAAATCATATGGTAGAGCTCGGGCTTGCGATCGCGGCGCAGCTCGTTGTCGGGCGTGAAGTAGACCTCGCAGCCCAAGATGGGCTTGATGCCCGCAGCGATAGCCGCCTTGTAGAACTCCGCGCAGCCGTACATGTAGCCGTGGTCTGTGATAGCCACAGCGGGCATGCCCAGCTCCTTGGCGTACTTGCACATGTCCTTAAGACGCGTGGCGCCGTCTAGCATGGAGTACTCCGTATGCACATGCAGATGCACGAAGCTTCCGTTTTCGCGGCACGAGGTGGGGATGGGGCCCTCGCCCTCGCTTGCCGCCTTGATCAGGTCAAACTGGGGGACTTCGTTGCCCATGGGCTACCTATCCTCCCCTTCTTTGTCTGTGGATAACGCAACAGCGCGCGCATAGCCGCCTGCACCGTAGTTGAGGCACTTGCTCACGCGGCTGATAGTGGTGGTAGAGACGCCCGTCTGCTTTTGGATCTCTGTGTAGGGGACCTTTTGGGCAAGCAGATGAGCCACCTGCAAACGTTGGGACATCTCCGATATCTCCCTGATGGTGCACAGGTCCATGAGCAGGGCGTAGATATCGTCAGGATCGTCAAGAGACGCAAAAGTCTCCAACATCGCGTTGACTTCTGCGGTCCTAATCTTGTCCTGGTCCATTGGTCACACTCCTAACGCGCGCAAGCAGCGCGATGGCATAAACGCCGTGCGCGGCAGTCAAAACAGCAGTCCAATGCTACTACGCAGCTGCGACGCAAAACGGCAAAGATTATGCAGATTCTAAGGGCTTGCGACACTAAAGCGCATCTTGAGACTGCATAAAATGCAGGCGCAAAGCGCAAAGGCCGCAAAAACAACAGCAGGGGCGTCATCGCCCCCCGCAAAGCCACAAGCCAAGCGCGTGCCTCAGAGGGCATCCGGGTCTTGGCATTTGAGGATCTGCCTGTAGATGAGCAGCCACACAACGCACACGGCAAAAGCCGCCAAGGCAAAGAAGACGACATCATACGAGCGCATGTACATGAGCTCGTACTGCAAGGCGATGCCTGCGCCGCCCACCACGCCGATAACAGCAGGCACGATCCAACTGCTGCCTTGGCGAGGATTGCATGCGGCTGCATAACCGCCGCATGCCGCCACAACGGCAAAAAGGCCCGAGAACCACACGATAGAAGACATCGTGGTGCCGATCTCCTCTATCTGCAACGTCAGGCTGTACACGCAGGCGCTCGCGCCTATGGCGCAAACGACAACGCAGAGCGTACGGGTAAGTATCTGGATGGGCGAAACCTTGCCCTTGCTGTTCTTTGCTGTATTCATAGCTTTGCATTATCGCGCAGCGCCGCGCATAAGACCAGTCCCGCGCTAGCGTCAAACAGCCCTGCGGCATGCTTGGCTGCGCGCTTTGGGCGACAAGGCTCCTAAAGCTCGATCTGCATTCCGTCGCGTGCGATGACAACGCGCCCGTCAAACTGCTTGACGTATTGCTCCAGCAGCTCCTCGGTGTTCTCGTCCGGTTTGCAGATATGGGGGGCAAAGTGCGTGAGGTAGATCTTCTTAGCGTCGATCTCAAGACCCTCTGCAACGGTCTGGGCAACGCTATGGTGGGTCTTGTGATTGCCGCCCTCACCCCAAAACGTCGCATCCATGATCAGGTTGTCTATGCCATGCAAGAACTCTTTTACATCGGGTTTGAGCGCGGCCGTATCCGGAGCGTAGAAAGTCTTGGAACCCGATGGGGCGCAGATCAGGTAGCCAAAGCAGCCCGGGCAGTGGTCCACGGGAACAGCCGTCACGCTCAGGCCATCGACCTCGCGGGTCTCATAGTCATCCATCTGGTCGATGACAAAGCAATCATCCATGTACTTGAACTCCGTAAAGGCCTCAAGCGCCGCATGAGAGCTCGCATGGAAAGGCAAGGGAGTGTCGCGATACAGACGCACCAGATACTCGAGCTCTCCCAAGCCACCCAGATGGTCAAAGTGCGCATGCGTGAGAAACATCTCGTCGATGTCGTTAACGCCCTCGCGGATAAGCTGATGGCGAATATCGGGCGGCGTGTCTATCAGCACGTTGGAGTGTCCGCGGATGATAACGCCCGTGCAGCCGCGGCGCAGCGAGGGGTCTTTGCGCGCAGCCTCGCATGCCTTGCAATGGCAAAAGAACGCCGGCACGCCGCAACCGCTGGTCGTGCCCAAAAACGTGAGCGTGTGCTTAAGAGGCGCGCTCCTAAAGGGTTGCGCTCCGCAATCAGGGCGTCCCGGGCACATATCGCACTCAAAGCGCTGTTCATCGGCGATGTCATCCCAATCGCAGCGCACCCAGCCGCAAGAATCGTAAAAACCCGCTGCATAGCCCTCGGACACCAAACGCAGGTCTGGATGCAGCTTGAGGGCGTCTGCCAAAAGCGCGCGGCCCACGCCCATGCCGCGAACAGCGTCAAAGACCACGATGGGACGCACGTAATAGACGTCGTCGGAGAGAAGCTCCAAGCGGATAGCGCCGTACATGGTGTTGTCCGGCGTCACGGCAACGCGTATGCCCTCGACGTTTTTGACATCGCCAAAGCCCTGCTCGGCAAACAGCTGCCTGATCAGCGAGAGATCCTCATCTTTGGCATCCCTGATCCTCCACGCTGGTGTGATCATCCTCGGTTCCTCCCATCTGCCCCACATGCGCTCAAGGGCTTAAGACAAACGTGCTCGACGCTCAAAGTCGCCCGTCGCTTGTACGCAGACATACAGGCGGTTTGCTTACTCGGCGCTAAATCGCCCAAAGCACTTCCGCCCCTGCATCAGCAAGGCATCGCCGCCCGTCGTCTGCGCCACAAGCGTACGCCCGACATAAAGCTCATGGTCGCCGTATGCCTTGTGGTCTACAAGCTCGCACTCGATCCAAGCCGATGCCTCTGCAATGCAAACCGCATCGACCTTACGCGCTGCATTCTTGGTCAATCCTGCCGCCTCAAAGCGCTCGGGTTGGTCTGGACCCTTCTTGCCGCAGGCAACGGCAAGCTCTTTGGCACCTGCAGGCAAAACGTTCACGCAAAAGCAGCCGTTCTTGACGATGGCCTTTGCCGTTTTTCCCCCTGGGCGCAAACACACGCCGATAAGACTCGGCTCATGACTCAAGGGATTGACCCAAGCGCAGGTTGCAACGCAATCCCCCTCATCATCCTTGGCAGTCACCAAGGAAACCGTCGTCGGAGTGAGGATCGTCGCGATCTCTGCGCCGTGAAGCTCGGTAAGTTCCATAGCTTGCCCCTTACATGATCGGTTCGACGTAGATCTTGTTGCGCGAGTCCGGAATCGTCTTCTTGGCAAGCTCGGTTGCGCCGGCAGCGATAGTGGCCAACCTGTTGGTGGGCACGCCCATCCACATCATGTCCTCGCCGACATCGGTCGCAGCCCTACAGCCATAGCAGCCAAAGGTGATGTTGGGCCTGTCGTCTCTAAGCGGCATGAGCACGGCTTCCACACACATGGAGTTAAAACCGCTCGCAGCAAACTCGTGGCGATGCCCGTCGTAGTAGCTCATAGACATAGACAGCCACATCATCTGCTCGGGCGTGCCGGTAAAGACAACCACCTCTGGGTCGCGCGGCGTCTTGGCCAGCGGCGTGACCATGGTCGCGCGGCGGCTGTTGGGCGGGAAAACCGGGCGCTCAGCCACCATCTTGGCTGCCGCCTGGGCGTTGACGACCTTATGGAAGAGCACGTAGATCTCTCCGGTGGCAAGCTTCTCCGGCACACCGGTCATGCCAAAGATGCTCGTTCCGTCGGGGCAGGAGTGCCTAAAGGGCGGCTGCAAGATACTCGCGCCGCGGCGTGCGGCCATCATCGCCTGGCAAAAACGCAGGTTCTGTGCGGGGATAGGGCAATCAGGTAAAGGCTCGTCCTTGTTGATGAGGCTCACCGCTACCGGCTGCCAGCGCAAGCCCAGCTTCTCCATGATGATGCGCTGGTAGTTGGCGTACTCCTCTTGCTTCTCCTTGGAGATAGGCGTTGCACGCACCTCGTCAGAAAGCGTCGCGTCAAACGACGCGTTGCCCAAAGACTCTATGCGGATAGAACGCGTGGGACAGTTGCCGGCGCAAGTCGTGCACCCAACGCAAGCGTCAGGGTCTACAGCAACGGGAACGCCGTCTTGCATCTCAAGGACATAGCAGGGGCAAAACGCGGCGCAAAGCCCGCAATGCTTGCACCTGCTGTCGTCATGGAAAAACTTGTAATCTGCCATTCTCTCTCCTCACGCGGTTTCTCACATGCGCCGCCCAGCAAACAGGCGGCACACGTCAAACTGCCTACTCCGTAGGGCCGCTCCCCCACATCTCGTAGATGCGCTCGCCGGCGGTGTTGGTCATCTGGTAACTGCAAAACGGGATGACGCGCCCGTCCTTCATCGCCACCGTCATAGAGCACTCCGCCATGCGCTCTGTCGTTGCGCTCATTGCATCCATGTAGTTCATGATGATGACGCTCACGCCGCGCTCCAGATCAACGCCCTTCTTGTAGAGGATGTCTGGCAACACCGAGCCCTGCGGGCTGGTTGGGTCAAAGAGCTCCACGTACTCGTCACGCGTAAGACCGCGCGTGGCCGGAATGTAGTTTTGCGGATCGTCTGGATCCGGCATGAGAAACGTGCCCGTATCGCACAAAGGATCGCTGCAGCCCAAGGGCATGATGTCGTCGATCTTGATGCGCCCGCCTGTTTGCTCGGGCAGGCAGAAGATCGTGTCTCCGGCAGTGTAGGGGGCATAGCTGCTCGGCTCAAAGCGTCCGCTCGTAAACGCCGGCTGCAGCGCCACACCCATGACCACGTCGGAGTTCTTCCAAGCAAAGTCTATGACCTCGCCCACGCGGTCGTCGTTGACGCCCTTGACGATGGTCATGCACAAGACGACCTTGATGCCCACCTCGCGACAGTTCTCGATGCAGGCGAGCTTATCGGCCAGCATCGCACGGCCGCAGATAGACTCATAAGGCATCTCGTCAATGCCGTCAAAGCTCAAGTACACGCCCGTGATGCCCGCGGCAACAAGGTCGAGCAGGTAGTCTTGGCTGCGCCCTATGACGATGCCGTTGGTGTTGACCTCTATGCCCGTAAAGCCGTAGCTGCGCGCTGTGGCCACGATCTTTGCCAGATCGGGCCTCACGGTTGGCTCGCCGCCGGTTATCTGCAGGCCCGTCTCCGGCCCCACCTTTTGAGCCAAGGTGGCGATCAAGCCCTCGATTTCCTCGAAGCTGATGCCGTCGGTGGGAAAATCCGCGCTCATAAAGCACACAGGGCATTTGGCGTTGCAGCGGCGCGTGACCTCGATCTCCACGAGCGTTCCGCGGCGCAGGTGCCTGCCGCACAGCCCGCAGCTCTTGCAGCAGGCGCCTGTGATGTCATGCCCGCGCCATTTGGGCGCCGTAGGCTTGGTATGCATGCTGCGCAGCCAGGTGTAGTGGTCTTTGTCAGGCCACACGTAGGTGACAGTCTGCCCATGCTCAGGGCATGTGCGCTCCATCCATACCTTGCCGCCTTCATCCGCATACACCTGCGCCGGCAAGGTCTCAAGGCAATGAGGGCACAGGGCATGCACTTTATGCAAGAGTTCTCGGGTCATATAGCACTCCGTAACTGATGGTAGAAAACGGGGCGAGCACCCTGATGCACAAGTGCTCAAACCCCGTCAGCTATCGCCTTCCAAAGGCAAGGCGGCCTATCTGATGATGCCTTCGGTCTCTTCTGCGTCAAGAGCCGCGGCCTGGTCGCCCGTGTTTTCCTCGTCGTCAAAGTACTGGCGCGGGTCGTGGTTGTCGTTGGGGGGAGACACCGGCTTGATGCCGATGGCGTCTGCCCACTCCAAGACGCGGCGCGGGACGTAGATGCCCGTCTGGTACTTGGCAGACTCTCGCAAAGCACGCGCGCAGCTCAGACAATGGGCAAGGTCTTCGACCTCGTCAACGTCTGCCACGGGAGCCAGATACGCGCTGGGGATCTCTTTTTCCTGCAGCTTCTCGTAGTAGCCGTCAAGCGCCGGGCGGCCGCTCATGTTGTAGTAGATGCCCTGATGATCGATGGGCGTGTCAAAGTTGAAGCCCACCAAGGAGGTGCCGCATTCCTGGCACGGAGCGCACACAAAGCCGGGCGTGCCAACGGTCTCGGCAAAGTACTGCAGCCATTGGAACGCCTGGGTCACATGAGCGCGCGGCAAAGTGGGGATGTCTGCGCCAATAGAGACGATGGCCTCGTAGCCTTGGTCAAAGATCTCCTGGAAAGCCATGTCAAAGTGGTCGTCAAAAGTAGCACCGCGGTCTGCCATGTAATGGATCTCACGCGGCCAACCAGAGATCGTCTCTATCGTCTCCTTCATGAGCTCGACGTTTTTCTCTGGGGTAGTAGAGATAAAGAGGTCGTAGCTGCGCTTGGGAGCACCGGGGTTGGCAGCGATCTCCTGCGCGTTGAGCGCGTCCAGATCGTCCATGCACCACATGGCAAGCTCGGTCACATCCCACAGGCTGCGCTTGAAGAAGGCAGCGGCCTGCTGCTGAGTAAAAGCGCCGCCACGCTCGCGCGTGAGTCGGGTTTTAACCAAGCCGGGAATAGGCGGCTTGCTAAAAATAAGGATCGCGTACTTCTTCTCCACGAATCTATCCTTTCCTCCTTATACGGCACGGGATGCCGTTGTAAATCCAAGTTCCGATGAGCGGTTCTGGTTCCATGTCAACCGTCCCCCTCGTCAGGAGATTGACGTTGTTCTCGTAGCAGCCGCTCAGGCCTGGTTCCCCCATAGTCTTTTCAGGGTACCACCATCCGTACTCGGCAGACGCCACATCGTCAACCATGTCGATGATGCGCACATAGAGGGTGATCTGGGTTTGCGGGTCGTCAACGCGGCTGACCAGGCACGCCGCGCCTTCTTCAAGCCCTAGGCGTTTTGCCGTGGCCGCAGACATCTCCACCGTGGGCTCGGGATGCGCCTTTCTAAAGCTCTCCACCTCAAAGTAGCAGCTCGCCCAATACGGCTGCTTGCGCGCGCCGGTGATGAGCGTCACGCAATCGCCGTCGGGACGCCATGCTCCAGGCAAGCTGCCCTCATGGCCGCATGCTCCCTCGATAGGCGCATGCACACCCGGAACAGGAAACCAATCGGCCACAAGGCCGGCGCCCAGGCTGTCCAAAAAGGGGTTTGCCAACTCGATCTTGCCGCTTTGCGTGGCAAAGCCAGCAGGCTCGTCGCCGTCGTCTAGCGGATAGAGGTGCTTGTAGTACGACGAGGGGCCAGCCGACATACCGATGGTCTCAAAGGTCTCCCAGTCCATGCCGATGCGCTCCACAACGCGTGCAAGCTCCTGTGTGAGGTTTTCTGCCGGCCACAGGTCTGGATCTTGCCCCATGGCAAGCCCCAGCTCCCTAAAGATCTGATAGTCCTCCTTGCGCTCGTAAAGCGGGCTGACAGCCGCAGGGCCGCCATAGCAAAAATCGCTCACGCCGCCTTGCGCCTGGAAAACCGGGCGCTCTATCGCGCTGGCTGCAGGGAGTATGTAATCGGCCATCTGGCCTGTAGGTGTGATGATGTAGTTGAGATCGACCACAAGGTCCATCTTGCTTAGCGCCTCGTGGACGAGCTTGGTATCTGCATAGGTGACCATGGGGTTTGCCGCGTTGCAAAAAAGCGCGCTCACGCGGTAGGGCTCGCCGGTGATAGCCGCGTTCCACACGCGCACCGGCAAAGCACTCGTCAGATAACGCATAGGCAGATAGCGATGGTGCGTTGCAAGGCGCGGCCAAACACGCGCATAACCCGTGTAGCTTTGCAGCCCCTTGTCCTCGTTGAGGCCGTGTTCGCGAGACTCCATAGGCAGATCCGCGCTCATCTCCAGCTCGAGCTCGCTCATAAAGCGCGGGTAGGTGTTGATATGGCAGCCTCCCGGCACGTCCACGCAACCCACGAGCGCCCTAAGCGAGGCCAAGACGCGGTGCAGCGGGGCAACGTTGGGGCCTATCTGGTCAACGCCGCGGCCGCTGATAAGCGCACTGGGAGTATTGGAGCCAAACAGATGCGCAGCCTTGCGAATGTCATCAACGCTGCAGCTCGTGATGGCGCTTGCCTCCTCAAGGGTGCGTGCAAAAGCGGCGTCTTTAAACAGATCGAAGCCATAGCACCACTCATCCACAAACTCCTTATCAAGAAGATCGTCCTCGATCAGCACGCGCGCCATGGCATAGGCCAGCACCGTGTCGGTCCCAGGATAGGGATGCAACCACACCGTGGCATGGCGCGCCGACACGCACTCACGCGGGTCCACAACGATAAGGCTTCCGCCGTTTTTTGCAAAAGACGATATGTTGCTCCAAAACAGCGAGTTGTCGCTTTCGGCGGGATTTGTGCCCCACAAGATAAGGCAGCCGGTCTCGTCGGGCCTAAAGTCGCATTCGATAGACCAACCGTAGGTAAGCGTGTCCATCCATATGCGCGGATTCCAGCAAATGGGGCCGATACCCATGTTGTTTGGGCTTCCCAAGAGATTCATAAAACGATGAAGCGGCCAATAGACAGTGTGCGGCCCGCCGATGGCGCTTGCCACAGTCCAGGGGCCGTGCTCGTCTACCAACGCTTTGAGGCGCGTGGATATATCACCAATGGCTTCTTCCCAGCTCACACGCTCGAACTTGCCGCTACCGCGCTCGCCCACGCGTCTAAGCGGATAGTTGACGCGGTTGTCATCGTAGAGCTTGTCGATATTCATGCGCCACCTGCGGCAACGCGAGACGATCTTGGTGTCGTAGGGGTAGCGCGAGGCGTCTGGGATAAGCTCAACGACCTTGCCATCCTCTACAACCGCCTCGAACGCGCACAGGTATCCGCAGTAATGGCAGTTTGTCTTCCTTGTTTCTTGCGTCATCTCTTACCTTGTTGATCGGCAGGACTATTGTGCCTGCAGCATTGGTTCTTGCGTTGCCAGCAGACCGTCTGCCTTGGGGTCTTTGTACATCTTGCTCACGCAGCCATAGACATCGGGCCAATAGATATCGATATCAAAAACGAGCTCCAGATAATGGCGCACCGGCTTTGTCGACTGGCCTCTCTGCATAGAGTTCACGCAGCTAAAGCAGGTTGAGACAAGCAAATCGGATTCGACTGCGTCTATCTCTGCCAAGCGTTGATTGCGGCGGTACTCGCAATATGCAGGGGCATAGGCGCTCACCATACCGCCGCCTCCGCAGCAGATGGTATGTTCGCCCTCATGGGCAAGTGGCGCGAGCTCCCAGTTAGAAAACATCTTGCGCACCGCCTTGCCATACGCCTGGTCAAGGCGATCATAGCAGGCATCATGAATGGAGTAGGTGCCGCTGCCAGGCACTTTCACGCCAGCTTCAACCATGAGCTCGGGCAGACGCAGCAACTCGATCGAGGTCCCCTCAAGCAGCTGAGGCAGCTCGTAGCCACAATGCGGGCAAACGATGACGAGTCTTTTGATCCCCAAAGACTCCAGGTAGGCAACCGCGGCTTTTTTATAGGTCTTGAACTCGTCAAAGAACCCCGTGTCAAAAAACGTCGCCCCGCAGCAGATGTTGAGCTTGCGGCTGGCGATCTTATTGTTGAGCAGCCACTCAAAGGACGCTGCTGTAAGCTGCGGAGAATAACTATCCAAAGAGCAGCCAGGAAAAAACGCCGTCGCATCCGCTTGCGCGTCGCCCAAAAGCTCGCCTTCGACAGGCTCAAAGCTCTCGATATCGCCTGATTGGGTCCCCTGGGTCATAGAGAAAAGGTTGTACCTGAGGTCCGTTCTAAAGTGACGATAATTAGGCCTGAGTTGGGGCTTTTGCTCCAAAAGCAAGGCACGTGCCGGCTTCATGCCATCGATTGCCTTAAGACCAGCCGGGCAATCGACCGTGCAGCGGTTGCATAAAGCGCAGGTATAGGGGAAATGCTCGTAATCTGTTGTGCCATCAAGCACACCCTGGCACACTTCACCCAAAGTAAAAGGCTGGCTGTAATTGCCGCAGTCGGTCTGCGAGCATATGCCGCATCTAAGGCATGCGTCAGAAAAATCCTGCAAGGCAGCTCTGTAATCGAGCATGGGCTCCCCCTCCCCTTCCTCATATCACAACCTTAGATAATACCTGCGATACGACATGTACGCCATGCTCAAAGAGAAGATAGGGAGCGCAGTTTGCGCAAGAACTTATTGGCCGATGATATCTGCAAGCTCACCTAAGCTCTCAACAAAGTAAATGCCATCCTGACGCTCTTTAGTCGAGAAACCAGCATCGATCATCTGAGCAAGAAAACTTTCTAGAAGATCGTAATAACCGTTGACGTTGTAGACGATGCAAGGAGCCTGAGTATGACCCAAAGAGACCATGCTCATAACCTCGCTGATTTCTTCCAAGGTGCCGTTTCCGCCTGGCATGGCGATAAACGCGTCACCCAGCTCTATCATCTTTGTTTTACGTTGCTGCATATTTGGCGTGACGATAAGCTTCGTGAGGTTTTCTGCCTGAACGCATGAGTCGATAAAGAACTGAGGTTCCACGCCAATAACATCAGCACCCGCTTCAAGCGCCGATGTAGCCAAAACACCCATGAGACCAACCTTAGAGCCGCCATAAACAAGCGTATGACCGTTGTGTCCAATCCAAGCAGCAAGCTCGCAAACAGCAGTTTTGATATCTGGATCAATGCCAGGGTTAGCGGCAAGGTAAACGGTGATATTCATTCAAATTCCTCTATTTCTGCCCGCAGATCGCACAACGGCATAAAGCAGCATAGCGCAAAGTGGAATTCAGTCTCCGTCAACAAGAGCAAGAATTACATACGGTATATTTTGTTCCTTCATGCTTAGAAACCAATTGCAGTTGGGTAAAACGCGCGAGCTTAATAAACAAGAGACAAGTACAAACGCAACAAGAACCCGGTCATAGCTGATATCCCCCAAACCGCGAGAGCCCCCGGTCGGCCCAGCGGCGCCCTACCCTCCCGCAGCCTGGCGCTGCAGTACTCTCGGCAGAGTAACAAGCAGCTCACCCTGGCATCGCTATATCAAACCGAACTGATTACGATCGCTCTGATAACTTTAAATAACAAATCTTGTGTATTGCTTATCAATACAATTGCTAGTAGTATCCGCAGCGGAGACTGTTATACAATCGAAGGGAACAATCATGAGACAGTCAATAACAAGAAAGCAGTTCTTGGCACTTGCGGGAATGGGAGCCGTTAGCGCAGCGCTTATGCCAGAAACGGCACTCGCACAGGAAAGCGCAGCTTCCGCCTCCAATCAAACGGGAGCCATTCTTTTAAACTATCTAGACAAAAGATATCCCCAACTTTGCGTCACCATAAGCGATCCGACCTCGACGCAAGTTGCCACACTTGATCCTGCCTCCGTCGCGGTGAAGAGCAGCAAAAACTACTTCGACCCAAACACTCATGCTGGTGAGACATATTACGAAATCGACTTTCTAGAAACTGAGTTCGACAAGAAACGTTTTTTGAATTTTGACAACATCAACGCCGCGTCGTCGTCATCGGGCGACAGCAGCGATGCGATTGCATCCATTACGGTAAAAGCAACATGGAATTTGTCGGGGAATAATAAAAAGATCAATTTGACTAAGGTCATCGTCAAGTTCGTTGAGAAAAAAGGCACGCTTACCGCAAGGGGAGTCACTATAAAAAACGATGACAAAAAGCATGAAGCAGATTCAAGGAAAATTAACAATACCTATTCTTATGCTCCCACATGGGGCTTTAGGGATTATCACGATCTAGACAGAGAGCGCAACCATTTTGTCAACGCATGGGCAACGGCAGTGGCGTCAGGCATGGGTGGCAAACGCGAGATTCGTTGCATGGTTGTTTACGGCGGATAGAGGAGCGCAAATGATGAGCAAGCTAAAGACAGCGGCAAACATAGTGCTAATCGCAGCAGTTATACCTGCCATAGCTGCGGCACTTTACCCTGTCGAGAGTTGGATTACAGGGTATTTGTATCTTCGCTTTGAGATATCAACTTTCGAATATGGAGCTCTCAGGTTCCTAGAGATGGCGTTATTCGCACTAGCGACGTTTGTTCTAGCTCACGAGGCGATTTCCCCTAAGCGCTGGTCAATAGCAACTCTAGGAATAGGTTTTGTTATAAGCGCTTTGTTGCTCAGCCAAGCAGAGTCACTGCCGCTGTTTACTGATTTCGATATACTGCGCGCATTCCTGACAACAGCCTATGGCGTCACCTTTTTGCTAGCATTGTCTGGCAAGGTTGCCGCTTGATATAGAGGTGATGGCAATTCCTATCAAGGTCCACATAGATAAAATCGCGTCCGCGCGAAAGATGACAGTCACTTACTTGGCAAAAGCAGTTGGCATCAGCCGCGTAAACATGTCAAACCTCAAAACGGGGAAAGTGAAGGCGATCAGGTTTTCCACCCTCGAGGCAATCTGCAAGGAGCTTGGCTGCCAACCAGGGGACATACTTGAGTATGTGCCTGACAACGATTAGCCAAGATGCGGATCGCAA
Organism: Agathobacter rectalis; assembly: GCA_963590525.1. GTDB lineage: Bacteria > Actinomycetota > Coriobacteriia > Coriobacteriales > QAMH01 > W2P13-069. Next base: position 27,491 of record CAVAPV010000026.1, read on the forward strand.
AGCCATATAACAACAGGTAGCGAGAGGGGGTCTTGGAAAACTCCAAGGCCTCCTCTCGCTATAACGTATAGAGATGATATGTACTTGCGCAAAACGCAAGGGCGCGCACGCAAGACAAAGCAAAATGCAGAACGGATCCCCATCTGCTGGATGTGCATCCGATAGCAGCGACCGCGGCAATCAAGCAGGAGATCCATACGAAGCAACAAGAGCGGCAGTCACAACTCAAGAGCCGAAGCGTGATAGCTACCGTTACTGTCAACACGACGATGCCGTGGTCACGTATCGAAAGATGCCAGGTACCGGCGGAAGGACAGCGTGGAGACCAGCAAGCGCCTGCTGCAAGGCGCCATTCCCACTGACGCAACTCAAAACCCGCAACCATCCCGGAACCAGCGCCCCCAAACGGCGAGAGCCCCCGGTCGGCCCAGCGGCGCCCTACCCTCCCG
>CAVAPV010000027.1:0-27801 GCA_963590525.1 Agathobacter rectalis
TCATAAGGCTGTGAGGACGACTCCCCTGCTCGTTACTTGCCTGCGGGCTCGGTAAGCACCTCGCGCAGATTGCTGCGGCGTTGATCGTCATAGCCCAACACCACGGTCATAAACGGTTCCATGCCGCCATAACGCTGTCCGACCGACTCGTAAAACGCCTCCAGGTTCTCTGGCCACGCACGGTGATTGTTGGTCACCACCCATGCAGCCTCCTCGTCGCCGCCCATGAGACGCTTGAAGCGCGCAAAGGTCGACTGGATGTTCTTGTCGCGCCCTATGTTGGTAAGCAGATAATCGGCGAGTATGTCCTCTCTGCTTGCACCAAGCACCGTGAGCACTAACAGCGCCAGGATACCGGCTCGGTCCTTGCCGCCGCTGCAATGCTCGTAGACGGGCTTGCCTGCCAAGGCGCAAGAAAAGATCTGGTCGAGCGCCGCGCGCATCTGCCCGGTAGTAAGCGGGTTGGGCATGGCACGGTAGAAGTCATCCGGATCGCAAACGATGTCATGCCCGCTCACGACGCTGCCCTCGATGGAGCGCGTGTACTCGATACCCACCTTCTCCAAATCGTAGAAGGGGATATGCAGGTTGTCTGCGCCGGGGATGGCAACATCGGGCTTTGCCTCGCGCTCCCATCCGCAGCGCACATCCACCACGCAGCGGATGCCCAGCTCCTCTGAGAGCTTGCGCACGTCTTCAGCAGTGGCTTTGCACAACGCGTCACCGCGATAAATGAGTCCACGTCGCACAACGCGCCCGCCCGCCACGGGGATACCCCCTAGGTCGCGCACGTTGGTTGCGCCCTCAAGCTCGATTACCCTCATTGCCTTGCCCCTCTGCTGGCTGCGCATTGCAAGAGCGCCGCCTGTAGTCAAACGCCGCCTATAGTAGCGCATATCCGCAAGGCTTGCGGCAATGCAAGCTCCAACAACAGATGTCCTCATAAACAGTTGGAATACCAATGGCGTATCATGCTTGCGATTTAGGCAACGGCAAGGAGCACTCATGGTTCCCAACTTCTACGACTATCTGTACAACGGCTACACAGGCGAATTCCAACTAATGGGTGCGCTGTACCGCAACGGGCTCGATGCGTTGCGTCCGCCGGCAGACATGGGCGTAGACGTGGTGTCGGTAAACCTCAAGGCCCAGCTTGAAGATCCATCCGCGCCGCCAGAAACCTTCATGTTCCAAGTGAAGACAGCCGTCGTGACCATCCAAGAGCCGCAAGATGGCCAACGCGGCTATACCTCGGCCTTCTTCATGCTCAAAGAAAGCGAGATCGACATGCTATGCGCGGCGCGCACTCGTGCGCTGGTGTGCTACGTCTTTGACGAACGCGGAGACATGCTCACCGATGCCTACGAATCGCCGTTTATCTGCTTTTGGATCGACGGCAAGCACTTGCAAAAGCTGCGCGAGGCGGGTGCTTTTACGCAAGCCAGCAACGGAAAGCTCGCGATAACCTGCCAACTGCGAGAACCCGCCGATGAAAACGGCCACTGGTATGCCTCGATCGTCGATCGCAGGGGACGCCAAGTAGATGGCGGCTACCTGGGGTCTCTCGATGCCGACGGCAACATGAAAGACTGCCCCGACGGCGCCGACCACTACAGCATCCGCGGTTTTTTAGAACATATGCGCAAACCTCAACAACAGCCGCAGTCTGAAACCGACGCTGCCGCAGCCCAAAAGGAAAATACAGCTGCATCATCCGAGCAATCCGATGCTGTCGAGCTGCCCTGGTAGCGGCTCAAGTCGAACCTACCCGGCACCATTGCATCATGAGCGACCCTCACGCCGCTGTTCCTGCCTGCCCCACGCCAGTAGCCGGCAGCTCATCAGCACCTTCCAAACCGAGCTCCTCGAAGTCGTACCACTCCTCATCGTCATCGCAAGGGCTTGACGCAGGCACGCGCAAAACAGATGGAAAACCCCTGCGCTCGCGGCTTGCATCTCTGGCCGCGTTTTCCTCAAGAGCTGCAAGCTCCGGATAGCTAGGGTGCTGCTCCAGGCAGAAAGCAGGCTCCATGCTCCCACGCTGTCCGCGCACAAACAGCCACCATTGACCTGCAGGTGTTTGCAGCAACGCGCTGGCCGGCTTGTTGGCGCGCATGGAGAAATAGTTGGCAGTCCTGTCGTCTTGAAAGGCGAGTACCAGCTGCGCATCGCAGTTGCCGACGATCGAATTAGCCGTGGGTTCACCGTAGCGTGCCTCGATCTGGCTCACCGTCTGGCAGATGATCGTGGCGCTTATCTCGCGGCTGCGAATGATCGAGAGCATGTCGTCGAATCCGGGCAGGCTCAGATTGGCAAAATCATCCAACACAAAGCGCACGGGCACGGGCAGGCGTTGTTGAGCATAATCGTGATCGGCCGAGTCGATCAAGGCAGCAAACGCCTGTCGCAAAAACATGCTCGTGAGCTTGGTGAGACTGCGATCGGTATCGCTCATAGTGACGAAAAGCGCCCGTCTCTCGCGCCCAAGATCGCGAAAATCCACCTGAGGCTGGCGCTCGTAAGCATCGACCGCCTCTGGAAACCCAAACGGCATCAGGCTCGACGCGATAATGCCCAAGATGCTCGAATGCATCTTCTCTGCCCCGGTTGTGACTTTGGTGCGACGGTAAAGCGTCACCGCAAAGGACCTGGGGTCATCGGCCTCGAGTTGGGCGAACATAGAATCGATGCGGCCGATGCAGGCCTGCTCAAACACCCACAGCACAGAGGACATGGTCCACTCGCTGCTGGGCAGGGCCTCGAAGACATAGGTGATATACGCCGCAAGGTAGTTGACCGCCGCTTGAGGCCAAAACGGATCCGAAACATGGTCTTCGACGGGGCAGATGGCCGATGCGATGGTGATGATATCTTGCTGCATAGGGCGCCCGTAGCGGTTGAACCTGACATGCCGCAGCGGGTTGTAGCCCACCGTACCATCCATAGAAGTGAAATCCAGCTGATCAACACGGTAGCCGCGCGCCCGCAGAAACGGGCCCATCTCACGGTACAAGGCCCCCTTGCAGTCGAGCACGATATACGAGCCATGGGCTTGCATGAGGTTTGGCTTCACGTGATGGCGCGTTTTGCCGCCTCCAGAGCAGCCCAGCACCAGCACGTTGTTGTTGAGGCCGCTTTCCCAAGTGTCGGTTTCAAGGCTCGTAACGCCCGTAAGCAAAGTGCGCCCACGATAAGCGCGACGGGGATCAGCAACAGGGCGAGCTGCCGCGACCCAAGTGGCGGCCGCAGAAGCAGCTGCAGAGCGGGCGGGCTTGGATAGAGGTGCTGCATCAAACAAGGTCTGGGTTGCAGTGGTTTTCATGGAGATTCTCCTTAATAGGTGAGTTAGAGCAGAAGGAAGGGCTGGCGGCGAAGAGTCACGGACGGAGAGGTATCGAAACAAACGCGAGGTCAAAGCGCTGCCGCGCAAGCGCTACAGCCTGTTGATCACGTTATCCGCCAGATGCGCGGCCACCGCCTCCTCCGCCTCGAAATACGTATCGCGAGCCGTTAGCTCGAAGACGTGCTCAAGCGTCATGCCGGTATGATCGGCTATCACTTGCGCGGTGATATCACGGATGCGCATCAGGTCGTCGGCACGTGCCTTCACAGAAAGCGCGCTGCCTCCCACTCCCCCACCGATAAGCGGGTCGTGGATCATCACACGGCTATGCGGCAGCATGTCGCGCGTGTCGCCAGCTATAAACAGCAACGCGGCCATGCTGGCTGCAAGCCCCAGGCACACGGTACGCACAGGGCAGCTGATGGCACTCATCACATCGTAGAGCGCCAGGCCGGATTGCACCTCTCCACCGGGGCTATTGATAAAAAGCGTAACGGGTTTTGCAGGGTCCAACCTTTGCAGATGCCGCATACCGCGGATGATGTCCGCAACCGACTCCGCATCGACGGGACCGCACAGCTCGAGCTCACGACAAGCGAGCATCTCATCGCGGATGTCAAATCGCTCAAGTCCAAGCGCGGTTTCTTGCATGATCTGAGGCGAGTAGGTAAAGCTGCTCATGAGGAAGGCTTCCTTTCATAGGGGCAAAGCGCAAAGAGCACGACAATGCCGCTGGATAAGACGCGCAGGTCAAGGACAGAGAAACGCAGACGCTGCCAATTGCGGTGCATCTCAAAAACGTGAGAAACCAGCTTTGACCTGCTTAAAAGAGCTATTTGGTTGTGATGGTGAAATTGCCCACATGTAACACGCTGCCGCGTTGAACGCGAACAAGCAAAGACCGCCGCTGCAGTCCCCATGTGAGTTAAAAGAAAAGCGGCAATGCCGCAACGGGTGCGTCTTGCACTATAACAGCCCTTTTTGCCGTTGGGTGGCAGAAAAATCTATACGTTCAACTTTTTGGACAGAAAGCGCCCGTCTCTCGCGGCCAAGTTACGGTACGTACAAGCACCGTGCAGCTCGATCATTCCCCCTGCAGCACAACGCCGCCAGCCCCAACTCGAGGCGGTAGACACGCTGATTAGGGATAAAATGCAAACTCCTTACCCAAACCCTTGCAGGAAGAACCTCGATGACACTCCATTTTGACAGCGATTACATGCAGGGCGCACATCCACGCATCCTTGAGCGTCTGGCTACCACCAACAGCACGCAGTTTGCAGGCTACGGCTGCGATGAGGTCTGCGACGCAGCGCGCAGCAAGATTCGCGCTGCCTGCAATGCCCCGCAAGCCAGCGTGCATTTCTTGGTAGGGGGCACGCAAACCAATGTCATCGTACTCGACCAGCTGCTCAAGCCCTGGCAAGGCGTATTAGTTGCGCAATCAGGGCATGTCGAGGTGCACGAGGCAGGCGCAGTGGAGTTCACGGGTCACAAAGTGCTGCCACTGCCAGAGCAAGGCGGCAAGGTTGCTGCCTCAAGCGTCATCGATTACTGCGAGACCTTCTTTGCCGATGCCAACCACGAGCACATGGTCGAGCCCGGCGTGCTCTACATCAGCCAGCCAACGGAATACGGCACGCTGTACTCGCTGGCAGAGCTCAAAGAGCTGCGATCTGCCTGCGATCGCTTTGGCCTGCGTCTCTACGTTGACGGTGCGCGTCTGGCCTATGCGCTGGGCTGTCCCGCCAACGACGTGCAGCTACCCGACCTGGCCCAATTGGCAGACGCTTTCTACATCGGCGGCACCAAGTGCGGCGCCCTCATGGGAGAAGCGGTTGTCTTTAGCAATCCCAGCTTGGCAGACCACTTCTTTACCCAGATCAAGCGCCACGGCGGGCTTTTGGCCAAGGGCTGGCTGCTGGGCCTGCAATTTGACGAGCTTTTTGAGGACGACCTGTACCGTGAGATCGGCGTTCATGCCATCAAGCAGGCAGATCGCATCCGCGCAGCACTTGCAGCCAAAAGCTATAAGCCCTACATCGACTCACCCACAAACCAGATATTCGTCGTGCTGGATAACGACACTGCAAAGAGGTTGCGGCAAGAGGTGACGATGGGATTTTGGGAGAAGCAAGACAACACGCACTCCATCATGCGCTTTGCAACCAGCTGGGCCACAAAACCCGAGGATGTTGACGCGCTTATCGAGCTGTTGTGAGCACATAGAGTGGCAGACAGCCCGGCAATCTTGACGCCGGACGCCCGCTTCGCGCATATATACTGTTGCGCAGCAAGAAGCAGCAAGACAAGGAGCAGTTAGGTGGCACAACGCAAAGACGGTCTCGAAACCAAGCGCAAGGTACTTTCTGCCTGTGTGAGGCTCTTTATCGAGCAAGGCTACCATGCCACGACGGTAAGCCAGATCGTCGAGGAAGCCGGCGTGTCGCGCGGGAGCTACCAAAACATCTTCCCCACCAAAGACTCCATCTTGCTCGAGCTTACGCAGACGATGTTTAGCGGCCAGTTTGCAGCGGCGCGCAAAGCCGCTGGCAAGGCAGACCTGCCGCCTATCTACACCTACGCCATAGAGACCGCGCTGCAGCTCACCATCGCCGAGCTCAACGAGAACATCCGCGACATCTACGTAGAGGCCTACACCGTTCCCGCCACGATCGACCTCATCCGCATCAAGACCAGCTCGATGCTCTACAAGATCTTTGGGGATAGGTTTCCCGAGTTTGGGGAAAGTGACTTCTACCAGCTCGACATAGGCAGCTCGGGTCTGATGCGCGGCTACATGCAGCGCAAATGCGATATGAACTTTACGCTCGAGCGCAAGCTGCAGCGCTTTACCGAGGCTTCGTTGCGCGTCTACCGCGTAAGCGAGGAGGAGATCGCGAGCATCAACGCCTTTATCGCAAGCATCGACGTGCGCACCGTCGCCAATAACATCATGCAAAGCCTCTTTGCCATGCTAGAGATGAAGTACGACTTCAAGCTCACGCAAGACAGTATGCAGACAGAGGAGCTGTAGCGCGGGAGGCAGATGACGGCAGCAGTCAGGGGCTAGCAGCCGAGGCTAATGACGAGCGACAGCTGATGTTAACGGCGACCGACTGTTGCTCAAAAGCGCCCGTCACCATAAAGGTGACGGGGACGGGCCTAGCAAAGAAACGTTTCCTTGCTGCTTACAGGTCTTCGATTTTCCGCTCGTACTCGTCAGTCCAGCCGGGTTTGTCGTACCAGCTTCCGGAGCCGTCGGGAACAAGCTCACCGGGATCGAACCCCCTGCGTACGACGATGGCGTCCTCACAGAAGTCGTCCATGGAAAGGGCGATGCACTCCAGCCCGGTGCGCAACAGCACCGCCTTGGTGAAAGCGAACGTACTCTCTTTCCTGCCGTCATGCATCAGCGCGTCGTAATCGTTGACGAGGGACACGCCGTCGATCTCCCGGCCGATGGGGAGCTTGAAGGACGAGATCCCCTCGGGAAGCCAGATATCGCCCTCGGAGCGACCAAAGGAATAGGCGCCGGCATCGTCCCAGAAATCGGCGGCGATGTCGACTCGGACGAGCCTGACCCGCAGGTCGTAGAACTTGCCGTCCTCCATGTGGAGCCGGGCCACGGCGTAGAAAGTCGTCTTCCCCTCGACGGGGGTGAGGTCGAACCTGTAGCCCTCGATGCTCTCAAGCTTCCTGCCGAGAAGCGACGCAAGGAGGCTCCTGTCCTTGGCGGGGATGATGTAATCGTAGTCAGCCATCAGTTTCCTCCTTTAATCACACAACTTGTCTGCAGCAAAATCACAGTCGTTTTACCGCCACTTTTTTACCGCCATTGGCGGTAAAAAAGGAGAAACGCTAGCGCTAGCGCTAGCGGACTATCCCACAGGTTCAAGGCCAACAAACTCAGCGCTGTAAGTCACAGGAACGCACGACCCATTGACCGCCACGCGAACTGCCCACACGCTCGAGTTGTCCATCTTCCTTGAGCCTTGCAACAAATCGCTCAGCTGTCCTTTTAGAACAACCCAATTCGGCAGCCAGCCCTGGCAAATTGCCTTTTGGATTTGCACTAAAGAACGCCAGCGCCCTATTTGCCATAGATTCGGATTTGGTAGTAGGCCTCGTGTAAGGCACAAGGACGTCACGGATTACACCGAGCATAAACTCGACAAATACCTCGCTTGATCCCTGGGCATCTGATTTTGCCAACGCGGCATAATAACCCTGTTGCTTTTCTCTGATCGCACTCTCTACAGGAAGCCATTCCAGAACAGAGCGCCAACGCGAAAGCAACAACGTGTGCCAGAGTCTGCCGGTCCTGCCGTTTCCATCTGCAAAAGGATGCACATATTCAAACTCAAAATGAAAAATACAAGAAGCAAGCAGTGGATGCATGTCAGTGCTCTTTAGCCAAGCAAACAAATCTGCCATGACCTCAGGCACATAGGCAGCTGGAGTACCCGCATGAATAAGGACGTCACCGTCAAAAACACCAACGTTGCGAGCTCGAAAACAGCCTGCTTCGGCAACGAGATCTTTCATCATGGCCCGATGACATTTGAGCAAGTCGTCGATAGAATACGGATCAAGATGGGACATAAGGTCATATGCCCTTTTGGCGTTCTCTACCTCGAGGATGTCATGTGAATCCCCTAAGACGCGCTTGCCATCCAGAATCGCCGTAACAGCAGATTCGTCGAGAGTGTTGCCCTCTATAAGAAGTGAGGAGTGGATAGTTCTTATCCTTAGCTCGCGATGAAGAATCGGATTCTTTGCAAGGTCGCTTTGCGGACTCACCATGCCCACAAGCTCCGCAATCTCCATACACAGCGCGTCAATGTGATCGTTTCGTTCAAACGGGGGTTCGTAAGCCAAAATCTCCTCCTTTTTACCGCCATTATTTTACCGCCATTGGCGGTAAAAGGGAGAATGTGAAGAAGGCAAAGCACCGTAAAGGAAATTTGCAACAGACCTATCCCTGCAGCTCCTGCATCGAATACGTGCTATAGCCCTCGTAGCGATAACTTGCGTCGATGCCCTTCATAAAGACCTCGCGGTCATCGATCTTGCTAGTAAGCGCTGCCTTGAGCAGGTGCTTGATCTCGACATCGCGCACAGGGCTGCGTTGCATTGCAAGAAGATAATCCTCTTTGTCGATCAAACTCCAATCAACGGCTCGACCCAACTCTCTTTTGAAGATGCAATCGAGCCAGATGCGCGTCGAACGCCCATTGCCCTCTCTAAACGGATGGGCGACGTTCATCTCGACGTATTTCTCCACAATCTGCTCAAACGTTGTTTGCGGCATGGCATCGATGGCGTTAAGCGCTGCCTCCAAATACATAGCCGGCGCAAAGCGAAACGTGCCTTTAGCGATGTTGACCTCGCGACGCTTACCCGCAAACTCGTAGACATCTTGGAAAAGGTAGGCATGGATAGCAGCCAAGCCCGCAAAGGTTCCAACTTCAAAAGTATCGAGCGCGCCAGTGTCGTACAGCTCCAACGCGCGGATCTTGGACAGGCGCTCTTCCTCGTGCGCAAGCTCGATATCGTCTTTAATCCCAAGCTTGTTTTCTAAAGCCATCTTGTCTCCATGTCGTTTTGATTGCTTGCAATATTTTACGTCACCAACAGACACAGGAGAGCGCCTGCAAATGCAGCGTTGCCAAAGGTCTGGGCACTCGCATTATTTTGCGAATCGCTTGACTCGCAAAGTTTTGCATCCACGCACACCAAACTCTGCTGCGGCTGTTAAACTGGTATGCGTATTAAGACGTGAGGTTAGACTGCGGGATTCGAGGGCACAGGCGTTGCAAAGCTAAAGAGATTGGGGCGTGATAGCAATGGGATGCAAGATCAGGCACGTACTAAGCGGATTGGCGCTGGCATTTGTCGGGGCGCTCACATTGCTCACCTGCCCCGCTACCCCCCCCGCATGGGCAGATGAGGTCCCACTAACGGCGGAAACTACGACTTGGACCGCTGGCAACACATATGTTGCAAGCGGAGACATAACGATAAATAGCCGCGTGACCACAAAGGGTGCCGGGGTCGTCTTGCTCTTGAAGGACCGCTGCAAGCTCACCATCAACGGCGGCATCAGGATTGGCAACAGCAACGACGCAGCTATCACCGAGACGCTGACGATCAAAGGCGAGTCTACCGACGAGGACGTCATGGGCAAGCTCGTCGTGCAGAAAGTTCAACGCCGTGACGCAGGAATAGAGACCACATATGGCGATCTCATAATTGAAGGTGGAAGCGTCACCGCTGCTGGCGGACCGAGCGCCGCAGGAATCGGTAGTGGAGGCAACAAGGACTACGGCGGCAACATTACCGTCAACGGCGGGAATGTCATAGGTCATGGTGGCCATTGTGGCGCGGGGATCGGAAGCGGACAGAATAGCAGCTGCGGCCAGATTTCCATTGAAGGCGGAAGCGTCACCGCTGCTGGCGCACAGAGCGCCGCAGGAATCGGAAGCGGGTATGCCGGCAGGTGCAAAAGCGTCTCTATCAACGGAGGCGTTGTAATCGCTGTCGCCGGGGCGGCCGCACCGAAAGATATAGGAAAGGGGGATGGGCCTAATTCCCAGTGCGGCACCGTTACCATCGCCAACGCCGTCGTATTCAAGGGTTCGAACGGCCAAGTCTACGGCTCTGCAACCCCCACGGATAGCTTTGCCGTCCCTGCTGACAAGACGTTGACCGTTGAGGACGGCAAGACACTTAACATCGCCAGCGGGAAAACGATGACGGTCGAAGCCAGCGGCAAGGTTATCGTCAACGGCGGCGGCAAGATGGCTATCAATAGCGGCGGCACGCTCGTCATCGAAGGCAAGGGCTCGGTGGCCGTGGACCGAAGCGGTAACCTGAACAATGACGGCGTGATGCGTGTCATGAAAATCGGACAGTTAAACGCGTCTGTATCCACCGGCAATCTAACGGGGGACAACAAATACTGCATCGCCCTCAATTCAAACCTTTGCGATATGACTGACAAAGCGGTTGCCACATATGGCGAAAGCGTCGTGCTGCCCAGCGCCTCACGCGAAGGCTACACGTTCAAGTGGCAGCGGCAAGACACCAGCACTGTATACGACCCCGGTACTACCGTGGACGCCGCGACCAGCAACGATATTATTCTTGAAGAATCATGGCAACCTGTCAGCTACAGCATCACCTATGACCTCGACGGCGGTACCAACAACCCCTCCAACCCTGCAACCTACACGATAGAGAGTGAGACCATAACGTTCGCAGACCCCTCCAGGGCCGGCTACGACTTCGAGGGTTGGATCAAAGATGACACGACCGAGGTCACCCAAATAAGCGAGGGCTCCACCGGCGACATCACCCTTCATGCACGGTGGCAAGCCCGCGAATCTGTCATCAGCTTCGATTCCAACGGCGGCTCTAATGTCGCGGCTATCAAGGGCAAGACAGATGAGTCAGTCACCGACCGCACCCTACCCACGCCCACTAGATACAGCCACAGCTTTATGGGCTGGTACAACAACAAAGAGCTGAGCGGCGAGCCCGTAGAGCAGCTGCCCAAGGCGTTTCCTGTAGACGGGGTGACCTACTACGCTAAATGGCAGTACTACTGCATCCACACGCCGCAGGTTATAGCCGCCGTTCCCGCAACCTGCACCGAGCCCGGCCTGACCGAAGGTTCCAAGTGCTCGTCTTGTGGCCAGGTGTTTAAGGCGCAAGAACAAGTGCCCGCACTCGGACACGAGTGGGGCGAGTGGATTGTCACCCAGCCTGCCACCGTCTTTGCAGAGGGCGTAGAGACCAGCGCTTGCGCGCACGAGGGCTGCGATGCCATCCAGACGCGTGCCATCCCCAAGCTCGACACCCAAACCGTCAAGAGTGCAGGCGTCACCTATAGCTTTGATGGCAAGGCGCTCACCGTAACGAGCTTTGCCAAGAACAAAGCCAGAGTATATGTCCCCGCCAAGGTCAAGGTTGGAGGCAAGTACTACAAGGTGACCGGCATCGCTAAGGGCGCTCTCAAGGGTTGCAAGGCCACCGTGCTCGTAGTCAAGAGCAAGACTTTGACCAAGAAAAGCACCAAGAACTGCCTCAAGGGCTCCAAGGTCAAGACGGTCATTGTCAAAATGGGCAGCGTCAAGGCAAATAAGAGCTACGCCAAAAAGTACAAAAAGCTCTTTACCAAGAAGAACTGCGGCAAGAAGGTGACGCTCAAGGCTTCCAAGAAGGCCCTCAAGTAGCAAGAGGCACTGAGCTGCGAGTTGATGTCTCGGCTACGCGGCCTTGCGGCTGTGGCGCCTAGCATGGCACGGCTATGCGAACACCTGGTGCCTGCCTGCACCCGCAGGCAGGCACCACTTGCAACATCCTGCAACCTATCGGGAGAGCAATGCTCTCCCCTACTTGGTTCTGCATCTCTCCTGCTTCTCGCAGCATGCGAGCATCCGCGACATTCATATTGTGTCATCCTGAGCGAAATGAGCGAAGCGAATGAAGTCGAAGGATCTAGCCGCGGGCGGCACTGAGTCGCGACTAGATGTCTCGGCTACGCGGCCTTACGGCCGCTGCGCTCGACATGACACGGGAAGGTTGGTCTCATGGGCGATGCGAGCTACAACGTTTCGCAGGTGCTCGTAGGGGCGGGCACTGCCCGCCCGGTCGCGGCGCCAGCCGCGACGTCTTAGAAGCGTGCCGCTAGGCACGCATGGCTTTTGGAGCGATGCAGATCTTCAAACGTTGCAAGCCGAAGCAACCTACCGGGAGAGCAATGCTCTCCCCTACTTGGTTCTGCATCCGTTTGGCCACCGCATCGTGCTGAAACCTGCGAGCTGTCGTCCGCCGAACCGCAAGACGAGGATGGCGGCGATTGGCGACAATCCGCAATCCGCAGGTGCACGTAGGGGCGGGCACTGCCCGCCCGGTCGCGGCACCAGCCGCGACGTCTTAGAAGCGTGCCGCTAAGCACGCAACACTTTGGTGCAGGCCGCATGGTGTGAGCTGCACGCAAAGAAGCGTCGCATGCAGCTCATCAAATCCTGCGCGTTATCGCTAGCAGCCCTGCAGCTCAATCGCAGCTACCTTGCGCGCCGCGGCAAGCAAGCGGTACTCATCGGCATTCAATACAGAAAGCTCAGCCGCTTGCACAGCACTGCGACACAACTCCAAAAAAGCGGTTGCGCTTTGGAAGAAACACTCACGCGCATACTCGCCCGATCCGCTAGCGACAGCCTGCCCATCGGCATAAAGCGTCCACGAGCTGGGATTGCGCTTATCATCGCTATCCAGCGCAAGCTGCAGCACGTGAGCTTGGCCCGCTTCTGCAAACTCTTGCTCCAAAAGCTCTATGGAATAACGCATCTGATGTCCCAAGTTGCCCTTGGCCATACCCGACGCCACGCCATGAGGCGAGTCAATCATATGCATGTGCCTAGGCTCGCAAGCCAGATGGAAGAAATTGCGGGCGTTTTTAGTAATGCATGCAGAAGAATTGCCCATGATAGGCTCCTTTCATCGATGTTGGCATTGCCACCGTTGCCTTGCGGCTGGTTGGCGCCGGGATCATCGAGCCAACTCTCTACCCCGACTCTGGATAAAATGTGCCTGCTTGTTTGCAAGCCGCACCAGTATAACATATCTAATCGCCTGATATTTCACTATAGTGAGCACAGTGCCCAGGGATAGGGCGGCAAAGGAGCAGCATGGGCCAGAAAACCAACACAGACGACATCATGGCTTGGCTTGAGCAAGAAAAACAGGCGACGGATGATCTGGCCATGACAGCGAGCGCGCAGGTAGGCGATGCAATCGACCTCAAGCCGATGGTCGAGGCGCAAGCTGCCGAGGCAAACGCTTTCTTTCAGCGCACAAAAGACGACATGCTGTCTATAAAACAGAAGAAACGGCAGCACAAAGAACAGCTTGAGGCCGAGGCACGGGCACAGGAACAGGCGCACATGGAGAAACTCGAGCGCCAAATGCGCGAGAAAATCGCCGAGGTGAACCGCCGACACGGCATCGTCCAAGAAGACGACAAGCGTACGTGGCGCGCCGATGCCATGGAGCATATGACGGACGAAGAATACGCCAGCTGGTACGACAACTACTACTTCGATCCTAACAACCCGTTCTAGGCGTCTTTTGCTTGGGGTAAGATAGGCCGTGGCTTGACGGCGGTCTCTCGTGTCGGGCAGCGCCCTTTTTTGCGAAAGGGGGTGATGCTCATGGACCTGACAGTCGAGATCGTCAAGTTAGCTACAGCAGTAGTGGGGCTTGCCGGTGCAGTTGTCACCGTCTTTTCCAAGACACGTAGCACGCCAAAACGCAGCAAGAAGAAGGGCCGCCGCAAATAGCGACAGCCCTTTTCTAGCCTAGCAACGGCGCTGCTCGCGGACCAACGTGAGCTGCCGTCAAGCTGATTTTATCACGCGACAATTGCCGCATGGGCGCTTTTGCGCCGCTTTTATCTTTCGATCACTCTCAATCAACCGCAGAATCTTGCGTTGCTTGGGGTTGGGGCGCGGGCTTGGCAACGAGCACCATCATGATAAGAATCGCAACACAGCCAACAAGATCTGCCGCACTCACGGCAGTACCCAGCCATAGCGTGCTAAATACCATGCCGGAGACGGGCTCGAACACACCCACCAGGCTAGCCTTGACTGCTCCGGCTTCCTTGATACCCTGCAGGTAGACAAAGTAAGCGATGACCGTACCCACAAACACGACGCCGGCAAAAACCGCCCAGCCCTGCCACGGCATCTCCACGCTCACCTGCCACGGCTTGGCAAAAGGCGCCAGCATGCAGGCTGCCAAGGTCATGGCACAGCCGTTGGTGATAAAGCTGCCGTATTTATCCAGCAGTTTGACGGGCAAGAGATTGTAGCCCACAAGCGCCAAGGCATTGCCCAAACCCCATGCAAGCCCGATGGCGCTTATCCCCAAAGAGCCGATTTTTCCCTGCGTGGCTATGGCCGCAGTACCAAAGAGCGCGAGGATTAGCGAGGCAAACTCCACGCCAGATGGCAATCGGCGCCCTCTTGCGCAGGCGATCAAGACGATGATGACGAGGCCTATCTCCTGCAAAAGCAACGCGTTGCCAGCGCCCAGATAGCTCACCGATGACATGTATGTGACTTGGATCATCACAACGCCAACAAGAGCAAAAGCCACAAGGCGCAGCAGCATGGGGGCGTCCGTAAAGAGCTGCGCAAGGCGTTTGCGGTCTGTAATAAAGGCGACGATGATAAAGATGGGGCCGGATATGATCGTGCGCATAAAGGCAAGCCACACGACGTCGATGTTGTAGTTAGTGGTGAGGTAGCTCACACACGTTGCAGAAAAGCCCCAGCACACAGCGCCCAGGATGGCGAGGAACACTCCCCTCACCGCATGTTTGTTGCTGTCTTGTCCTGTTGCCGGCATCTGCCGTCCCTCCTCCTGCTGCGCTGTACGCTGTCATCTTATTGCGCTGCGCGCTATCGTCTTGCGGCGCGCGTGGCATCTGCTTGGCGCGGCTCGATCCTCTTTAAGCGTTAGCTAGCAATTATACGTTGCCGATGTGATGTTGCCGGAGTTGTAGCGAGCGATGCGGTGCTGTCTTCTAACTGACTGCTCGACACACATGCTCGGTTCACTCCAACTACCGTGCTTCAGCAGCTCGTAGTATTGCGTGATGACAAGACAACAGCACATGCAGCTCTTTCTATCGAAAATAGCGCTTATTATCGGCAAGACCTTTTGTTCAAAGCCCCTGAAGAAGCAATTCCTCTTCTACCGTAGGATTTGCGTACGCGAGGCCGCTCGCCCGGTCGTGGCGGTTTCTTTGTTTTGGGATAAAGGTTAGTTTGGACGACCAGGAAATCGCGGGAGAGGGGCCCCGCATTCTTGGCATAATGAGGCATCTTTAGGGTTAATTGCGCCGCATTTGACGCATTTCCCCTGTTGGAAGGGCTCGTAGCCATAGGAGTCGCCCCCACATTTTCCACAATGGATGCAGTAGAAGCATGACATACGAGCCCTCGTCAATTTGAATCAGGTGTACAATGGTCTATTCTGTGGGAACCCAGAGCACCTGCTTAGGTTTCTTCGAAAGCTCGGCAGCCATCTCCTCGATAGTGCCGAACTTCATGCAATCGCCCAAGCAGTTGTGCACGCAAACGGGCTCGCGGCGACGGGCCAAGCGGTCTGCGCACAGATCGCATAGGTCGGTGGGAACGGGGATCTTGTTCCAATTGAAGTTATGACCGGCATCGTTGGTATCGTCTTTCTGCCAGGGCCCCTCGTCCAGAACGCGGATGCCCCACTTACCAATTGGGAAATGATGCTCTTCCTTGCAAGCCACTTCACAAGACTGGCAACCCGTGCAGTACTCGTAATCGATGAGAAGTGCGTACTTGGGCATGTTTACACCAACTTTCCGAAGTGCTCGTCGAATTTCTTCATGTCAACGTCGTAGGACTCGCTCAGCGGAACGACATTGCAGCAGCAGCTCTTGTAAGGGCCGCCAAAGCCGAGGGCGTTATTGTGATGCAGCGGAATCAGGTCATTGACATTGGATTGCCACACACCAAACAAAGAGGGCTCGCTGCCGTCCTGCTCGGGGAACCACCAGCCGTGCTCGGCCTCGACATGTCCCTCGCGGATGGTGGGCATGATGCGGGCCTTGAACTTGGCGGAGCCAAACATGTTCTCGATCTTGCACCACTGACCGTCAGTCACGCCGACCTTGCGTGCATCGGCGGGATTGATCTCCAAAATCGGATTGGGGTCAACCTCGCGCAGGATAGCAATCTGGCGATGCTCGGAATGGAAGGAGCTGTAGCGTCTGTGACCTGTGGAGAGGATGAACGGATACTTCTTGATGATTTCCTCATGGGACAAGTCGCGCTCATGCCACTTCGCGTCAACTTCCTCGGGGATGCGGGGATTCTTGACTTCGTCGATCAGCTTGTCAGGAATGCGCGGAGAGAGATCCGGCTCGCGGTAATAGGGCAACGGGTCCATGCCGTTGTTCGCGAATGCGCTTGACCACAGCTCGACGCGACCAGTTGGGGTCAGGAAGCCCGGCTGTCCGTCAGGGCGCAGGCGGCCGGTCTCGTATTTCTTGTAGTAGACCTTTCGCTTGAATTTGACGAGCTGCTTAACCTCCTCGAACTTATGGCGTCCCTCAAGGCGGTTCTTCTCGAGGTAGTCATGGTACTCTCGGTACTTCTCATGGGCAAAGCGGGCCTTGGGGTCGTCCGGATACATCTTGGCCATGCGCTCTGCCAGCATGCAGTAGATCTCCAAGTCGTTCTTTGCCTCGCCGACCGTGATAGCCTTGTTTCCACAGCCAGTGGTGATGGAAGCGGCGCCGTAGTGAGTGCGGTTGACACCGTCGTGTTCGGCCACGGTGGTGATAGGCAGGAAGACATCGCAGACTGCCTGGATCGTCGGCGTGATGAAGCAATCGGTACCAAAGGCAAACTGAACAGACTTGAGGAAGGCCTTATGCCAGCGAGTGGGTTCGGCAGAGTTGGTGGGCGCGAGCAAGTTGGAGTTGGCGATCCATGCAAAAGTGATGGGATAGGGCTCGCCGGTCTCCATAGCATCGATCACGGCGTCGGAGTGGCAGCCGGTGATCTGGTTGCAGTACAGCGGGTACTTGTCCATACCCAGGGCTTCGCCGCGCTCCTCGGCAGTCATCTGGTACCAGCCCTCGGTGATGAAGGAACGGGTGTCGGTGAAGTCCTCGGACTGGCCCTCTGCCGCCTCGGAGGTCATGTCCTCGGGCTGGGAGAGGTCGGCGACGATGTTGCCGCCGGGGACGTCAAGGTTGCCCGTCAGGCAGATGGCAGCCAAGACGCACTGGCCGGCCTGCATGCCATTGGTGTTCTGGTCAAAGGCCAAGCCCCAGGCGATGGAGGCAGGCTTTGCTGCAGCGTACATGCGGGCGAACCTGTAGATGTCCTCGGCAGGGACCTCGCAGATCTCCGCGGCCTTTTCGGGGGTCATGTGGGAAACGCGTTCGGCAAACTCATCGAAGCCGTATGTCCACCTGTCGACGAAGTCGTGGTCGTAGAGATCCTCGCTGATGATGATGTTACAAAGGGCCATGGCGAGTGCGGCATCGGTGCCGGGGCGCAGGCGCAGCTGCAGCACAGAGCGTGTTGCCAGCCAATTGACGCGCGGGTCGATAGTGACGAGTTTGGCGCCGCGCTTCATCAGGTCGATGACGCTATGGCCAAAGAAGCCGTCGGGATTGGAGGCCAAGGGCATCTTGCCCCACATGACCATGAGCTCAGGGACGGTGTACTCAGGGTCATCATAACCGCCCGGCAGCCCGCCAGCATAGTCGAGCTCGGGGTACAGGGCGCCGAGAACCATGTTGGATGCCGTCATGCGCGGCTGATAGCAAGCGTAGCCAGACTGTGTGTAGGCCAGGTTGGGGGTGCGGAAGATGGAGAGCTGGAGGTCCTGGGACAGCATGCCGTCGCGCCCGGTTCCGACGAAGATGGCCATGGTCTTGCGGCCGTGCTTCTCGGTCAACTCCTTCCAGTTGTCCATGATGAGGTCGAGTGCCTCATCCCAGCTGCAGCGCTCCCAAGCGTCGGCATCGCCGCGCTTGTCGTGGTCGCGCTTCATGGGGTAGATGACGCGGGTCGGGTTGTAGATGTAGTCCTTCAGGGCCAGGCAACGCATGCAGAGGCGGCCATGGGTGATGGGGTCGTTCTCGTCTCCCTCGACGTGGTCCAGACGCCCATCCTTGTCGACGTACAGCTTGATGCCACAGCCAACGGGATGGCAGCCAGGGGGAGACCAGACAGACGAGCGGATAACCGTGAAGTCCCCGTCTTGGAACTTCCAAGGCTTGCCGAGGTCATTCTCGAATTCCATTGAAGTCCTCTCTCTCGATGCTCTCTCGCATGGACGCCCAATGGGTGCCTATGCCTTTTCGTAGCTAACGCGCGCCAAATTGCGCGTCCGCTGAAACGAGTATAGGAACGCCAAAAACACGCAACAAGCAACACAAGACCCGCTCTGTCCAACCCCCTTGTGCACTTGATGCAGCTCTGTATCTCGCGGCTATCACACTTCCAAAACTGATGCCTGCGAGGTCGCGCACGCCAGAAAAGACTTCGAGACGCGCAAAAAAAGGAGGGCCCGCGTGGGGCCCTCCAAAGCGATTCCGCTATGAGAAGCGTGGCGATTACTCTGCCTCTGCAGTAGCGGCAGCCTCTTGGTGAATCTTGCCCTTGAGGCCGAGCTCGGGGACGAAGATGCAGAAGATGAGACCGGCAGCGATGACGCAGCAGCCGAGGATCAAGAAGAAGAGAATCATGTTGCCACCAGAGAGCGGTGTGATGATGAAGGACGGGATGATGAAGGCGCCGAGATTCTGAAAGAAAGTCTGGATGCCGCCAGCAGTGCCCATATGCTCGCGCTTAATAGTGGGAATCATGCCAACGGAGCCCTTGATGATGCCGATGTTGCCCCACATGATGAAAGCTGCGAGGATCATCAGAGGGAGCGTATACGCGCCAGCAGGAAGCCACCATGCAATCATAATCAGGCCAGCTCCGATAACGCACATGACAAACATGACGGGCTTCATACGCTGCAACTTGTCTGCAATGGGACCGCAGACCCAGTTGGAAGGCATTCCAGCCAGGTTGATGAAGGACGCCCAGGCAGCCGCAGTCGCAGGATCGATCCCCTTGGCCTGCAGGCCGGCGGGAACGTTACCGGAGTAGGCAGCGGAAGAGCACATGGAGAGAATCATGACCAGGGAGACCAGTAACAGGGTCTTGTTGCTGAAACACGCCTTGACGGCAGTAACGGAGTAATCGTCCTTGGCAGCCTCTGCGTCCCTGGGCATGCGTGCCAAGACGAACCAGAGAACGGTAGCGGCGATCAGGATACCTGCGCACAGGATCCACGTTGCGCGCATGTCGTCGATGTGGGCAGATGCAAAGGCCATGACACCGGTGACGCCGATACCGGCACCAGAGATATAAAAGGTCATACCAGTGGTGATCTTGTCACCAAACCAGGCCTTCAGGAACTTGACGGAGTTCGCGTTCATGCCAGCCAAGCCCATGCCGATGAAAAAGCAGCATGCGTAGATTCCCCAGATGCCGTCGGCGGTAGTGAACAAAACGCGGCAAACGCCGCCGGCGGATGCGATAATCATGCCGATTCCCAGAACCTTGACCACGCCGAACCTGTCAGCAAGCATGCCCATGGGAACGGAGAACAGTGCTCCGGTCAGGAAGCTGATCAGGGTGATCTGAACGAACAAGCTCTGGCCGATGCCCCACTCGCCCATGATCACGCCGGCGAAAGCTCCGGGGCAGGCAACCGAACCCATGAGGGCTGCATGCATCAGGCCAATGCACAGAACGGAAACCCACCGGTAGGGGGAGAGTTTCTTTTCCTCAGACATTTTTAAAGTCCTTCCTCCTCGCTCATTATTAAACTTACAGCTGCTTCGACTCCCAAAAGCTGCCGCAGTCTCGATGTTGGGTCGACTCGCAGGCTCGGACAATCATCAAAGCCGCGCGTTTGGTGCGCACCCTGCTACAGCGTCGCTGCGCTGACAGACGGAGGTTTGCGAATCCTCCCTTTTGTCCGATTGGTTGAAGCAGGTAAGAAAAGGGCGGCATAAGCCAAGGCCCACATGCCGCCCAAAGACGCTCAAGGCCTAGGGCAGGAAGATCACAGCCTTCTCGCCCAGCTCGTTGGCCTTCTTGGCGAGCTCCTCAATCTCGCCGAACTCCATGACTTTCGCCTGGCAGTGCTGCACGCACGAGGGTTGGCGCCCCTGCGCCACGCGGGCTGCGCACAGGTCGCACAGGCTGGTAGGCGTGGGGATGAAGTCGTAGTGCCACTCGTCGTCGCCGATCTCCCAGGGGCCGGTCTCGGTGACCTTGATCCCCCAGCGACCCAGGGGGATGTCATGCTCATTCTTGCAGGCGACCTCGCAGGAGTGGCAGCCAGAGCAGTACTTGTAGTTGATAAGCAGTCCGTTCATGGTTGTTTCCTTACTGATCGTTTTCAGGCGTGACCTTGTACACCTTGCACAGCGTGCACTTGAAGGTATTGCCAAAGCCCAACTTGCCGATGACATGGTGGGGCATCGCATGGTTGATGTTGGAGCGCTTGTAGGCGTAGCTGCCTTCGGGGCCGTCGTTGCCGGACTCCTCGGGATACCACCAGCCGTGATGAGCGTGCACAACGCGCGGGTCCATAGCCTCGGTTAGGGTCGCTACCTCCTTGACCCTGCCGTATGGGGTCTCGATCCAAACCCAGTCGCCCTCGGTGATACCGAGCTCCGCGGCCGTGTCCGGGTGGATCTGGATAGTGGGCCAAGGATCGATCTCGCGCAGGGTCTTAATCTGGCGGTGCTCAGAATGGAACGAAGTGTTCTTGCGGCCGCCGGTCGTCAGGACAAGTGGGTACTTCTCGTATTCCTCGGGGGTGGAGACGGGGCTCAGAGGAGGCTCGACGAAGTAGGGCAGCGGATCGTCGCCGTACTTCTGATAAGCGTAGGACCACAGCTCGATGCGGCCGGTCGTGGTCATGTAGCCAAGGCCGCCGTCGGGGCGCATGAGGCCCTTCTCGCATTTACGATAGATCTCCTCGGGCTGCCAGATGCCCTTCTCGCGGAACTCCTCCCATGTCACGTCGTAAGGGACACGCACCTTGGCCAGGTAATCTTGGTCGCTCTCGAACTGAGACCAGTACTCGGGGAAGATGCGCTCGCCGATGGCGCGCATGAAGCTCAGGTCGTTCACACCGCCGTCAACAACGTCGAGCGCCTTGTTGCACGCACCGTTGAAGGCGACGTTGAAGCCGTAGTGGGATTCGACGAGGGTGTCATGCTCGGCAAAGGTCTCCAGCGGGAACACCAGGTCGCAGCAGGACTGAGTGGTGGCGTTGTGGAACAACTCGGTTGCAACCGCGAACTCGAAGCTCTCGCGCATTGCCTTCTCCCAGCGCTCCGGTTGAGCTGAGATGGCGCCACCGACGACGTTGGAGGATTGGAAAACGCCCATCCTCAGGCGATAGGGTTCTTGAGTCTCCAAGGTGTCCAAGACGCAGTCCGGATGGTTGGTGGACATCAGCTGGCAGACGAACGGGTAGTCGAAGGCGCCAATGCGCAGCGCGAAGAGGTCGGGCGTAACGGTGCCGGCTTCCATGGCGCGGTTGATCATGTCGACATTGGTATCATCATCAATGGGGAGTCCCAAGGTGTTGCCGCCAGGGACGTCGAGGTTGTCGGTGATAGCCATCATGGACAAAAGCGCCTGTCCAACCTGGATGCCGTTGGGGTTTTGGTCGACAGAGAGGCCCCAGCCGATTGCGGAGTGCTTGCTCGTGGCGTACTTGCGGGCAGCTTCGATGATCTTTTCCTCGGGAACCCAACAGATTTCTGCAACCTTGGATGGCGGGTACTCCTGCACGCGCTCCTTGAGCTCATCGAAGCCGTAGCACCACTTGTCAACGGCATCATGGTCGTAGAGGTCTTCGTTGATGATGACATTGAGCAGGCCGAGTGCCAGGGCGCCGTCGGTACCGGGGCGCAGCTGCAGTCGGATATCCGCGCGGGTTCCCAGCCAGGTGATGCGGGGGTCGACGCAGATGAGCTTGGTGCCGTAGTCCTTCATCATGTCGATGACCGCATGGCCCCACAAGCCATCAGCATTGGACTGCAAAGGCTCCTTGCCCCACAGCATGATGTACTTGGGAGCCTCCCAACCAGGATGCTCGTAGCGGTCCTCGAAGCGAGCCGCGTAGTCGATCTCCGGATATCCGCCGCCCATGAGATAACCCATGGAGGAGACACGGGGTGCGTAGCATGCCCAACCAGACTGCGCATAGCAAGCGTTGGGGGTGCCAAAGCCCATGAAGGCGAGCTCGTTGTGATAGACAGTCGCCTCGCGGCCGGTACCGCAGAAGACGACGATCGACTCGGGTCCGTAGGTGTCACGGAAGTAGCGCGTCTTCTCCTCGAGGAGATCCATGGCCTCGTCGTAGCTGATGCGCTCCCATTTGTCGGCTTGACCGCGATATTTCGGGTCGCGCTTCTGGGGATACATGATGCGGTCGGGATGGTAGACGACTTCCTTCAACGCGAGGCAGCGGGGGCACAGGGCTCCCCTGGTGATTGGATGTTCGGGGTCTCCCTCAACATAGTCGAGCTTGCCGTCCTTGACGTGCAGGAGTAGACCGCATCCGACGGGATGGCACCCCGGGGGAGACCACGCACACGTGCGGATGATGGTCTCGCCGTTTTCTTCGCGTTTCCACGGCTGGGTCATAGCGCTTCCTCTCTCTTGAACCTCTCTTTCTTTCCAAGCCATCTGCTGCGGCAAATGGAGTTGCGAACAGCACGCTGGCCTGAACTCAGGCTAAAAAGCAGGGAGAAAGCCCACAAGAAACAGAGGCATGGGCGAGTCTCGCCCCGTTGCACAGTTGCGCCGACGTGTGCACCGGGGCGAGACAGATGCGCAAATCGGCCTCCTGCGCCATAAGGGTTGCCTATACTGCTCCCAACAGGGCCAAGACGGGTGGAAGGAGTCCGGATGTCCACGTCGATGCATGTATGCACGTTCTGCGGAAAGTGCAGGCCGCCCAAGGAGCCCAAGCTCATCTGCAAGCATTGCGGAACCTGGAACGACCCGGAGCTCGGCGAATATGGGACATGCAAAGAGTGCGGCGGCAAGCTGCCAGAACGCACGCTGCCGGAGCCCATCTTTTGTCTGAAGATCGAGCAGATGTGCGCAAGGCCGTGTCAAAACGGCAGGGTCAAGCCCCGTGTCAAAGCGAAGATGTGCCGTTGGCACTCGCCTGTAGAGGACTAACAAGCTGACACAATCGCGAACCTGTCCATGCTCTGAGGCAATCTTGGGCAATCCGTCGTCTCAAGTGCTACCAAGGGTAGGGTTTGTTCGTTGCCCGCGTTGCGCGCTGGCGGCTACCCTATGACTCAAGCAAGACCTTCCCTCCACGAGAACCCACTCTCGGGACCTTGCTTCCCCTATCAGAAGGCCGGCAGCATTTCTCCCTTCCTTTCCTCTTTGTGCTGCCGGCCCTCTCTGATGTTTGAACTCAGCTCATCTGCCGAGCAGACAAGAGTCGAGCGGTAGGGCGCAAAACGGGGCTGACTTCGAGGACACTCGAGGCCAGCCCCGTACTTTTGGGGTGAGAGCAGTGTGCTGCTATTTCATCTTGACAAAAGCTAGGCACACCACGCCGACAATGCCGAGCACGCATAGCACCATGCCGGCAAAGGCGAAGTTTCCGTAGTCGAGGCCGAGCAGGATCTGGACGAAGAACGTACCGAGAAACTGGCCCACACACTGGACGAACGTGAGCAGAGCCATGCCTTTGGAGACGAGCGCAGGGCGCGGAATGACCTGCAGCCAGCCGTTGATGAGCAATCCAGTGCTCGCAAAGCCTATCGCGCCGAGGACAACCGCGGCAACCCAGAACGTCGTGCTCGTCTGTGTGTACATGAGTGCGAGGCAGGGACCCAGAACGAGGAAGGTCACAAGTAGAATGGGCTTTGTTCGACCCATTTTGTCGGCAATCACACCGCCAAGCGGACAGGAGATGAGGGCCAGAAGCGAGGGCACAGTAGAGGCCATGGCCGAGGCAGAGATGCTGAAGCCTTTGACAGGAAGCTGGAGGATAGTGGGCAGAAGGCCCAGAAGTGCAAGCATGATGATGTTGAAGATGGCGAAAGCGATCTGGAAAAGAACGACATCCTTAGTCAGGAGTTCCCTGTAGCTGCCTTTCTCCTGACTCGTCTGCTCGATTTGTTCGACGACAGATGAATCGCCCTGAGGATCGCGGATGACCACAGCAAAAATGACTGCGGCGATGGCAGCGACAACGGCAAAAGCAATCCAGACGCCGCTAAAGCCTGCCATCTCGAAAATCTGCGGTGTTAGCACTGCAGCTAGGACAGCGCCACCGTTGCCCCAACACCCCCAAAGGCCTGTTGCTAAGCCAACGTTTTTGGGGTTGACGCATTTCTGAATGGCTACGGGTGCGGCCGTGGTGATGAACGTCAAAGCGATGCCCTCGATTGCGCGCGAGGCTATGAGTCCAATGCCGCTGCTAAACCCGTTGGCCGCCAGGGCCACCATGCCGCCGGCGACGATGAGCCCGGACGAGAAGATGATGGTCTTCTTGAATCCGAACCTCTCGATGACACCTCCAGCAGGAAACGCGAGAAAGATGCCGACGAAGGTGAATATGGACATGATCCACGAGGCAAGCGAGCTGCTCATGTTGAAGCTTGACGCCAAGGTGGTGAGCAGCGAGGACGCTTTGTACTGAGTGAGGGCGATCGACAACCCAACCAAAAGCAAGACCAAACCAACTACCACAGCGTTTTGGTACTTTGGCGCCCCCAAAGCCTGTTTTTTAGGTGTTTGAGTCATAGTTTCTCCTCTATGTTGAAGCGATATATTCTTCAATTGTGGGAAGCGCGATTTCGCCCGTCATCAAACAGAACGGCGATTATGTCCACAGCATTGAGTCAGATTGAGCAAAGAGACGCACACTCTCTATGCACTTGCTCTCTGTGTGATTTGCGCATGCTCGACGAGCCAGCGCGCGGCGCGCAGACGCTCGGCAATCTCCTCGACCACAAACGAGCAATGGCTGTCCTGCATCCACTTACGCACCCCCATGGGGCTGTTGGGGTCAAGCGAACGGCATGCCTCCATCACATCCTCGTTGTCCGCCTTCAGCCCTTCGTGTCTGAAGACGGCGTCAAGGCAGTATCCCCTAACAAGCGTTTGGCGGGCCTGGACCATGAGCATCATGTTCACCTGCTGCTGACCGCCCAGCTTCTCTACGTACTCATCGTAGGTAACGCCTTCCTGGCGCGCACGGTCATGCAGAGAGGACTGCATGCCGCGGATCATCGTGGTATAGACGTCATCTGAAATAGAACCCTTGAAGCGCTCTGAGAGCTGGTCGGCCGCAAGCTCCCCTAGATAATGTTGGTAGCTTGCCTTCCTTGGTGCCTCCACCTGCTCGGTGATGCGCCAGAGGAGATTGTCGTAGCTGCCGATGTCGGGAAGATTCTTTGCCACCCACTCATCGGTCAGCTCAGGGGAGACTATCTTCTGCATCTCCTTGAGGCAAACCGTGCACTCGACATCGAGCACCGCACCAGGCCCCTTGCCATAGTCGGGCGCCTGGAAGCTGAAGGAGCGCGTCTGGCCAACCTCCATGCCGATGATTCCCTCGTCGAACCCCTCGGGCATGAGGCCCTCCCCCAGCGTGTAGGTGCGTCCCTCCGTGTTCACGGCACCCACAGGCTCGCCGTTGGTATATGCCTCAACCGAAAGCAAGCAGCTCGATTTGGGTGTTACCACCTTGCAGTCGGGATCGGTGACATAATTGGCAAAATGCTCGGCGAACTGGGCAAGCTCTCGCTCCACCGCCGGCTTATCCGGAGTGTAGGGCTCTGCCTCGAAGCTAACCGCTTCGTAGCTGGCGAGTTCATAATGCGGTTTGGGCATCACTATCAACTCGAAGTTGAACGAGCTCCCCTTGTGCAGGATGCTGCCTTTGGGAGCCGGAGGCGGAAACGCTGGGACGATATGCGCTGCCGTTAGAGCCATTGGGACGAGCGCCTTGACAGCATCGGTCTCTACCACCGAGGAAAGATCCTCTATCCCAAGCTGTTCCCGTGCCGCGCTTTCGATATCTCCGTCACGCACCCTAAGATTCATACGTCTTGCAAAGGAAGCATATGCGATTCGAAATGCTTCTTCGACGTCTGCAGCGTCAGCACGGACCTTAAGTCGTGTGTAGTCTGCAGACGCCTTGCTCTTGGTTATGTACACATCCACACCTTTCACGCGCCCTATAGTGCGAGAGATTGTATGTGGATGTGCCTCGGTGCTTGTAGGGATAAACCTCCGTTATCGTCGAGGTTATTTGGAGGATATGACCAATCTGTTCAATCGACTAAGACAGATGCCCTGAAGTGTCTAACTTTATTGGATAACTTCTCTAAACGCGTTTCTATAATCAGTCCAGAGGGAGAGATTCAAGGGAGTTTCGAGGGAAGATGCCAATATGGAAAACGTCAACATGTCAGCAAGTTTTAAGACTTGCATGAAAATCTTGCAGGCGCTCGCCGACCTTTGCAAAGAGCAGCCCTACGAGACGATCAGCGTGCTTGAGATATGCAAGAACGCTGGAGTGAGCAGGTCAACGTTCTATCATCATTTCTTTGGCAAGGATGACATAACGCAGTGGCACTCCAATATCATGTACTCGGCTGGTATCGATAAAATTGGCAGGAGCCTGACTTGGTTTGAAGGGCACCTCATCACTACCAGAGCGTTTGAGCCTTACAAGGATATGTACAGGAGCGCCTCGAGTCTGGGCATCCTGAGTGGGCCTCGCCCGGCCTTCATTCGACACAGGGTCGAGGTTCTCACCGATACACTTGTGAACTACCAACACAAGGAACTCACCCCATTGCTGAGCTTCCAAATCCGTTGCACTGCGATTATGGAGGCAGAAGCGAGCCTCAGCTGGTTTTCCGGCAGCAGTGAATTCAACAACATAAAAGACTTCTGCCACGGCATCGAGTCGCTGGTTCCCTACGAGCTCCATGAGGCGCTCAAACACCCTGTTGAAAAAGACGGTGCGGGCACATTCTTTGCCGGGTTCATCTGGTAAGAAGGTCGCATATGAGCAGGCAATATTACTCCACCGGGCTGGACACCCGCATCAAGATTATCTCCACGCTCAAAGAGCTGTGCCAAGAAAAGGACTACGGCAAAGTCAGCGTGATAGAGATCTGTCAGCGTGCTGCCATCAACAGATCGACGTTCTACCATCATTTTGAGAACAGGGAGTCGATCGTCTGCTGGTATGCAGAGATGGCCTACAACACGGGCATTGACAAGATTGGCAGGTCATACAACTGGTATCAGGGACATCTAATGACCTCCCGTATGCTCAATCGCTACGAAGACGTCTTTTACCAAGCAGGAAAAATCGAGGGATACGAAAGCATTCGCCAATTTTTTGAAAGACACAGGAAAGAGAATCTGGCAGAAACGCTGACTGCATATCAGAACAAGCAGATGACGCGCTTGCTCGAGTTTCAGATTCTGGCCACTGCAACGCTCGAATCCGCTCTCGGTGTGCTGCACTTCAAGGGAGCGCCCGATTTGAGCATTGAGGAGTATTGCAAGTTGTTGTGCAGCTCGATTCCCAAAGAGCTCTATGATGCTTTGAACACACCCGTGTGCGTTGACCAAGATGCAGATCTCCTGTTCCTGCTGAACACCGGGAACATCTAGCCACAACCGCTTATGAACTTCCTCGACGCGCAAAGCGGCAAATAAGCTACCTGAGCATGCAAAAACGCATGACCCTGTCTTGCCCCTATCGACAAGGCAGGGTTGGTTTTGCTTGTTGGATCTACTTGTTTC
>CAVAPV010000028.1:0-27734 GCA_963590525.1 Agathobacter rectalis
CTGCGGTAGCGAGGACTCGGAAACGCCAAAGGCGTTTCCTCCGCAGCTGCAGGCGTTATGAGCGTGATCGGGTGCCGAGTCTGAGCGCAAGTTTGTCCGCACGTCCCTCTTCCGTATGCCCCCGCACGCTCTCTGCCATACGGTTATGCAGCCAGGCAGCCCGCTTAACGCTCGAAGGCGATGTCTTTGATGACCTCGGCGGCGATGATGAGGCCGGCCACGCTGGGCACAAACGACGTGGAACCCGGTGCGATGCCACGACCCTTGCGCTCGGCACCCGGCGTGTCTTGGTCGAGCTTGATGGGGGGCTCTTTAGAGTAGACGCACTTCATGTGGTGCACGCCGCGCTTACGCAGCTCCTTGCGCATCACCTTGGCCAGATGGCACACGCTTGTCTCGCTGATGTCTGCTACCTCGAGCTGGGTGGGGTCGAGCTTGTTGCCCGTTCCCATGCTGGCGATATGACGCGTGCCGGCTGCGTGGGCAGCGCAGGCGATGTCGAGCTTGGCTGTCACGGTGTCGATGGCGTCGATGACGTAATCGTAGGTGGAAAAGTCAAACTGATCACGTGTCTCGGGCAGGTAGAAGCAGGCATGCTTGGTGACAACGCAATCTGGATTGATGGATTTGATTCGCTCCTGCGCTACGTCAACCTTACGCTTGCCGATAGTGTCCCAGGTGGCGACGATCTGGCGGTTGAGATTGGTGAGCGAGACCTCGTCGTTGTCCACGATGTCGATGGCACCCACGCCGGCACGCGTTAGGGCCTCTACGGTAAAACCACCTACGCCGCCAACTCCAAAGACGATGACGCGTGCGTTTTTGAGGCGTTCTATGCCGTCTTGACCCAGCAAAAGGGCCGTGCGCGAGAACTGGTTGAGCATGGTAATTCCTATCTACCTACCTGATTAACGGGTTTTGTTGCTCTGCATGCTATCAGAATTCGTAAAGAAAAGCAGAAGGCGGCCTTAATCCTTCATTAAGGCGAATTGTCCTAAACAGATAGAAAAAAATCTTGTGATAGCTTAGGGTTCATGAGGATCAGAGATTACAAGACAACACGAAACGCAACTAAACTGGGCGCCGCAGGTTTTGCGACGCTTTCTGTTGTTTTGTGTGGTGTGCTTGCCATGCCGGCTGCAGTTGGTTGCGGGACGTGGAACTATTTTGATGCCTACGCAGATCAAGAGGCCCATCAGGCAAAGAAGGATGGCAAGGCGTCTAAGATCGTAAGCAAGCTCAGGCACGTGCACAAAAAGATCAAAGTACCCATCAGCAGCAACCTCAAGTCCTATGCAAGCGGTCAGTCAAAAGCCAGCTACTACTATGTGTGCAGTTGCGGCAAGAAATTCAAAAAGACCTACACCTACGGCTACACATGGACATCTCAGATCAGCGAGCTGTCCAGGCGCTACGCTGACAATCCTACGGGTGGCATCGCGTTTACCGGCTCTTCTTTGTTCTCTCGCTGGGATAGCCTTGCGCCAGATCTGGAAAACGCCTACGGGTACCCCGCAGACAAGGTCTACAACATGGCTATCGGCGGCATGGGGGCGCGTAGATGGGTGCAAGACGACTACGTGGATGCCATCGCCGCTCTCAAGCCCAGTGTCGTTGTCGTCTCCGGTGTCAACAGCCTGCGCTGCAAGGATATGCTGGATCTGCGTTCAGACTCAGAAGCAGCGCAAGAGACAGTCGATCTCGTGGAGACGTATATCGCCAAGCTGCGCAAAAGGCTGCCGGGTGTCAAAGTCTTGATCGTGGCAGGTATCAAGACGCCTGCAGATTACGGTTATGCAGACGCAAAGGACATGCCGCCCGTCAATTGGGGTCGCATAGACGAGTACAATCGGCTTCTCAAAAAACGGTTTGACGGCTGTAAGAACGTGCGTTGCATCGATATCCAGCGTTATCTGATGGCCGATTTCAAAAACGGTGGGGGCAGCAAGCAGCTGGGCTTTTACTGCAGCGCTAACCGCCTCATGAAGACCTCGAGCCTCAAGACCGCTAAAAAGATCGTCAACAAGAAGCGCAACCATGACGAGTTCGTGGACCCCTATGTGAGAAAAGACCTTCGTCACCCAACGGCGTTGTCATACATCAAGGTGTGGACTCCGTACGTGGGCAGCACCGCCGTCAACATGGCGCGCAGCGCCTCGAAAGTAACCCACGCAAAGTAAGTGCGTTAGAATCTTTTGCCTACGTTGTTGTTGGATAGGCAAAGGAGGCCTGTTGTGGCGCGCCTTTTTGGAACTGACGGGGTTCGCGGTGTCGCGGGCAAAGATCTCACCTACGATCTGGCGGTGGCCTTGGGTCGCGCAGCAGTGAGCAAGCTGGGAGACCGCATCGTCATCGGGCGCGACACGCGCTTGAGCGGCCCCATGCTGGAAGAGGGCCTGCGTGCTGGCATTCAAGCCCAAGGAGGGCAGACCCCTGTGCTCTTGGGTGTCATCCCCACGCCGGGTTTGGCTTGGTACACGGTCAAAGAAGGCTTTGATTGCGGCATCATGATCACTGCCAGCCACAACGCACCCGAGTACAACGGCATCAAGTTCTTTAGCGCAGCCGGCTTCAAGCTGCCCGACGAGGTCGAAGACGAGATGCAGGCTATCGTAGAGGAGCTGCTGGGCCAGCCGGTTGATGCCCCTGCCCCCGGCATCGAGGTTGCAGATGCTGTCGAGCAGTTTGTCGATTACGACATCGCCCCGCTTGTCGAGGCGGGCGTGAGCTTAAGCGGCATCAAGATCGCGCTTGACTGCGCTCATGGTGCCTCTTGCGCATCGACCCCGCTGGCGCTTGAGAAGCTGGGCGCGCAGGTGGTGGCCATCAACACAGACCCAGATGGTTCTGTCATCAACGTCGATTGCGGCTCTACGCACTTGGAACCGGTTGTCGAGCTTATGCACCAAAGCGGCGCAGACATCGCGCTTGCCCACGATGGCGATGCAGATCGTCTGCTGGCTGTTGCCCCTAACGGCACGGTCTGCGACGGTGACTTTATCCTGGCGATCTGCGCCAAGGACATGAAGAAGCGCGGCATGCTCGCACAAAACACCGTCGTGGGCACGGTTATGGCAAATCTTGGCTTCATGCAGGCTATGGAGCGCGAGGGCGTGGAGGTTGCCTGCACCAAGGTGGGAGACCGCTACGTGCTCGAGTCCATGCGCGAGCTTGGCGCCGTGATCGGCGGCGAGCAGTCCGGCCACGTCATCAACCTGCGCCACAACACCACCGGAGACGGCCTCGCCACCGCGTTGATGCTCTTGGGCGTCGTTGCCCGTAGCGGCAAGAGTCTCCAAGAGCTCATGGGCGTCATGAGCAAGCTTCCGCAGTCTTTGGTCAACGTTCGTGTTGTCGACAAAGCGCTCTATGTCCAAGACGCAGATATCGCCGCCGCGCAAGCCCAGGTAGAAGAGCAGCTCGCGGGCTGCGGCCGCCTTCTGGTACGTCCTAGCGGCACCGAGCCGCTTATTCGCGTTATGGTGGAGGCACCTACGCAAGAGATGGCCGATACCCTTGCCAACCAGCTGGCAGACGTCGTGCGCAAGCGGATCGGGCAGTAACAATACGCAGCGCGCGGGGCGGTCTTTAAGCCGTCCCGTTCTTTTGCTGCAACGGCTTTTGCCCGCACGGCGTGCGCCCCAGAGCGGATTTATCGTTAAGATAGATAAGAAATAGCCTGTGCTAACTCTTTATTTTCTCTTAAGAATTCAATCGAGGTCGCTATACTGTTCTGGTTCATTTTTCTCGATCTGTCCCTGCGTAGTTTTCTGCGCAGTACTATTTAAGCTAGGAACCCGTGCTCTACAACATCAGCTTTGATATCGCAGCGATCATCTTGACCCTGGGTCTGCTCTTGGTCTACTGGCTGCGACGCAACTACCCCACCAGGCAAACCAAGATCTTCTTTGCCATGGCGCTTGCCAATGTCTTGGGCAGCGTCTTTGACATCTGCTCTGCTGTGGGGATCTCCTGCTCTCAGGCAGTCCCGCCGCTGCTCAACTGCTTTTTGACTGTGGGGTATCACCTGTGCAACTCGGTGGTTGCGCTCACCTTCTTGCTCTACATCGCCTCGGTGACGGGCAGCCTTCCCAAATCGACGTCGCTTCGCAGAGGCGCGATCGCGCTCTTTGACATCGTGGTCGCATTGATTGTCACAACGCCGGCAACGCACCTGCTCTTCTACTTCTCTCCAGACGGTATCTACCGTCACGGCCCTTTATTCGAGATCCTCTATGTGCTCGACTTTGCCATCATCATCTTGGCCATTGCTTGCTTGATTGCATCTCGTGGCAGGCTCAACGCGTTTCAGATCGTGCCGCCCATCGTCGCCTGCATGGTGGTGCTCGCGGCGTCGGCCATAAACGCGTTTTTCCCGCAGCTGCTCTTGCAGTGCTTTTCTATCTCGCTCGTGCTGACGTTGGTTTACGAGGTGGCAGAGGCAAACTCGAAGTTCATGTTCTCGGGCAGTTACTGCTACAACTACCGTGCGTTTAGGGATTACATGAACTGCCGCATCAAACGCAGCGACTCCTTTGCGGTGGTGGGCATGGGTCTGCGCGACATCTCGTATCTGGACGGCGTCATGGACTACAACGTCTGCCAGGCGCTCTTTATCGGCATAGGCGATGTCTTGCGCCGGCGGTTTGGACAGCAAAACACCTTTTGCCTGCGCAACGGGTACTTTGTCGTCGTGTGCTCTATAGCCAAGGAGAACAACACGGTCTTAGAGGCCATAGAGGCGCTTAAAGAGGTAGAGCAGCCCTCTGGTTGCAGCATCGAGCTCAACCCCTGCTTTGCGATCATGCGCCATCCGGGCATCGTGCAAAGCGGCAAAGAGGCCGATGACATGATGGTCTCTGCCCTAGATGGCTGCATTGCCAACGCCACGACGCTTGTCAGCACGGTAGACGGCAGCTATCTGGCACGCCGCCGCCGTCAAAGCGAGGTAACGCTGGCTTTGCGCGAGGCCATAGCAAACAAGGGCTTCGAGATGCGCTATCAACCCATCCGCAGCGTTGAGACGGGCAAGTTCGACTCGGCAGAGGCGCTCATCAGGCTCACAGACCCTGCCTTGGGTTTTGTGAGCCCGGACGAGTTCATCCCGCTGGCAGAGGCAAACGGCATGATCTTGGAGATAGGCGAGCAGATCATGGATATGGTTTGCGGCTTTTGGAGCGCCTCCAATCTGGCAGGTCTGGGTGTTGCAACCATGGATATCAACCTTTCTGCCGTGCAGTGCGCAAAACCGGGCATGGCCGACAGCCTGCTCTACACGCTCAAGCGCTATGGCGTTCCCGCAAGCGCCGTGTGCATGGAGGTGACCGAGACGGCCGTCTTAAACGACAAAGCCGCTACAGGTGCAAACCTTGCAAAGCTGCACGAGGCTGGCGTGCGTTTGGCTCTTGACGATTACGGCACGGGCTATTGCTCGGCCACCAATCTCTTCGAGCTGCCTGTAGACGTGGTCAAGATCGACAAATCCGTGCTGTGGAGCGCCATGGACAACGACAACGCCATGGCCGTTTTGAGCAATGTCGCCTCTATGTCCCACTCGCTTGACAAGCTCATCGTGGCAGAGGGTGTGGAGACCCAAGAGATGGTCAACGTGTTGGAGTATCTGGGTGTCGAGCATCTGCAGGGCTACTACTACTCAAAGCCCTTGACAGAGTCCGAGTACCTGGACTTCTTGCGCGAGCATCAAGACGATGAAGGCGGCAATTGGTGCCAGTCGCGCTTTAGGAAGCTTTCTGCAGATCTGTCGCTTGAGGCTTTGGACGAGGCTCGCGCCGCAAGATAGCGGTGCTAGAATCCCAATCGTGGTGCGGGGCTGTTGTCTTGTCGTCTAGCGCCCTCCGGGAAGGGAGGCGCGCATGGAAGATGCAATCTTGCTGCTTCTTGTAATCGCCTTTTTGGTGCTGTTGAGCAAGTAAGCGTTCTCTAAACGACAACAACCACCCTGGCCGGTGGTTGTTGTCTAAATCAGTTAACTCAATCACTTGCGGAGGGCTTGCCCCGCATCGCCATTCTAGCACGAAAAACGCAGCTGTCGTGATCAGTCCCAAGGGGTGAGCTCGGTGCCTATGCGCGCCTCTATGAGCTCGTCCATCTCGCGTTTTGAGTGCACGCCCAGTTTGATGTGGATGCTTCTGGCCTGGCTTCGTATGGTGTGGATGGAAACGCATTCGCGCTCTGCGATCTGCTGTTGCGTGCGTCCTTGCGCCAGCGCCGTGAAGACCACTTTCTCGCGCGGGGAAAGCTTGCATTCGTCGGCGATCTTCTCGATTTCTTCCAGCCAGATGCTCTTGGTGTTGCCGCGTGTTGTCTTGGGCTGCTCTACATCCAAACGCGCGGGCTCGATAGGGGGCAGGATCTTGCCCAGGTTCTTATCGGGAAACACGATCAGCGTGAAGGCGATCATGCAGATGCACAGCACGGCCAGTACCAAGCGCAGCATGTCTGCGTTGGCGTCTTCTCCAAAGAACTGCATCGCTATTCTGCATGCCACAAAGGTGCCCAGAGACACCGCTGCGTTGCCAAAGCCAAAGACGCTTAACGCATTTGATTTTGACTGGTAGACGATATAGGCAAACATCGCCCAGATGGTCATGTTAAAGAGCGTTTGCAGGCTTTGGACGCATGCCGCGCTTATGATGCTTTGCGGCGTGAAGAAGACGAACACCGCCAAAAACACGGCGAGCACGCCCATGGTGGTCGTGTAGAGATGTTTTGCGCCGTCTACGGCGTCGGGTTTGGTGAGCAGCGTTGCCAAAAGCACGACCGCAAAGATGAAGACAGAAAACGCCGTGGAGTAGATCTGAGCCAGGTTGCTTGCCGCCGGCTCTAGGTTGATGAGCAAAAACGAGCGCACCAATTCAAAGCTCGCCGTGCAAAAGACGGTGGAGAGCGCGAGCAAGACGAACAGGGGAGAGAAGGGCCTGTCTGAATGGAGCACTTGCTCCTCTCCGTACATGTCGGTCGAGCGCAACATGTAGAAGAGCGCAGAAAGCAGCGGGATGAGCGTGAACAGAATGCTCCCAAGCGGCCAAGGGCAGCTGCTCACCATAAAGAAGACGCCGCAGGAGAACAACACGCATATAACCAGTCTGACAAGCGCTTGACGTGGCGGCAGTGCGCCAAAGAGAGGCACGCCACGCATAAAGAGAAACGTCGTGCCTACGCCAGAGAACATGGTGCCTGTCACAAAGAGGTACTGGCCTGCCTCTGTCTCGCCGCGGGCGATGATGATAAACAGCGTTCCTATTGCCGCAACAACCCCGCCCAACCCGGTAAACCAGTTGCGGGCGGTGAGATACATGCTCTTTTTTGCGGTAAAAGCCAACACGAGCGACGTTGCTATGCAGGCGATGAGATGCTGGCTTATGAGCTCTTCTACGATGACGCTTCTGGCGGGGTCGTAAAACCATGCCGTGCCGCTAAAGGCGATGGTGTTCCATGCCATCCACAACGCGAGACCCAGATAGGTAAGCGATGGCATCTGCTTGTCGATATATGCGAGCGCAAGGCTCGCCTTTCCGATTTTGATGGTTTGGGATTCGCTTTCTCCAATAGGCGAAAAACCCTTAGACGGCTTTGTTGTAGCCATGGCGTTTGTCCCCCTCTCCAAAAGATCAAAACGCTGTAGGCGATTATAGGCGACTTGCCACTAGCTATGCGCTGCGCCCGCAACACTCAATTGCGTTTTGGCTGGTCACAGCCTTATTCATCAAAAAATGACTATGTCCCAAAGCGTGATTTCATCGCTTGGAAGCCATGTTTGATGAGGGCGATGAACCTTAGCTTTGCAGCATGCAAACCCGCAAGAGAGGCGCATCGCGTATAGGCGGTGTGCGGGTTTGAGAGAGCTAAGGAGGAAAGACCATGGCAGTGCCAAGCGCGCCTTGCGCGGCTGTTAGCGAGCGCACAGATCGGCAGCATCACAGCTCGCTTTACAACAGGAGGCTTCCCAAGTTCGAGGCGAGCCGCGATTACGAGAGCTATGCGCGAGAAGAGCAGCGCATGAGGCCGCAAAGGCGGACCGCTGCGGCTGCAAAGCGCGAGCTGTCCTTAGAGCAAAAAATCGACAAGTGCCTAGAGACGGTGGGGTCGCAAAACTCCCTGCGCGAGACCTTCTACAAGCTTCTTGTCTTTTGCAGTGAGAAACGCCCCTACGGCGAGGTCGAGCGTTTTATTCAAGAAAGCGATGAGTACGTCTACAGCCACATCATCCAAAGCCCCGTTGCGCTCATAGAGACCTTGGTGCGCAGCTTTGGGCTGATCAAGACGGCGCTTGACAGCGACGGGAACTCCGTAAGCGCCGATCTGCTCGCCGAGCTGGAACCAGACGAGGCAGACGACATCGTCTGCAGCTACACGCTTGTGACCAGCGAGGCCGGCAGTGCTGTGGCAGACGCCCTTGCACCACGCAAGCGCTTTGAGGCGCAGCTCGCGCGCAATCGCGGCCGCATCGAGACCTTTATCGCCATCTTGGACTTTTGCGCCCAAGAGCCGCGCAAGTTTCCCGTCATCAAGGCCTTCTACGACGCTCACGACGAGTTCGAGAAAGACACGGCCGTAGACAGCCAGGCTTTGGCCTGCGACTTCTACGTCGACAAGCTCGAGAAGGCCGCAATGTTGGTTTGGAGAGGCCAGTGGGAGGTCACAAGCGAAGGCAGGCAGATGCTTGCCGAGTACAAGACCCAAAGCTGCCTTGAAGAATAAATCGTTAGAGGAAGAGTCTTGAGAGAAAGAGAACGGAGGGAAAGCATGTTGTCTAACACTATGTCACGTCGCAGTTTTGTGAAGGCAGCGGCGATCACCGGCGCGGTTGGCGCGCTGGGGGTCAAGACTGCCAGCAATCTGGTAGACAGCGACAAAGCATGGGCAGACGATGACGTGACGGAGGTCAGGACCTCTTGCCGTGCATGCATCGCAAACTGCGGTGTCATCGCCACAGTGAGCAATGGCCGCGTCATCAAGCTGCGAGGCGACGAGATCGATCCTATGTCCAAGGGGCGCATGTGCCCCAAGGGCTTGAGCGGCATCCAGGCGCTCTACCATCCCAACCGCAACAAGTACCCCATGAAGCGCGTTGGTGACAAACCCGGCAACGACTGGGAGCGCATCAGCTGGGACGAGGCCGCCAAGACGGTTGCGCAGCACCTCATCGACATGCGCGACAAGACCGGCAAGCACGGTTTGCTCACGTCTACAGGTGGCGGCGGCAACCCGCAGTTCTTCAGCCCGCCGCGCTTTAGGAACTTCTGGGGTGCCGGTAACACGTTTGAGCCCGGCTGCGCCCAGTGCTACCTGCCGCGCAACTACACCATGCCGCTCATCAACGGCTTGGGCGACACGTCCATCGCCGACTCCGGCTGCGCCGAGCTCTACAAGCCCGCGGGCAAGTACGGCAAGATCACCGAGGCCTACGTCATGTGGGGCACCGGCCCTGCTTGGCACAGCCCGTCCACCTCTGGCCGTTGCGTGGCCGAGTTGCGCGCCAACGGCTGCAAGACCGTCGTTGTGGACCCGCGCTTTAACGCCGATGCCTCCAAGGCCGATGTCTGGCTGCCTATCAAGCCGGGCACCGACCTGGCCATGGTGCTGGGCTGGATGCACTACATCATCGAGAACAAGCTCTACGAGAAGATCCCAGATTACGAGGATTTCTGCGAGCAGTGGACTAACCTGCCGTTCTTGGTCGACCCGCGCGACGAGGTCTCCTTGCCCGTCGTGGGCGGTCAGCGTCTGGACATCACCGGCGACGGCCAGCTGCTGCGCGCCAGCGAGGTCGCAGGCCTTGACACCACAGCCGAAAACGAGGGCTACGTCTACTACGACACCAAGACCAAGAAGGTTACCAAAGCCTTTGCCTTGGGCCCCGACAACGAGGGCACCTATCATCCGCAGCTCTTTGGCACGGTTAAGGTCAAGCTCAAAAACGGCAAGACCATCGAGTGCAAGACCGCCTTCCAGGCCTACAAGGAGCGCTGCGCCGACTACGATTTGGATACCGTCGCAGAGATCTGCGGTGTGCAAAAGGACAAGATCATCGAGGCGATCGAGATCTACTGCTCCAGCGCGCATGGCGGCATCTCTTTGGGCGTTGCAACCGACATGTACCCCCTGAGCGTCCAGGCTGCCATCGGCGCGGCCGCGCTCGATTGCATGACGGCTCACCTGTGGCATGAGGGTTGCCCGGCCAACAAGGTAGGCGGGGCTGGCTCCAGCGGGCTTACAAGCGCCGAGTCCACGATCTTCCCCAGCGGCTTTATCGCCGAGACCAAGTACAAATTCATGGAAGACGAGGCTGTTCTCGAGCGTTTGGGCTATGCCGAGCACAAGGTCTTGGGCGGCTGGATGCACTCGCATATCCCCACGGTTCTCTCTGCCGTGCTCACCGGCGAGCCCTATCAGCCCAAGGTCTGGATCGAGCGTAGCGGCAACAAGATGGCCGCGCTGGGCAACGCTTCTTCTTGGATCGAGGCGTTTCCCAAGTTCGACCTCATCGTCCACGGCTACATGTACCCCACCTCGTTTACCTATGAGGCCGCAGACATCGTGTTCCCCGTGTGTGAGTGGCTTGAAAACGCGTTCGCGCAAGACCGCCTCAACGTCAACCTCCTGCGCAAGCCTGTGACCAATCTTTTTGAGGCGGCAGACGAGATCATGATGTGGGGCAAGATCGCCGAGGCCATGAGCGATCCGGACAGCGATCTGTACGACGCCAACATGGAGGCCTGCATGGATGCAGAGAAGATCGGCACCCCCATGGTCCCGCCGTACTGGAAGACCATCAACGAGTACTGGGACTGGGTCGTCACCCAGGGCGGCAACCCCGAGGTCACCACGATGGAGCAGGCCATGGATGTGTTCCCGCAGAAGTGGGCCACCGACGACGAGTACTGGGGCGGCACGGAGTACGACGGCTACTGCAAGCGCAACGCAAGCGGTGGCGCCGGCGGCAAGGTGGTCAACGGCATTAGCGGTGCCGCAGCTGTGGACGACGGCAGCTACACGGGCTTTAGCGTGGCGGCTGGCGATATCGTGGACAACCCCAAGAAGTGTGGTCCTTATGCCGACAACATGCTCTACATCGGCCGCCATGGCAAAGAGGCCTTTGAGATGCCGGCGTCTGTCATCGACTGGAACCCCATGCCGTACCACTACACGGCAGAAGACGAGGCCGAATACGGCGACCAGTACCCGCTGACGCTTACCGAGGGCCGTATCCCGTATTACCACCACGGCACCCTGCGCAACAACCCCTACCTGCGCGAGCTCTACCCGGCAGCCGAGTTGTGGATCAGCCCCGAGAATGCCAACGAGCGCGGCATCCAAGATGGTGACTGGGTCAACATCAAATCCCCGCGCACCGATGGCTTGGACGTCTTCAAGGACATCACGAGCGGTGTGGACAAGAAGAGCACCATCGCGCCCGACACGACCACCGCAGGCACCGAGTTCAACCCCGGCGAGGAGCTCACGGCCGAGGCCCAAAAGATTGTGAGCGACGGCATTTACGCTGTGGCCCGCGTCACCGAGGGCATCGCGCGCAACTCCGTCTACATCGAGCGTTTCTGGAACCCGGAGTTTTTGGAAGAGGGCCAAGACGGCCGCAAGTCGTGGACCACGATGAACATGAACGTGCTGACAAAGAACACCGGTCACTACAACCCGGAGGTCGGCACCTACACCCTGCGCGGCATCAGCGTAGAGGTAACCAAGGGCCAAAAGCCCGAGGGTATCTGGCTTGAGCCTGAGGACTTCGAGCCCTGGATGCCCCAAGCGTCTGAGAACACAGGAGGAGGGTGCTACGTAGCATGAGTCGTACCTGTCTAGTTATCGATTGCGACCGCTGCATCGGCTGCCATGCCTGCGAGGTCGCTTGCAAGAACGAGAACGGCATCGCCTTGGGCGAGTATTGGAACCGCGTGATCCAGGTGGGCCCCCATGGGACCTTCCCCGATCTTGAGCAGTACTGGCTGCCGGCCCAGTGCCAGCAGTGCGAGAACCCTTCTTGCGTACACGTGTGCCCCACCGGCGCAAGCTATAAAGACGAGAACGGCTTGGTTCTCATCGACAAGGAGAAATGCATCGGCTGCAAGTACTGCATGATGGCATGCCCCTACGGCGTGCGCTCTTGGAACGCCGACGAGGCCAAGGTCGAGAAGTGCACCTTGTGCGG
This sequence comes from Agathobacter rectalis, assembly GCA_963590525.1. Classification (GTDB taxonomy): domain Bacteria; phylum Actinomycetota; class Coriobacteriia; order Coriobacteriales; family QAMH01; genus W2P13-069. The sequence goes on from CAVAPV010000028.1 coordinate 12,188, forward strand.
TCAGCTCACGAGCGCGGGCAAGCAGCCTGCCTGCGTGGCCGCCTGCTGTGCCAACGCGCGCTTCTACGGCGATATCGACGATGCCACCACGGATGGCGCCATCCGTCTGGCAGAGGTGGACGAGTCTGCCAAGCACACGCTCAAGGACGTGGGCAATAGCCCCAAGACCGTCTACATCCTGTCAGACAGCATCGCCAAGTGGTACGACGTCGACGAGCTTGAGGCTGCATCGGATTACTCCGACGCGGCATGGTATGCAAAGGAGGCCTAAGCCATGGAAATCCAGTGGTCATTGGTGGCCTTCACCACCATCACGGCTGCGGCAGGCTGGCTTGCCGTCTGCATCGCCGCCGACGAGTTTTTGGGCAAGGCCAAGAAAGCCGGCTTTGCTTGCGCAGTGGTTGCGTTTGCCCTGAGTGCGGTTGGCGGTCTGGCTTCTGTCACCCACCTTTCGCACGTAGAGAACATCATGGGTGCCTTTGGGCATCCCACGAGCGGCATCTTTACCGAGGCTTTGCTTGTTGCCCTGCTGTGCGCCTTCACCTTTGTCTACGCGCTGCTCAAAAAGCGCCAGGCAAGCGCCGCAGCTTGCAAGGCGGTTGGCGTCATCGTAGGCATCGTGGGCTTTGTCTTGAGCTTTAGCGTGGGCGTGTCCTACATGATGGCCTCGCGCCCCAGTTGGAACACCCCGCTTCTGCCCATCGGCTACCTGGGTACGGCAATCCCTGTGGGTATCGCAGTGTTCATGCTGGTTGCCTCCAAGGCAGACAAGGGCTGCGACTTGGGCGTTTACGCCAAGGGCCTTGTTGCAGGTGGTGTGATCTCCATCGTTACCGCAGCGCTCTTCGTGCTCACGAGCGGCAGCGTTGACGGTACGGCGGCTGGCCTTTTGGCCGGTGCGGTTGTGCTGGACGGCATCGTGGCGATCGCGGTTGGTGCAAAGCTGGCCAAAGACGCTGCTGGTGCAGCTGGCAGCAACGCCTTCAACCTCATCGTCGCAGTCGTGGTGTGCACGGCTGTGGGTGCGGCATGCTTCCGCATCTCGATGTGGATCCTGGCGACTCCCGTCGCCGATCTCTTTGGCATCGCCATCTAAGGCGCTGTCTTAGCTCGCAAAAACGGTGTCGGCTCCTGGCGGGGCTGGCACCGTGCGGGCGGGCCTTTGCCGGCGGGTTTCATGCTGGCAGGCCCATGCCACCAGGTAAACCTCGCAGCCGGCAGGCGGGTGTTGTCCTCACTCTCCCCTCATCTGCTCTCTCACCTCATCTATCCCTTTTCCCTGGACGACACCTGTCTGCCGAGCTCTCAAAGCTCGAACTGGTCGGCAAGAACCGCAAGCATTGGCTGCAAGTATCAGCCGCAAGCATCAGCCTCAAGCAGAAAGGACCCTTCAAATGACAAGCAACACGCAAAGCGAATCCGACGAGCTCATCGCCCAGCTTGTCGAGGTCAACAACAGCCGCGCGCAGTACTACCGTACGCTGGCATCGTTGTTTTTCACCGAGCTCACCCAAGAGCAGATCGATCAGATGGCGCAGGTGGATCTAGCGCAGATGGGTGCGTCTGACGAGACGATGGCACGTGGCTACGTAGATATGGAGCGCTATCTGGCCAAGCGCAACACGGGCACACGCGAGGAGCTGGCGGTGGATTACGCCCATGTCTTCTTGGCGGCTGGCAACTACGAGACCTACGCGGCGACTCCGTACGAGAGCGTGTTCACGAGCGAGGCGGGCCTGCTCATGCAGGAGGCGCGCGACGAGGTCTACAAGATGTACTGCGACGAGCATATCCAGCCCGACGAGGCCCTGCATGTGCCCGAGGACCACATCAGCTTCGAGTTCGAGTTCGTGGCTACGCTGCTCGAGCGCATGAGCGCCGACCTTGCCATCGGCAACTTCGAAGCGGCGCTGTATCGCGCGCAGAGCATCCAGAAGTTCCACCGCGAGCACCAGCTCAATTGGGTCGACGATCTGTGCGATGCGGTGATGGACTGCGCCAAGACGCGCTTCTACCGCGGCGTCTCAAAGGTCACCCGCGGGTTTGTCCATGCAGAGACCGAGGTCATAGACGATACCGTCGAGGTGCTTGGGCAAGTGCGCGAGGAACTTAGCGCTGCTTAGAGGCAGCAAGAGAGTTGAGTGCCGCTGGCGCGCTTTGGAGGAGCGCGCCAGCGCTTGGGTGCGAGCATGCAGCCCAAAAGAGCCGATTGGGAGAGGCTGATGAAGACGACGATGACGCGCAGGACAGCGGTGGCTGGTTGCGCTGGGGCAGCGGCGCTGTTTGCGCTGGGAGGCGCGGGTAGCGCGCTGGCGGGGCGAGGCGACTTGCTGCGTCCGCCCGGAGCGCAAGATGAGGACCGTTTCTTGGCGGCGTGCGTCAAATGCAACCGCTGCGAGAGCATATGCCCGCAGGGGTCTTTGCGCGTGGCAAAGCTTGAAGACGGCCTGCTCAACTGGCGCACGCCTGCGATGGATTTTCATCGCGGCATCTGCGATTTTTGCGGCAAATGCCAAGACGCGTGCCCTTCTGGGGCGATCGCTGGCGTGAACGAGGAGACAAGCCGCATTGGAGTAGCGGTTGTGGACCCGGAGCGCTGCCTTGCCTGGCAGCAAAGCGGCTGCCAGCTCTGTGTCGAGGCCTGCATCTACGGCGCTATCAGCTTGGATGCATCCGGGCGGCCGGTAGTCGATAGAACCAAGTGCAACGGCTGCGGCCGCTGCGAGTACAAGTGCCCCTCCAACAGCTACTTGTCTTACGGCGGCGGCAAGAAGAGAGGCATCAACGTCGAGCTTGCAGGGGATGAGCAGTAATGAGCGACAGCAAAGGGCAAGAACAGCTGCAAGTAGACGATGAGGAGGCGTTGCGGGTTGACGCCGAGGATGCAAGCCGCGTGAGCGATGCGGGCGCCGCGGGCAGTGCGGGCGCCGTGCGCAAGGGGAGGGCCGCGCAAAGCCGCAAAAGCTTCCCGTTTTCTGCAGCACGTGGGCTTGTTGCCTTGGCGGCTGCAGTCATCGCGGTCTTGGGCTTTGCCCTGCGCTTTGGCACGGGCTCGCCCAGCGCCTTTGGCATCGACCAGATAGCGCTTATCTGCCCGCTTGGCTCGCTAGAGGCGATGCTTGGCGCCAAGGAGTTCATGCTTCATCCTGTTTTGCTCTTGTTGGCGGCGGTTGTCGTGGTGCTGGTTGCAGGCAAGGCGTTTTGCTCTTGGGTGTGTCCCGTGCCGTGGGTGAGAAAGCTCTTTAGGCCTGGCAAGAAGGGCAAGGCTGGCGTTGCAGAAGAGGATGCGGCTGCAAGCGAGGCTGCTGGCGATGAGATTGACGCAGAGGGCAGCGATGAGGTTGACGGCGCAGGTGACGAGGAGACAACTGCCGCAGCCGGCAAATACTCCATCGCAAGCGAGCTTGCTACAACCCATAGCTGCAGTACCTGCGGCGCTTGCGAGGCGCTCAAGAAGGTAGGCGGCAAACGCGACGGCGTGCAGATCGACTCTCGTCATATCGTCTTGCTGGGTGCCTTGGGCTCTGCTGCCGTGTTTGGGTTTCCGGTGTTTTGCCTTATCTGCCCAGTGGGGCTCACCTTTGCGTTTTTTATCGGCATCGCTGGCGCCTTCCAGTTCAACGAGCCCAGCTGGGCGCTGCTTGCCGCGCCGGTCATCGTTGTGTTGGAGGTTGTGGTCTTGCGCAAATGGTGCGTGAGATTCTGCCCCATCAGCGCGCTTATCTCCCTTATCTCTGCGGGCAACAGGACCTTTAAGCCCAAGGTTGACGAGGCGTCGTGTCTGCGCAGCAAGGGAATCGACTGCCATGCGTGCGTCGACGTCTGTCCCGAGCAAGTCGATCCTCATAGCAAGATGATTCCCGAGTGCAGCAAATGCGGGGCCTGCGTCAACGCCTGCCCCGCCAAAGCGATCTCTATCAAAGCCCTGCGGCTTTAGAAGCCCAGGCTCTCGCCAACCAGGATGACGTGGATGCGGTCTTTGTGGCGCGAGAAGCGCGTGATGAGGAACTGGCAGCAGATGGTGTCCATGTTCTTGCAGTCGTAGCATTTGCCCTTGAGCTTGCACGGCGTGTTGAGATCAAAGCGCTGTGCGTTGACGGGCGCGGCGATTTCGCGTGCGCGTTTCATGGCGCTGTCAAGGTCACTGCAGACTTTGTTCATGCCGATGATAAAGAGCACCTGCTTGGGGCCTTGGGCGATGCAGGAGACGCGGTTGGAGTTACCGTCGATGTTGACGAGCACGCCGTCGTCGGTCATGGCATTGGCGCTTGAGATGAAGACGTCGCTGTCGTAAGCGGCCAAAAGCTCTGCACGCGGATCGCCGTTGCCGTGGCCTAGGAAGTTGTAGTCGCCGGCCTCGAGCGCGGCGGTGAGGCCGATCTCCTTGGCGCTTTCGCAGCCGCCGATGCTCACTGTGCTGCCCGTGGGGATAAACTCCAGCGCCTTGACCAGCGCCTCCTCTTTGGTGGCAACGTAGCAGGCGCTCATGTTGCGGCTCTCTAGACCCTTTACGACAGCCTGCCCCAAAAGCTCGTTTCGTTTGGTGACGTTTGCGTTCATACTCTCTCCGTTTCTTCGCGCGTGCCGGCTATTTGCGCTGGCACCGCAGAGTTTTGACTTGCTCATGATACTCGAGCAACGGTCGAGTCAAGCTGTGTGCAATCACGCAATCACGCAATCACGCATTCACGTACTCGCTCAGTCGCTCACTCGCTCGCTCAGTCGCTTGGTCGCGCAGTCGCGCTTGTGGTCACGCTGGCACGATTTGGATAAAAAAGTGGTCGCACGGGCAGAATATGGCTATGGCTGCTACGTATACAGCGCCAAATTCTGTCAACGCGACCATTCTGATGACCAAATACTGCCAACGTGACCACTACCGTTGCGGCGCGGATTGCAAAGGGCGTCTTGTGCTTTGTCATGAAGCGAGAAAGAGCAAAACAGGCACCTATCTGTGGCTATAATGGAGCCAATACGAGCACAGGAGGTATTTATTATGGCCGATACAGCAACTTTAAATGTTCGTATGGACAGTGGTACCAAAGAGAAGTTCGTCGCCTTTTGCGAAGAAGTGGGTATCTCCGCCTCTGCGCTCATGAACATATTCGCTAAGACCGTGGTGCGTGATCAAGAAGTGCCGTTTCCTCTGACTGCCAAGCCTTCAAGGTCTAGACAGCAAGCCTACGCTCGGCTTTTCCCGACAGACGCAAGAGAACTCGATGCCATGTTGAGTGTTGCTGAATCTGTTCCTGTGGAGCAATGCGCCCCTGCTGCAGAAGGCCTTGAGGTATTTGAGAAGCAGATGGGATGGTAGAAGACGAACCTCTTAAACACTATAAGGGTTGTCTTGACCCCGCAGCTCCTTGAGGATCTTGCCGCTTGCGTTAATTACATCGATAGCGAGTTGAATAGCCCTCTGGCAGCCAAGAGGATGTATGTGGCGATTAAGGACAAGGTGTTGGCTTTAGAGATGCTTCCTCAGGCGGCAAGCTGCTATACAAGCCCTGCAACCGGGCATAAGCGTTATCGAGTTTCTTATAACCACTACGACATTCATTACTCCATCGAGGGTGACATCGTGCGGGTGCTTGATCTGAAGCATCAGATGCAAAACGACAGATCGGTCGATTAGCAAAAGAAGTACCCGAGCTTTCGATAGTTTTTGCGAATTCCGGATATGAGCGATTTGCTCGCCAAGAGCTCCGGATATGAACGATGGGGGCGCACCTGAAGACGGATATGAGCGATTCTGGAGCTCATTCGCCGTCAAGCATATGGTGCGCTGCTGCAAAACCGCAGGTCAGAGGGACGTGTGCAAGGTGCTAGCTCGGCCTTGTCACCTCCAAATCGTTCATATCCGTCTCCAAATCGGCCTTCATCGCTCATATCCGTCACTAAATACCCCTACAGCGTTCACGTCCGTCGTTAAGTGCTCGGATATTACTTGCATTCGCACTCCCTAAACTCGATGATGCCGGTAAGTCGCAGCTGCATAGCTGTTTGTATGGTCACGCTGGCACGATTTGGATAAAAAAGTGGTCGCACGGGCAGAATATGGCTATGGCTGCTACGTATACAGCGCCAAATTCTGCCAATGCGACCACGGGCACCGAGGTGTACGGCTGTTTGCAGACTTGCACCCGTCGAGGCACGGAGCTCTACGCAGGCTTGCCCCGTTTGGGCGCAGCTTGAGACCTGCCTCTGGCGCGATCATCGGCGTGTCCTTGGCATTGCTCTTAGTCGTTCTCGCCGTCGCCTGCCCGCCTCCTGCTTGCGTTTACAGCTGTCTTTGCTCGGATATAATACCTAGCTGTTAAATGGGTTTTATCCGGCGGCCGCCTTGCCGCCTTGCATTGGAGAGGGAGGACCGCATGGCAGATATTGAGAAGGGCTTCTCTTTGCTCACGCCCGAGCTCGAGGCTTTGGCAGACGCAGAGGAGAAGGCCGACGCCCTTGCAAAAGAGATGATCGACAACATGAAGGTCGGTGATGTGATCGGCGAGGTCACAAGCGTCAACATCGCCCCCAAGAAGGGCGCGCGCAAAAAGCCGATCGAGTCTGGCACCATGGAGGTGCGCGAGGACTTTGGCTGCGTGGACGACGCCCATGCCAGCGGCGACTGGCATCGCCAGATCAGCTTTCTGGCCGAGGAGTCCATCCAAAAGGCCCAAAACCGCGGCCTGAGCGTCAAGGAGGGCGACTTTGCGGAGAACATCACCACCCGCGGCTTCATGCCGTTCTTTATTCCCATCGGCACGATCTTGCAGGTAGGCGACGTCAAGGTAGAGATCAGCCAGATCGGCAAGGTCTGCCACACGCGCTGCGCCATCTACTACCTGGCAGGCGACTGCATCTTCCCGCGCGAGGGCATCTTTGGCGTCGTGCATGACAGCGGCCAGATCAAGGTGGGCGATAAGATCTCTGTCGTCAAGATCGGCGACGGCTACTGCTCCAAGACGCCGCAAGAGGCCATCGACGAGGTCGAGGCCGCTCGCGCTGCCGGCACGCTGTAAGCGCGCTATCGCCGGCTAACAACTGCATCACGCTTTGACAAACGGCACCTTGCGGGGTGCCGTTTGTGTATCATCTTCCCAACGTCAACAAGCACAGGTTAGGGGCTTTCATGGATAACGCGGCAGCAGAGATCGTCAGCTACCTCAACGGCAACTGCAAAGGCGGCGATATGGGCGGCGTCGCGCTGACCCAGTTCCACTTTGTCGTGGATGAAGACGGCGATGCGGTGCCCTTTACGGGCGTAAACGGACGTCTTGGCCTGGCAGGCCTCATGGAGAAGCTATCAGAGTTCTGGCCTCAGGTCGTGCGCAACGACGACGGCCACATCATCGCCGCAGGCAGGCAGCTTTCTGCTGTGAGCTTGGACCACGGCGGCCAGCTGGTGGTAAGCATCGCGCCGTGCCTTACGCTTGCCCAGCTAGAGCAGGAGTACCGCAACTTTGCCTTTAGGGTCGAGCAGATCCTCAAGCCGGTTGACTATAAGCTCGTGGCCAGCGGGTTTCATCCCAGCGCTGCGTGCGACCAGCTCGAGCCTGTGCCCTACGGGCCGTATCAGCAGATGCAGGAGCGCATGGGCCAGGACGCGCGGGATTTGCTGCTGGGTGCCGCGCGCTGCCGCGTTGCCTTTGACTATGCAGACCAGGCGGATGCCGTGCGCAAGATGCGCATCGCCGCTTTGCTGGGTCCTGTCTTTGCCTACATGACCTCCAACTGCCCCGTCTTTGATAAAGAGGGCAACGCAGATCCTATGCTGGGCCTCAAACTTACCCGCAAAGCTGCAGGCAGCGCGGGAAGCATCCCAGATGGTCTCTTTGACAGCGGTTTTGGCTTTGAGCAGTACGCGGCCTGGTTGCTCGAGCATGATCTGGCCGATGAAGCTGGCTCGCAGGTGCGCGAGATGATCGTGGACGTAGAGCTTGCGCAAAGCGTGGAGCTCACGCAGGCAGATGCCTTGCCTGTGGAGCCGATGATGGGTTATATCGCCTTGCTCAAGGGCCTCTTCTACAGCCCCGTCAACCTGGAGCTTTTGGAGATGATGCTGGGCTGCAAGACCCAGCCGTATACCGCAGCGGATGTCGATGCAGCAATCGAGCTTGTGAGCGAGCAAGGCGGTGCGGCCAAGCTGTGGGGCAAGGCCTGCGACGAGTGGGTCGACTTGCTCATGCATATGGCCGCGCAGTCCTTGGGCACGGAGTCCTCCTATCTGGAGGCGCTGCAGGAGTATCAGGCCTTCTAGCGGTTTGACCAGTGCTTTGCTGCTAAGCCCCTGCGCTAAAATGCAACGTTGAACTTTTTTCTACCTAGACCGAGGATTCACCATGTCCCAATTTACCGACCAAGTGCGCATCTACATCAAGGCAGGCGACGGCGGCGCAGGCTGCACGTCGTTTAGGCGCGAGGCGCATGTTCCCAAAGGCGGCCCCGACGGAGGCGACGGCGGTCACGGCGGCTCCATCATCTTTCAGGCAGACAGCACCGTCTCGAGCCTGATCGACTACCGCTACAAGCATCACTTCAAGGCGCAGCGCGGCACGCACGGCAAAGGCGCGCGCCGTCACGGTGCCCATGGCGAGGACCTGATCTTGAAGGTGCCTGTGGGTACGACCATCCGCCTGCTGGACGAGAACATGAACCCTGTGGAAGAGATCGCCGACCTCACTCACAACGGCGAGCGCGTCTGCGCCCTCAAGGGCGGTCATGGCGGTCGCGGCAACATCCACTTTGTCACGCCCACGCGCCGCGCCCCGGCCTTTAGCGAGCTTGGCGAGCCTGCCGATGAGTGCTGGGTCGAGCTCGAGATGAAGCTCATGGCAGACGCCGCGCTCGTTGGCATGCCCAGCGTGGGCAAGTCGAGCCTCATCGCCTGCATGAGCGCCGCCCGCCCCAAGATCGCGGATTACCCCTTTACCACACTCGTGCCCAACCTGGGCATGGTCCATTTGGACGACCGCTCCTTTGTCGTGGCGGACGTCCCCGGGCTTATCGAGGGCGCCGCACAGGGCAAGGGCTTGGGCCACGAGTTCTTGCGCCATGTGGAGCGCACGGCCCTGTTGCTGCACGTGGTTGATTTGTCCGGCGGCTTTGAGGACCGCGATCCGGTGGAGGACTACAAGATCATCAATCGCGAGCTTGAGGCCTATGCGCCCGAGCTTGCCAGCCGCCCTCGCATCGTCATCGGCAACAAGGCAGATCTCCCTGGTACGCAAGAAGCGCTCGAGCGTCTCAAGGCCCTGGTCAAGCAAGAGAGCGAGGAGCTCTCCGAGAAGCTTTTGGACGAGGGCATAGACGATCCCAACCCGATCCCGTTTTTTGCCGTGTCTGCCGTGAGCCGCTCCGGTTTGCAGCAGCTCATCGCGGCAACCGGCGAGCGCGTCCATCAGCTGCGCGAGGCTGCGGCAGAAGACGAGGTCACCGAGTACGACCAGATCTGGGAACTCAAGCGCCAGCAGCGCGACAAGCGCTTTACCGTGCGCCGTGAGGAGGCAAACGTCTACCGCATCGAGGGTCGCCAGGTCGAGCGCATGGTCATCCAGACCGAGTGGAACAACGACGAGGCAATCGCCTTCTTGGAGCGCAGGTTGGAGCACATTGGCGTCGAGGCCGCGCTTACCGAGGCCGGCGCCAAGCCCGGCGACACCATCCGCATCTTGGAGACGGAGTTCGAGTTCGAGCCCAGCAGCTGGGAGGGCGACTACGACTACATGGGCCTTATGGACCTCGAGGGCGAGGTCTAGCGCATGAAGCGCGTCGTGGTAAAGATCGGGTCGTCAACGCTGGTAAGCCAAGACGGGCAGCTCGACCGCGCGTTTATAGGGCGCCTGGCTATCGAGGCCGCTGCCTTGCGCGACGAGGGCTGGCAGATGGTCATTGTGTCGTCTGGCTCCATTGCCGTGGGGTTGTCCTTGATGGGGCATCGCGGCCCGCGTCCAAACGAGATGCCCAAACTACAGGCTGCCGCTGCCATCGGCCAGGTCTCGCTCATCAACGCGTACGCAGACACTTTCCGCTGCTTTGGGATGCACGTGGGGCAGATCCTGCTCACACGCGCCACGACTGGTGTGCGTGAGAGCTACCTCAACGCCCGTGCCACCATCGACCAGCTGCTTGCCCAAGGTGCCGTGCCCGTCATCAACGAGAACGACACCGTCGCCATCGACGAGATTCGCTTTGGCGACAACGACACCTTGGCGGCTATGGTTGCCACAGCCATCGACGCAGACCTCGTGGTGCTGCTGTCCGATATAGACGGCTTGTACACGGCCGACCCGCGTAAAGATGCCGATGCAGAGCTCTTGGAGCAAGTGGGCAAGCTGTCAGAGGAGATCGAGGCCAGCGCCGGCGGCGTGGGCAGTGCAAGCGGCAGCGGCGGCATGCTCACCAAGGTGCAGGCAGCCCGCGTGCTCATGAGCGCCGGCATCCCCATGGTCATCTGCGAAGGCCATAGGCGCGATGCTGTGTCTGACGCCTGTCATGGCCGTAGCGTAGGGACGCGCTTCTTTGACAACGATTCCTTGGGTATGCATGCACGCAAGAGCTGGATAGCCTTGGGCGGCAAGGTACGCGGGCGCGTGACCTGCGACAGCGGTGCGACCAGAGCCCTTTGCGATAAGGGCGCAAGCCTGCTTCCCGTGGGCATCTGCGCATGCGAGGGTAGCTTTGAGACCGGAGACCCTGTGGACCTGGTAGACGAGCAAGGGCGTCTCTTGGGCCGCGGTCTTGCCGGTTACGGCAAAGACGAGCTTGCGGCAAAGATGGGATGTCGCGGAGCGCAGGAGTTCATCAACCGCGACCAACTCGTCCTCTTCTAGCCGCAGGGTTTGAGCGTGATGCCGCTTTGGTCATCCTGTGGAGTGTGCGCGCTGCAGCGGCGGCGCTGGGTATACTTGGGACACTGCTGACTCAAGCTACAAGAGGAGAGCCATGAAGCACAACATCGTCAAATCGAGCATCTGCGCCGCAACGGCGCTTTCGTGCGTCTTTGCCTTTGCCCCTGCGGCCTTTGCTGTTCGCAACGCAGCCGATGTGCCTGCGGACGTCCCTGCAGCAAGCGATGCTGCAGATGAGGGAGCAACACCGGGTGACGGTGATCAGGAGACGCCAGACGCGCCCGAGACACCGTCTTACAAGACCAAGATCAAGAAGGGCTTTACCTTTACCGCTGGTAAGGCCACTTACAAAGTGACCAAGCTGGGCAAGAACGCCAAATGCAACGTAGTAGACAACGCGGACGGCAGCTCGTCTACTACCTACACCTATACGGGCGAGGTTGAGCTCGTTGCCTACAAGGGCGGCAAGAAGGCAAGCGTCCCGCAGCAGGTCAAAGCACAAATCCAAAAGACTGTCGAAAACAGCAGCTTTAAGGAGAAGGGTACCTTTGCGGTTGCCTCCATCGGCAAGAGCGCCTTTGACAACTCCAAGGGGCACAAGGTCACCAGCGTAAGCATTGGCAAGAACGTTGTCTCTATAGGCGATAAGGCCTTCTACAGCTGCAAGAAGCTCACCAAGATCACCCTTAAAGGCGATGCCTTGCGCACGGTGGGCCCCAACAGCGATAAAAGCCTTAACCGCAAAAGCGCAAGCTATGTCAAAAAGCTCTATAAGCTGCGCAGCAAGAAATGGAAGATGTGCAAGGTCTTTAGCGGCGTGCCGCGCACCTGCTCTATCCTGTTGCCCAATATCAACCCCTCCAAGGGCCTCAAGTACAACATAGAGTACGCCAACGCCGTCAGGCTGCTTACGGGCAACGCCGGCTATGTGGGTGTAGTCAAGTAGCGCTGCGATGGGTGCTGCGGCCACCGCAGCGGCTGCAACTGCCATGGCTGCATTGCAGTTGGAATGCCTGCAGGGGCGCGCAAAGTGCTTCCGCTCGCGAACTTGCAGCCTATGGCACGCCGCTTGACGCGCATCACGCATTAGGATGAGCATAAGCATGCATCGGCTTTAGACGCCGAGTAACAAGGGTTAGTCGACAGAAAAGGAGAACCCGCACATGACCATCAAGGTTGGCATCAACGGTTTTGGCCGTATCGGCCGTTTGGTGTTCCGCATCGCAGAGGCAGACCCCGATATCGAGGTCGTTGCCATCAACAACCCCTCCGACTTGGAGTGTGCGGCTTACCTGGCTAAGTACGACTCTTGCCAGGGCATCGCCTTTGACGAGGCCCGCGCCGAGGAAGGCTGCTTTATCTTCGACGGTCATCGCATCCACGCCTTCCAAGACCGCGATCCCAAAAACCTCACCTGGGGCGATTACGACGTCGATGTGGTGCTCGAGACCACTGGCAAGCTCAAGACCGGCGAGTCCTGCCAACCCCATATCGACAACGGCGCCAAGAAGGTCGTCATCTCTGCTCCTGGCAAGCAGGTGGACAACACCATCGTCATGGGCGTCAACCAAGAGACCTACGATGCCGCAACCCAGCACATCGTCTCCAACGCCTCTTGCACCACCAACTGCCTGGCCCCCTTTGCCAAGGTGCTCAACGACAAGTTTGGCATCGAGAAGGGCTTCATCAACACCATCCACGCCTACACTAACGACCAAAAAATCCTGGACGTCCACCACAAGGACTTCCGCCGCAGCCGCGCCGCGGCGGTGAGCCAGATCCCCACCACTACCGGCGCTGCCAAGGCCGTGGGTCTGGTTATCCCGTCTTTGCAGGGCAAGATGGACGGCATGGCCACGCGCGTGCCCGTTCCCACCGGCTCTATGGTGGACCTTACCTGCGAGCTTGGCCGCGAGGTCACCGCAGAAGAGATCAACGCTGCTATGCAGGAGGCTGCGCAAGGCGAGCTCAAGGGCATCTTGCAGTACTGCACCGACCCCATCGTCTCTTGCGATGTGATCGGCAACCCCTACAGCTCCATCTTTGACGCCGGCCTCACCAACGTCCTTGGCGGCAAGGGCACGTTTGCCAAGTGCATTGCCTGGTACGACAACGAGTGGGGCTACAGCCAGCGCGTCGTCGACTTGGCAAAGTACATGATCACTCACGCCTAAGGGTGGGCGACATCTTGTAGGAAACGGGCCTGGGAGCTGTCCTGGGCCCGTTTCCTTTTGCCTTGCGGTTACAGCTCGCTTGCGTTTTGTGTGCAGCATGAAGCCAGATAGCTGTCGCGCTACGCCCGCTTGTTACACTGGATGGCACGCTGCATAAAGAAAGGAACGCCATGACCGGCAAGCTCGTCATAGTGCCCACACCCATCGGCAACCTGGGGGATATGACCACCAGGGCCTTTGATGCATTGGAGGCCGCCGACACCGTCTGCGCAGAGGATACGCGCGTCACCGGCAAGCTGCTGCGCGCGTTGGGGATAGACGCGCATCTGGAGCGTTGCGATGAGAACGTTATCGCATCCCGTGCGGCCCATCTGGTGGAGCGCATGCAAGACGGCGAGGTCATCGCCTTTTGCAGCGACGCAGGCATGCCAGGCGTGAGCGACCCGGGCCTTGTGCTGGTGGACGCTGCGCGCAACGCGCAGGTGCCCGTTGAGGTTCTGCCCGGTCCCAGCGCGGTTCCCACGGCACTTGTAGCGGCTGGGTTTGCTGGCACGGCGTTTTACTTTGGCGGCTTTCTGCCCCGCAAGCAGCAGGCGCGTCGCAAGCTCTTAGAGCAGCTTGCCGGCATAGATGCCGCACTGATCTTCTACGAGTCCCCCTATCGTGTGGCTGCATCGGCAGCCGATATCGCCTATGTGTATGGCAGCCGTCCTGTTGCCTTGTGCCGTGAGCTTACCAAGCTCCACGAGGAGGTCTTGCGCCTGCCGGCAGACCAGCTTGCGGCAGAGCTCGAGTCCCGCGAGGCCATTAAGGGAGAGATCGCGCTCGTCATAGCGCCGCCTCGTAAAGAGGACCTTGCCGTGGATCTGGAGGGCGACGACATCCAAGAGCGCATCCGCCGCGAGCTTGAGGCGGGAACGCCCAAATCGGCGCTTGCCAAGCAGCTGGCGCGCGAGCTGGGCATCAGCAAAAACGAGGTCTACGACATGATCCACTCGATGTAGCGGGGTAGCCATGGATTCCCAAGAACAGCAAGCGGCTCAAGTGCAGCAAGGGCAGCAGCCGCAGCAACAAGATGACTCCAACGTCGATCAACCTCGTGCTACAAGCACGGCGTTTGCAACGCCTGCAAGCGGCTTGAGCGCGGCGCAGGTAGCCGAGCGCATCGCGCGCGGGCAGGTCAACGCAGATGCAGATGTCAAGACCAAGAGCGTGGCGCAGATCGTGCGCGACAATATCTGCACACTGTTCAACCTCGTCAACATCATTATCGCTGCGGCGATCTTTTGGACAGGCGAATACCGCAACCTGCTCTTTATGGGCGTCATCTTGTGCAATATCGGCATCGGCATCTTTCAAGAGGTGCGCTCCAAGATGACCATCGATAGGCTCTCTGTCATCACCTCCACCAAGGCGCATGTGATCCGCGACGGGCAATCTGCGGATGTGAGTCTCAACGACATCGTGCTCGACGACCTCGTCGTCCTCAAACGCGGCGATCAGGTACCCAGCGACTGCCGCATCGTAAGCGGCAAGTGCTCGGCTAACGAGAGCCTGCTCACGGGCGAGAGCGACCTTGTTGCAAAGGAGTGCGGCGATGAGCTCTACTCCGGTAGCTTTATCAGCTCTGGCACCTGCACGGCGCAGGTCGTGGCTGTAGGCACGGACAACTATGCAACGCGCATCAACAACGCGGCCAAGGTCCACCGCAAGGCCCAAAGCGAGATCATGGATGCCCTCAAGCGCATCGTCAAATGGGTCACGGTTGCGATCGTGCCTCTGGGAGCGCTGCTCATGATCAAAGAGGTTGTCTGGGCAGATGGCACGTTGCAGGATGCGATCTTGCACTCTAGTGCCGCGCTGGTTGGCATGATTCCCCAAGGCCTCATCTTGCTTACATCCAGCGTATTGGCGGTGAGCGTGGTGCGTTTGGCCCAGCACAAGGTTTTGGTGCAGGAGCTCTACTGCGTGGAGACCTTGGCGCGAGTGGACGTAGTCTGCTTGGACAAGACGGGCACCATTACCACCGGCGCTATGGAGGTGGACGAGGTCATCCCCGTTGAGGGACATGCCTACGACGAGGCGCTTCACTCCCTGGTTGCGTTGGACGCTGTGGTAGACGAGGCAAACTCCAACGAGACCAGCAAGGCCATACATGCTTATCTCTCTGGCCTGCAGGAGCGCCCGGATGCGCCGCCTGCCGTCGAGGGGCAAACGCGTCTCGTACCCTTTAGCTCGGAGCACAAGTATTCCGGCGTTGCCTATGGCTCCGATGCCAACAGTTATTGCATGGGTGCGGCAGAGTTCGTTTTGCGCGACCATCCCCGCCTGGCAGAGATCCAAGATGCCATAACGCGTTTGGCGGGAGTGCGCCGCGTGCTGGTGGTGGCTCGCGTGGACGGCTTTGACGAGCAAGATGTTATCACTGGTGCTGTCGAGCCCTTGGCACTTGTGTTCATCAAGGACTGCGTGCGCGCGACAGCGCCGCAGACCTTGGCTTACTTTGCCAAGCAGGGCGTGCGTATCAATATC
>CAVAPV010000029.1:0-25956 GCA_963590525.1 Agathobacter rectalis
AAGCTCTGCCAAGTAGGATGTAGGGTTTTGCACATGGCCGTTGGTCGCATAGCTTAAGGCAGCTACGAGCAGCTGCTCTTTGCTTGCAAAAGAGGTACCGCGCATCTTTTCGACCTGCGCTTTCGTGGCAGAATACGCAAGCAGCACGTCCTTGAGGCTCCTGTTGGCGTCATCGCCTTGTAAAGCTTGCCGACAAGCAAATGCCTCCAAGGCCTGCGCCAACGTCACGCCATGCTCTTGTACGTAGCATGCCAACACCTCAAATGCGGCGCTGTTGGCCAGATGATCGCCAAAGCCGCACCAATCGCGCCACGCCAATGCATCCTGCGGGTTGGCAACAAGCCTCAACAACGTAAGCGTGCGCGCGTTTGCGCTGGTGGCAGGGTTTCCGCCAGCGATGCAACGCGCGCGGTCAATCGGCGCCTCGCTGGCAACCGCCGCTGCGGCCAGCGCCTTGGAGCAGTTGTTGGCCCAGCTCGCATTGGGTACCGCCACGGCGATGCTGCAAGCGGGGTCTTGCGCTCTAAGCTGCACAACAGCGCTTGCCAGCTCCTTGAACTCATCCAGCGGCGTCTTGGCCGCACTCACGCGGACACCCGCCGCCGTGGTTGGGCCAGCTGTCTGCGCATCCGCCCCGGCACTTGCGCTCGCAGTGCTGTCCAGCGCCCTCTCGCCAGCGGCTTCGCGCTCAAGCAGTTTGAGCGCACGTTCGATGCCAGCTGCTTTCTTGCAACCCTCGAGCACGGTTGTCTGCGCTTGCGGGTAATGCTCGCCCAGCTCCTCCAGGCCCTTTGCGTAAGGATACGAGTCAAAGACTTCCACGCAGCCCGCCAGATCAAAGCCCACGGTGAGGCTCTGACCAGCCAGCGCGCAGGCCAGCAGCTGAGAAGCGCGGCTTTGGGTCTGATAATCATCCACAAACACATGCGCAGCGCCAAACCGAGCGCGCAAGGCATCGTCGGCTTGCACTGCGCGCAGGGCGGCAGCGCTCAGCTGCGGCTCGATGTACGCACGACGCATGTCCAAAAAGCGCTGCAGCGTGCTATACACCATGCGCTCCTCCTCGCTCACGAGCCAATCCTGCTGCGCGTCGGCCAGCTCGGTGAAGGACTTGTAAAAGAACAACAGCATCTCTTGCAGGCGCTTGGGCTTGAGGCTCGTGGTCTTCATGTCCTCCACAAAAAAGCGAAAAGAGGCCCCATTGAGCATGCGCGCTTCGCGACCGCTGCTCTCGACTACACTGGGAACGCCCAGCACCTGCAGCGCCAGCTCACGCGCCGTGGTGACCCGCAGCGCCTGCACGTTGGCGCCCAGGACGGGCTTAGCCTGACGGACAAATGCCTGCGCTGCCAGCGGCGAGGCGCACAACACCAAGACCTTGCCGGCATCTGCAGCAGAGCCGCCGTCGTCTTTGCGCCCGGCGCTCGCGTTGCCAACGCCGCAGCCTAAAAGCGCCGCGATATCGCCGATAATCGCGCTGGTCTTGCCGCTGCCGGTGCCGCCTTGATAAACGTGCACCGCAAGCTCGCTGCCCGCAGCTGGTATGGTCGTCGTCGCTGTTGCTTGCATTTGGGTCCTCCCTTGGTGTCCCTTTGGTCGTATCCTCGTCCTTAATGGCCGTTTGCGCTCGCAGTTGCGTTTGCGCGCGGCGGCACTCGCCTGCGCCGTTGCGCTGCATGTGTTCCCAATCAGAGGATGACCCGCCCACCTTGGACCTTGCCGGGTCACCCTCTGGCTGGGAACGCGTCGTGCGCGCTTGCGACTCTTGCCGCAACGTATCTTGTGTTGCGGGCTTTTTGCTGCACGCGGCCAGGCAAGCCGCGTGCAGGCTGTTCCCTACTGCTACTTATCCTGCTTTTTAGGCAGCAGCGGCATGCTTACGGCATGGGTAGGGCAGGCGTCCACACACGCGCGGCACTTGAGGCATTCGTTGAGCGCCGCGACGGAAAGCTCCGGATGCCTGATATCGATGCCTTCCTCGCAAGCCTTAGCGCAGCGGCCGCATTTGGCGCCCTTGGTGCTCTCCAAGCACTTGGCGTTGTCGATGGTGGGCACAAAGGTCTTGTTGAGCTTGCCCACCAGGCTCATGAACGCCCCCATAGGGCACAGCTTGTGGCACCACTTGCGAAAGAAGATGACTTCGATAGCCAACAACACGGGAACCGCGACAACGGACCAGGTCACATCGCCATGGGCAAAAAGGTTGATCACCAGCAAAATAGTGGCAAAGGTGAGGCCTATGGGGCACACAAGGCAAAACACCGGAAACCCAAAGGCAAAGGTGGAGACGACAGCGCCGCCCAGCACAAAATGGCGGGCATCAACGCCCTTGCCGCGCACGCTTGCACACGCGGCGCAGCCCTTGCCGGCAACGCTGCTTGCACAACCGCCCTTAAGACCAGCCAGCTCGCTGCCGGTGAGCGCGTATTTTTCATCCTTGCCGCCCGCGTCGGCAACCTCGTCTGATTCCCTATCACCCGCCGTGTTCTTCTTGCTCTTTGAGGGCTTCTTCGACACCAATTCGCGAATCTTGCTCACCAGCGGCACGGGGCACAGCCAGCCGCAAAACGCGCGGGCGAAGACGATGATAAACAGCACCACCAACACCAGGCTGATCACGGCGCGCGGCACCATGGTCTTGCTAGCCAGCATGGTGCCCAAGGCACCCAGCGGACACAAGATGGAGATGTCGGCAATACCCGGTGCGGACATGGTGCCGATGCCCCAGTTGGTAAACAGACCCACCACGATGAGGGCTATCGCCAGACCGGCGGTGATTTTGCGTAGTTTCTTAGAATCCTTCATTGCCGCAGCCTAGCCTTCCAGAGTCGCGAGGGGTTTGACGGTGATTGCGCGGCTGTCCGCGCCTTGCGCGATGGAGCCGTTGGTAAGCGATACGCACACGCTCTCGCATGCGCCGCAGCCGTTGCACAGGTCGGTCTGCACCACGGGGCGTTTCTCGCTGTCGAGCGTGATCGCGTTGTAAGGGCAGGCATCGAAGCAGAATCGGCAGCCGCTGAGCTGATATGCCAAGCACCAATCCGTAGTGATCGTCGCCTTGCCCAAGATCACGTTCTGCGCGGTGGCGCCCTGGGGCAGCTTGAGCGCACTGGTGGGGCAGCTTTTCACGCACAGGGGCGTGCCGCCGTTTTCCTCGGCGCAGTAGTCACACCAATTGCTCGAGAAGTCGAGCGTGGGCGTACGCATGCCCAGCAGACCGTCTTCTAGGTGCGCGGGCTTGATCACCTTGCGCGGGCATACCTCGTAGCATTTCTCACAGCGGATGCAGGACCCAATCAGCACGGCCTCGTCTTGGCCACCGGGTGGACGCAGGATGCTGGTGTTGGGCGCGAACTTGAGGCCGCCCAGACCCAACATGACGGCCGCACCGCCTACACCCAAGCACAGCGTACGACGCGACATGCCGCCCGCTGCCGTCTGCTCGCCTTTGCCGTCGCGCTCCTCCAGCTGCGCGTCGGTGCCACTTGCTTGCAACTTTTGCTCCATATCTCTCTACTCCTGGTTTCTCCTGCTTGCGCTTTGCGCCTGTCGTGCGCATTGCGAGCTCTGCGGCTTGCGTGACGGCCGTGTGCGACGTTTGCGATCAAGCGTTCAAGGTGGGTGGGGAAGCGCTCGTTTTTCACTGCGTGTCGCATTCGGCTGCAGCTCAAGCTGCAGGGCCCTGTTTTTGCTGCGCTTACGCGGCCTGCTCGTCTTGAGATTCTTTGCCTGTTCCCAAGATCTCGGTCAAGAACTCCTGATCGGTCTGCAGGTAGCCCTCCGTAAGGCGCGCCAGACCGCGGTAAAAATCCGTGCGGGAAAACACGTCCATGTCCGCCGTCATCATGGGCACCCAGGCCACGAGATGGTCGTGCAAAAAGTTGGCCTGCGTAAATAGAAGGGTCTCGGCACCATCCTCGTCGCCTTGCTCCAGGCGCTCGGCCGTGCGAGCCGCCAAAACGCCTTGGAACTCCAGCTCCATGGCCACGTGGTCCTCGCCGTCCTTCCAATTCTTTTGCTTGTCCATGCCCTCGCTGCGGTAAATAGCCAAGACCTCGTCGCGTGCGTTTTGCATCATCAAGCGCTTCTCACTGGTGTAGACGCTCTCAAACGGGTATGCGGCGGAATACGCATCCACGCCGTGCCCGATAAAGGTGCGCGTATAGTCAACGGAAAGCTCGGTCACGGTGTTTTCCCATGCGCCACTCAGGTACGTGGCAATGAGCTTGTAGCCCTCATCGAGCTTGGCGTTGCCCGTGTTGGCAGGAAAACGCATCCCCAACAGCTTGTCGAGCAGTTCCTGGTCGATCTCTTTGGCGTACAGGCGGCTCAGCAGCTCGTAGGTAGCGCTGCGCTGACGATTGACGGCGGCGAGCTCTTCAAAGCCCGCAGTGTTTTGGCTTGATTGCTGTGTCATCTTCTTACTCCTGGTTCTACGTGCGGATCTTGCGATGTTTTACGTGCGGCGCTTGCCGCGCTGGCAAGCACGCATCCTGCGAGATACAGTCTGCTAAATGGCCTGGCGGGCAATAAAATCCATGCCGGTCTTGGTGGCAAACCATGCATCGTTCCATGCGAGGGCATCGCACTCCTCAAGCTTGTTCACAAAGCGTTGCACGTAATAGCGGGGGTTTTTAAGCAGCGGGCTGTTGTCGACGGCGTCGCCCAGCTGCGTGATGCTCGCTCCCTGCTCGGCACTGCACAGCTCGATGATCTTTTGATAGATGGGGATGTAGCGCTCTTCCTCGGCGATAACGCTAGCCAGACGGGCAGCCGGATCATCGGCGGTTAGGGCGTCGCTACCAGCCTGCGTACGCAACCAGAAGGTCTGCGGAGCCTGTGTGGGCTCAAGATACTCGACGCCGTCGACCACAGTGGTCTTGGGCGTAAGGTCAAGCTCGCTTGCAGGCGTACCGTCTTGCGTCTGACGCTGCAAAGCGCCGGCCTGCTCCAAAAACGCGCAGATGTTGGCGGGGGAATACACGCTGGGCGAGGCCTTTTGCAGCTGCGCCACGTACACGTTCACATCGTCGATGGTCTTGGGCTCGTCGCAAAACGCAAGCGTCTGCAAAAAGACCTTGCGCTGACCTTTCATAGACTCGAGCAAGCTGCCGATACGCTCCGCTGCGGGACGCTCGTCTTGCTTGGGAGCCTCTGCATGCGCCAGCGAAACACTGCCTGTTGCGGCATCGCTGCCGCAAGAAGCGTCACTGGCAGCATTTTCCGCTGTTTTCTCTGCGTTTGTATTGGGATCGAAGAAATCGAGCTCAGGCTCAAAGAGATAATCAAAATCGAGGTTCTTGCTCATGGGTCCTACCCTCCAAATGGACATATGCTTGCAGGGCATGCGCGCTAAGCGTGCATGCAGAACCCTCACCAGAGGCTCTATCTTTGATTTGCAAACTATGTCCGCCAGAAGGCGAACTCCCCGCCACGCATCTTAGGTAGCAAAAGCGGCAGAGTCAAGAAGATTTTTTCAGAAAAACATTGACTTTTTTGCTCGTTGTGATTCAAACTGTCCGCCGGGTGGGGAAGCGCGTGACCCGAAAGGTTGAGGAAACCATGACCTCGATTATTCGACCCACGCTCATCCTCAAAATGAGTCTTGACCAGCACGTTTGCACCAAAGAAGACATCGATGGGATCAAACGCGCATATTCATATATCGCTCCTGTCCTAGCACGGGAGCTTCCTGAGTGCGCCCAAGAAGACGCGCACAACAATCTGCGGTTCACCATCAAACTACGCAGGCCGTATTGGGATGCCAATGATCAAGACAGCTGCGCGCAGTGGGACGCCGTCATGCCCAAGTGGCTGCGCAACATGCTCTACAAGGTGTTCTCCACGGTAACCGCCGCCAACACGCAGTTTGCAGATCGCGGCCAGCTCGCCATGCCGTATCGATGGCTGGAGCTGGATTTTGAGGGCAACGCGCTCATCTGCATCAAAACGGATTCAAACTCCAACGTAGATAACGATGCCGTGCTCGAGGCTGTAGAGCAGGTGCGCAAGCTCTATGCGCAAGGCGTGCTAGACGACAGCGTTGCCTGCGTGCGCATACCCTCTGCTGCAAGCTATGAGGCTCAGTTAGAACAAGCCCGCGCAGAAGAGCAGAGCCGTGCAGAAGAAGAAGCCAGTGACGTTGCCGCCGCTGTGGATGAGACCGCTGATGCCGAGGCTACCGACATTGCTGATGCCGACGCCGCAGCGCAGCCAGAAGAGCCTGCTTTTGCTTGGCCGCATGAGCCTGCCTTCGATATCGACATGAGCACGTGGGGCATCGAGTATGCGGACGACACGGTGCGCGAGTTTGACAGCGCTGCCGGCGCGTTTGAGGAGTAGCGCCATGAAGGACGTACAAGAGATGCTTGAGCAGCTGCAAAAGCTGCAGAGCGCGCATATCACCGTGCATGAGGGACGCTGCGCCGTGGTCCGCAATCGCCATGCCAGCTGCCGCCGATGCGCGCAGGCCTGCACCACGGGCTGCATCAGCATCGAGGATGGGGTGTTGAGCGTTGACGAGAGCAAATGCATCGGTTGCGGGACCTGCGCCACGCTGTGCCCAACCAGCGCATTAGAGGCATGCGCCCCCAGCGATGCCGAGCTCTTCAAGCAGTGTGCTGCGGGCATAGAGCAAGAGAGCGGCTGCGTCCGCATAGCCTGCGAGCAGGCGCCGCAGGGGGCCGTTGCCGACAAAGGCGTCTTGGAAGCGGTGCGGGTGACTTGCCTGGGCCGCGTCGAAGAGAGCCTGATGGCGATGCTTGCCGCCTCTGGCGCCACGCAGATCGAGCTTCTCAAGGGCGACTGCCAGGCCTGCCCGTACAAGAACGGTGGAAAAACCGCCGCCCAAACCTGCGCCACCGTTAACGAGTTGTTCAAGGCGTGGCAAGTGCCCTCGAGCGCCGCCTTGGTAGAAGAGCCCCATGCACATGTTGGGCAGATGACGCAGCAAGCTGCCTCCCAGATGCGCACCTCTGCGCCGGGCGCAGAGCTAGACGATGGCAACGCCCACGAGCTTGAGCTGCGCAAGGTTGGGGCAGACGGCACCTTGCCGCATGCTATCCCCGGCCGTCGCAAAAGGCTGCTCACTGCGCTCGACGCCGCTGGCAGCGCGCAAGACGTGCCGGTTTCCACGCGCCTGTGGGGTCACGTCGAGATAGACGTAGACAAGTGCGAATCCTGCCAAATGTGCGCAGTGTTTTGCCCCACAGCGGCGATAACCAAATTTGATGAGGAAGACGGCACCTTTGGCGTCGACCACTTTGCAAGGCGTTGCGTCAAATGCGGCAGCTGTGTGGATATCTGCCCAGCGCAAGCCATCACCTTGCATGACGAGGTCGCAACGGACGATCTAACCTCCGACCGGCATGTTCGCTACGCCATGAGACGTGCCAAGCGTCAGCTGGGCGGTCAAGACCAGGCTTGGCTCGTTATGCGCGATCTGCTCAAATGCAAGCAGGTTTACAACCGCTAGGGTCTTTCTAATCCCGTTCCTGCACCATGTCGATGAGCTCTTGCTGGCTATGGATGTTCATTTTGCGGTAGATATGCTGACGATGCGTGCTGGCCGTGCTTTTAGAAATGAAAAGCTTATCTTGGATATACGTAAGGTTGTTGCCCTTGGCAAGCAAGACCATGACCTCGGTCTCACGCTCGCTGAGGGCATGGTCTTTTGCCACACGCTGACATTTATCGCGAAAACGCTGTTTGCGTTGCAGGGGCAGGATGTCCATGCAACGCGCAAGGTCTGTCTCTGTGAAGGCAAACCCGATACCGACCAAAATCGCCACGATACCCAAAATCATCACAAGCAAGACGTTGTCGACAGAAAGCCCCAACGCATAAAGGACCAAGCGTCCCATCAGCATACCCGCTAGCGAGCCGGTGGCCCAGCCAGCGCGCGCATGCGCAATGATGCGGATAGTGGCATTGGAGTGTCTTGCCGCAAAGCTGATCATAACCACCCAGATGAGCATCGTGAAGCACGAGTACGCAGCGCTGTTGAGGGCCTCTCCCACTTGCGCGAACAATTGGCCGTGGAGCACAGCCCCCGGAAGCAATGCCAACGCCACCACCAGCATGATCATGATGGTGTGGTAGCAATTGCGCGCCATGCGCTCGGTTTTCATAGTGAGCAGCACCAAGGTGATGGCCAAGATGACGCATGTGGCCACCAACCAGGCCAGCCCTTCAACACCTGCATATGTGACAGCGCCCAGACTCACCGTGCCCAGCTGGATGTAGAGAGTGCGCGCAGCCTCACTCGCAAAGCAAACCAAGGAGCCGCCGATAGCGAGCTTGATGGTGAAGAGCTCTCGTTCGCGCGGGATGAACGGCGCGTCTTGTGCTATGGCCGCACCTTGCGCCGTAAGGCCGCAGGCATCGCCCAAACACTCGTTGTCTATGCCAGGGGCCACACCTTGACGCTCCAGCTCCCTCATACCAAACGAGAGAAACACAGAGGAAAGCAACGGAATGCTCGTGGCAAACACCGTCGCCTCCAAGCTGCCAAACAGCAAAAACAGCGTGAAGAGCAAGGGCTGCATGATAATGCCCACAGCGGCGCCGGTCACGCATGCATGCAGGCACAGCTTGCTGAAGGCTATACCTATGCGCAGCAGGAAAACACCGGAAAACGCACCTGAAAGCACGCCGGCGGCAATGGTGATGGCAAGGCTGGAGGCGCCGTGGGCGTAGGCCCCCGCCGTCATGAGCAGCGTGGAGACAGACATTCCTATGGGCATAGCCCTACGAAAAGCGGCGTTTTTCATGCAGCGCTCCACAAGCGCATCGAAATGCGCCGCAGCAAAGAGCACGATGCAGATGGTGACGATGCTTATCAAATACGTAGCGTCGAGGACGGGCTCCCCGGTCTCTGTGTACATGTTGACGCTTTTAAAGCACATGCTGACCCAAGCCGAAAGACAACCCCAAGCAGCGCCGACGGCAAGCTCGCCAGCCGACGGCAGGATACGACGCTTGGCACCCTTGTCCTGCGAGCTGTTGTCGCAAGCACCGCATTGCCTGTCGCAGCTACGACATGCTTGACCCAACTGGCTAGCGGGCAACTGCATTGATGGCTTGGGCTTAGTCTCGCGGCTGCTGCCTTTTATTGTTGTTGCGCTGGCATCGGCTCTGGACGCATCGCCGCTGTTATCAACGTTTGCATCGGGATTTCCCTTGCATGCCGTCATAGCGCCTCTCTTCCTCTTCCAATACCGCCAGCACGTCATCGTCTCTTGAGAGCGCCCCCGCGTGCCGTGATAGCGATTCATAGCAAGTTTCCTGTAGCGAAAACATCTTAACCAAACGAGCATTGAATTACTTAAATCAAGCAGTGCAGACAGCTTTACAAAAGCGCATTTGCGTCGCACCGGTGGCATTGCGCACTTAATGTCCCATGCAAAGCGCCTTTGTGCACCTGTTTTGAAAAAGCACTGGTCAGAGCCATATCGTGCTTAAAACATGATGCAAAAAAACGCAGTTTTGGCCTTCTTGGACGATGTGCACAGAGCCGTGTGCAACGTAACTTGCATCCATCTTCGTTGCGATGAAAGGAGGAAACATGGGGAAATTGTCTATGACACGTCGAACGTTCACGAAGATGGCTGCCGCTACTGCAGCCGCGATCGGCGCCGCCGGGATCGGCGGGCAAACCCTAGCTGTTGCCGATGAGGCCACGACGAGTGCTGCGGGAGAGGTCAAGCACATTCGTTCTTGCTGCCGAGGCTGCGGCAAAATGGAATGCGGAGTGTGGGTGACCGTCCAAGACGGACGCGTCATTAAATCCGAAGGTGATGAGAGCGCCTTCCAGAGCTCCGGTAACCACTGCGCCAAGGGACAGTCGTCCTTGCAAGCGGCGTATCACCCCAGCAGGCTCCGTTACCCGATGAAGCGTACCGCCGCCAAGGGCGAGGACCCGGCGTGGGAGCGCATCACGTGGGACGAGGCCTACAAGACCACGGCCGAGACCATCCAAAGCCTGCAGAAGAAGTATGGCAACGAGACCTGCATCTTCATGGGCGGTACCAGCCGCATCTGGGCCATGGGCCCGTACGGCGCGCTGAAGTACTGCTTCGGCTCGCCCAACGGCATCCAGGCCAATGAGATCTGCAAGGGTCCGCGTTTTTACGCCACCAAGCTCAACGACTCCAACGCCTGGAGCTGGATGGAAGTCGTCGGTCGCCCGCGCGTCTTTGTCCAGTGGGGCGGCGCCAGCGAGCTTTCTAACTACGACGACTCCTGCCGTACCACCGTCGACGTTGCCACCCGTGCCAACACGCACATCCTGGTGGACCCGCGCCAGACCAACCTTGGCAAGGAGGCCGACATCTGGGTCAACCTGCGTCCCGGAACCGACGGCGCCGTGGCCAACTGCTGGGCCCAGGTCATCATCGAAAACGATCTCATCGACGAACTCTACGTGCGCAAGTGGATGAACGCTCCGATGCTGGTGATCGAGGACGAGGACTTCAAACCCTCCAAGTGCTCCAGCAGCGAGCAGTCCGCCAAGATCATCACGCGCCTGCTCAAGGAGAGTGATCTCAAGGAAGGCGGCAGCGACGGCCGCTTCATGGTCCTCAACGAGCTCGACGGCAAGCTGTCCTACTACGACACCACTTGCGACAACCCCGGTTGGGAAGGCGAGAACTGGAAGCCCGCCACCAAGGGCAAGAAAGCCAAGCAGCCCGGCTTGGACGCCACCGGTCAAAGCCAGGGCTTCGTGCTCGACTACACCGACTTCCCGGATGGCCTCTACCCCGCCCTCTTCACCGAGGACGGCGGCATGACCGTCACTCTCAAGAGCGGCAAGAAGGTCAAGGTCCGCACCGTGTGGGAGCACTACATCGACTTCCTGCAGGATTACACTCCGGACAAGGCCGCCGAGATCACCGGCGTTGACGCTGAGACCCTCAAAAACGCCGCCATCACCTACGCCACGCGCGTGGATCCCTCCACGGGCTACGGCAACGGCGGTATCCAGTACATGCTGGCCCCCGAGCACGCCTGCAACTCCGTCCAAAACCAGCGAGCCTGCGACCTGGTCTGTGGCATCACCGGCAACATGGACGTTCCCGGCGGCATGCGCGGCTCCACGCCCGGCTGGCCCATCTACGACCTTGCCATGACCACGGGCGACTCGCCCGAGATTCCCGCGTATTCCACAGAGAAAATCTTGGGCAAGATCAACTTCCCCATGATCGGCGCAGACTGCAACCCCTCTTGGGCAGATTGCACCGCCGTCTACGACGCCATCAACAGCGGCGACCCCTACAAGGTGAGCTGTGGCATCGGCCAGACCGGCGACTTCATGAACCAGGGCAACAGCATCTACAACGCCGAAAACCTCTGCAAGCTCGACTTCTGGTGCTCCATCGACCTGTGGCACACTCCCTGCGTGGACATGGTCGCCGACATCGTAATGCCCGCTGCCCACTGGATGGAGCTCGACTGCATCCGCAAGAGCCAGGGTTCCTCTGGCGCCTTTGGCGCCACCTGCAAGGCCATCGACCCGCCAGGAGAAGCCAAAAACGATATGGAGATTGTCGTCGGCATCTACAAGGCCGCAGGTGTCCCGTACTTTGACGAATCCAAGCACGGCGCCAAGTGGCTGGAAGGCGACGAGTGCGTCGCCGCCTGCAACGAGGTCGCTCTCAGTGGCTTCCGAATCCCCAAGTGGAGCGACTACAAAGAGGAGTTCCAAAAGAACGGCTGGTTTGACTCCAAGGTCGAGAAGAAGGCCGAATGGGGCACCTACCGCCGCTACCAGACCGGCAACGGCAATGTATCCGGCGGCTTCCCGCCGGTACCCAAGCAACATCAGGGCTGGAACACCACCACCCACAAGCAGGAGATCTGGTCCACCGTCCTCGAGTCCTGGCTGATCAACGGCGTGGACAACGACGGCGAGGCAGTCACCATTCCCTTCACGGATGAGAAGTTCTCCGAAAAAGAGGCCTTCCCGCATTTCCGCGAGGCCGTGCACAGCCCGGTCAACGAGCCGGATTCCTACACGGATGACAACTCCTTCCTGCTCACAAGCGGCCGTCGCCAGGGTACGTACTTCCACTCCGAGCACAGGCAGCTGCCTTGGTGCCGCGAGCTGTGGCCTGTTCCGCGTCTGGAGATGAACCCCACCGACGCAGAGAAGATCGGCGTCAAGCAGGGCGACTGGGTCTGGATCGAGACCAACTTCCCCGAGACCGACTACACGCCCGCGTTCTCTCACAAGATCCGCCAGACGGTCGACCTCTACTACGGCATCGCCCCCGGCGTGGTCAACGCCGAGCATCAATGGTGGTACCCCGAGCTTGACCAGGCCGATCACGGCTTCAAGCTCTCCGGCGTCAACTGCCTGCTCGACCGCCATGCCCAAGACCGCATCGTTGGTTCCTCCAACCTGCGCGCCTATCCCGTCAAGGTCTACAAGGCCACGGCAGAGAACTCGCCTTTTGGCAACCCCGTTCCCTGCGGCGATGACGGCACCGAGATTATCCACACGTCCGACGACCCGCGCCTCAAGGAATGGCTGCCGGACTACGAGTCTGCACGAGGGGAGGCCTAAGCCATGACTAAGTACGCGATTCTCACCGACCTCAACAAATGCGTGGGCTGCCTGGCCTGCAGCGTTTCCTGCAAGGTCGCAAACAACGTTCCCGTGGGCAACTACTGGAACAAGGTGCTGCGCATCGGACCCAATCCCCGTACCGAGGGCGGCAACTGGCCAGACGTATACACCTACTTCCTAACCGTGCAGTGTCAGCACTGCGAGAACCCCTCCTGCGTGCACGTGTGCCCCACGGGCGCATCGCACAAGGCAGATGACGGCACTGTGCAGATCGACAAGTCCAAGTGCATCGGCTGCCAGTTCTGCGCTATGGCCTGCCCTTACGGTGTTCGCTACCTCAATGAGGACGAGGGCGTTGTAGAGAAGTGCACGCTGTGCGAGCAGAAGATCGCCCAAGGTGAGCTGCCCCAATGCGTCGCCCAGTGCGGCGGCCGCGCGCGCTTCTTTGGCGATCTCGAGCAGGGCATCGAGAGCTTCGAGTGCCCCGGTCCCGATCTCAACGACCGCTCCTACGAGGCTCAGGCCGCCGGCCGCATGAAGTTGGGCGATGTCACAGGCGAGGACAACGCCTACCCCGTGAAGCCTTATGAGGATTCCGAGGTGCATCACCTGCCCAACACTGGCAACGACCCGTCCTTTGTCTACATCCTGCGCAACGAGCAGTGGCAGGGAGAGGAGTAATCATGGAACTTCAATGGCCTCTCATCATCTTCACCACTGGTCTTGCTTGGTCCGCCGGCCTCTTTGGCTTTCAAGCCTTTGCAGCCATTAAGGGCGAGGGCAAAAAGTCCCAGATGATTGCACTGATCGCATCCGTTGTGATCTTGGCTGTGTCCGGCGTGGCGGTGCTCTTCCATCTAGCCAGTCCGCTGCGTATCTTCAACGGCTTTGGCAATCCCACCTCCGGCATCACGCAGGAGCTGGCCGCCATCGTGGTTTTGTTCATCTTCATGGATATCTACTTTGTGCAGATCCGCAAGAGCGCCGACGGCGGCACGCCCAGCAAGTGGTGCGCCATCTGCGCCATCATCTTTGGCGTGGTGCTGCTTGTCGCTTGCGGCCACTCTTACATGATGGCATCACGTCCCGCTTGGAACAGCGTGCTCGAGATCGGCTCTCTGCTGGCGGCCGCCTTGCTGGCCGGCCCGCTCACCTTTGCCTTCATCATGTCCCTTAAGGGCGATGATGTGACGCCGGTGAGCAAGAGCGCGCTCATCGCGGGTGTCGTCGGCCTGGTGCTGCTGATCGCCTACGGCATCTTCATCAGTGCCTCCGGCGACAGCTTCAACAACGTTGGCAACTACTTCGATCCCATCAACCCCAACAACGGCATGATCGACACCTCAAGCGTTGTGGCCAGCCAACTTGCTCTGCTGTGGGTTGGCGGTGTGATCTTAGGCGGCGTTGGTCCCGTTGTCTGCGCAGCTATCGCATGGAAGAAGCCCAAGCAGGCCAAGGTGCTCGCTGTAATCGGCACTGTATGCGCGATCGCCGGCGCCGTGTGCATGCGCGTGGCGTTCTACAACGTGGGCATCACGTTCTACTCGATCTACTAACCCTCTACGTACGGAGCCGTCGGAACTCCTTCCCTCTTCCTTCCTCATCCCCTCACCGGCGGCTCCGTTTCTTCCTCTTTCTCTCTCGGCCTTTTTCCAAAGGCCCCGACGACCTCCGGCGAAGACGACTTTTCCTACCCCACCCCACCTTGCAAACTTGGAAAGTCGCCTTCGCCGGGGGTCGTCGGCTTTTTACTGGACATATGCCATGGTCACGTTGGCAGGAAATGGTCATCTAAGTGGTCACGTTGGCAGGAAATGGCACTGCATAAAAAGTAGCCATAACCAATTCATGCCAACGTGACCACTTTTTTATCCAAATCCTGCCAGCGTGACCACATGCGCAGGTGCGTAAATAAAGCGCAATATCGCAGGCGCAACCAAAATCAGAGCACAAAAGAAAAGGAGCCGCCCGATGGGCGGCTCCTTTGCATGCCTTGCAGCTTTGCAGTCTGCTTACTCAGCGGACTCCTCTGCAGTAGCCTCGGCAGCAGCCTCTGCCTCGACAGCCTCGACCTCAGCCTCTGCGGGTGCCTCCTCGGCAGCCTTAGCGGCCTCTTCCTCGGCCTTCTTGGCATACTCGGCAGCACGGGCGGCCTTAGCAGCAGCCTTAGCCTCGCGCTCGGCCTTCTTGGCAGCCTCGGCCTCGGCAGCAGCAGCGGCCTTAGCAGCCTTCTTGGCAGCCTCCTGCTCCTTAACGCGAGCAGCAGCAGAACCGAACTTGTTGGAGAAGCGCTGGACGCGTCCGCCAGTGTCAACAAACTTCTGCTGACCGGTGTAGAAGGGATGGCACTCGTTGCAAAGCTCGACCACGATCTCGCTCACAGTGGAGCGGGTCTTGAAGGTGTTGCCGCAAGAGCAACGGACAGTGCACTCTTTGTACTCAGGGTGAATATTGGGTCGCATTAAGTCTCCTTAAAGCCGCATTGGTTACCGACCAATGCAATTTACACAAGCTTGTCTATGATAACGGCGCCAATATCTCAAGGCAAGAGGGAATTTACATTACTTGCAGCCTGTTGCGACCTATGCGGGCGGGCAGTGCCCGCCCCTACGTGCACACGCACCGGTCCTACTCCCGCGGCATGCCGAGACCTGCAAGCCGTCAGGCTCGCATTTAGATCCTTCGACTACGCAGCTTTGCGGCCGTTACGCGCACATGCACCGGTCCTACTCCCGCGGCATGCCGAGACCTGCAAGCCGTCAGGCTCGCATTTAGATCCTTCGACTACGCAGCTTTGCGGCCGTTACGCGCACATGCACCGGTCCTACTCCCGCGGCATGCCGAGACCTGCAAGCCGTCAGGCTCGCATTTAGACAATATGTTCATCGTGATGTCATGGAAGCTCCAATCGCTTGATCCATAGGTCCTCTTTGGGGCAGCAGGCGCTGATCGACGGTTTTAAACCATTATGCAATCCTGTTAAACCATTATTGAATCCGATTAAACCATTTTGTAGAATGTGCTTGTCTAAAAGTGAGCGAAAGGGATGAATATGGACCGTATGCTCACAGTTAAGGAAGCGGCAGAGAAACTCGGCGTCAGCGTCCAAGCCATATACAAACGCATCAAGCAAGGCACCATTGACGCCGTGCAGATAAACCACCGTTGGCTCATCAACGGCGGCGAGGAGGGTAGTGTGCTCATCGCACTCCCCGCCGGACGTCCGCGCAAGGGCGAACCCTATGTACTCATGAACGGAAACTATCCCGTTATGGAGTTCAACTATCGCGAACAAAGCAATGATTTCAAGATCTTCAACGTCATTGATGCTGCACGTGCACCGCTAGGCTGCGTCACTCAGGCAGGCAACGGCAACAACGACGCGCTCAAGGACTGGTGGGATCATCGCAGCATCCCCGGGTCGCGCGCAGGCTTGGATGCCAAACTGGCCCAGTTGGGCCTTGAGAGCCCCGAGCAAATCCCCTTCAGAAACCTAGGGTTATCGCTCTCCGACCAATACTGGATCCGTCCCGCGCATGACGACGTCAGCTGGAATAACATCAACTACTTCGAAAACGATTTCGGCCCAGAGGCAGAGGCCGCCAGCAGCACGGTAGAGGGCGGCACACTCGGTTGGGACGCTTGGCTTGCGCAGGTAGGCCTCGACTCCCCGGACAACACCTCGGAAGGCGCCCTGCCCAAGCGTTGGGTATGTCAGAACGGCAAGCGCTTACTTCTCAAGGGCTGCAACCCTTGGACAGACCAGCAGCCCGTCAATGAGCTCGTAGCCACGGCGTTGCACAAAAGGTTGCTCGACGCAGAAGATTACGTTGAGTATTCCCTGGTTAAAGACGCAAAAGGGGACCCGGTTGCAAGTTCTTGTCCCTGCTTTGTGACCAAGGAAGAAGAGTACATCCCGGCATCGCGCTTGCTTGCAACGCAAGGTAAACGCCAAGGAGAGCCCGATTACGACGCCTACCTGCGCATTTGCCGCAACATGGGTATGCGCGTCAAAGACGTGGAAACGGCACTCTCAAAAATGATTGTATGCGACAGCATCATCGCCAATAACGATCGCCACCTGCGCAACTTTGGCCTCGTGAGGGACATTGACACACTCGCTTTGCGCTGCGCTCCCCTCTTCGATAGCGGCAACAGCCTTTGGTTTGATAAAGACGAGTCCGCGGTGGCACAAAGAGACTGGTCCTTCACCTCGCTGCCTTTTGACGCAACGCCCAACCGTCAGCTCTACCTTGCCGGACACATGGAATGGCTCGACCCACAGGTACTAGACGGTTTCGTAGAAGAAGCGGCGAGCATACTGGAGAAAAGCGTCTTCGCGCTGCCAAGGCTGGACTACATCCTCGAAGGCATACGCCGCAGAATAGATGCCGTGCTGGGGATGCGAGGATAAACGCAAGCCACTGCAACCTATGCGGGCGGGCAGTGCCCGCCCCTACGTGCACACGCACCGGTCCTGTTTTCGCGGCATGCCGAGACCTGCAATCCATCGGGACTCGCATTTAGATCCTTTGACTCCGCGGCTTTGCGGCCGCTGCGCTCAGGAGGACACACCTGGGGCGTACCTTGACGGCCCCTACGCGCACACGCACCGGTCCTGTTCCCGCGGCATGCCGAGACCTACAAGCCATCGGGACTCGCATTTAGATCCTTTGACTCCGCGACCTTGCGGCCGCCGCGCTCAGGAGGACACACCTGGGGCGTACCTTGACGGCCCCCACGTGCACATGCACCGGCCCTGTTCTCGCAACATGACAAGACCTGCAATCCATCGTGGCTCGCGTTTAGATCCTTCGACTACGCTCGCGTTGCTCGCTTCGCTCAGGATGACACACCTGGGGCGTACCTTGAAGACCGCTGCGCTCAGGATGACAGATGACTCAGCACATGCACTATCAATAGCGTCCGTTTCAATTTCATCATCTATAAATAGTACGCAATTAATTATTGTGCCTTACAACAACCAGATGCCAAAGTTGCAGGTAAACAGGACATTAAAACCAGAGACGCGCAAATCAATGCAACATGAAATTTCATGTACGCGCGACTTAAACAGCTCCCCTGCAGCAAGCCACCGCACAGACACACACCTCACATACGCAGTCTCATCACCTGCAAAACCCTCTTTTGTTTCCAGCAGGAAAAATCCCAAAATCCCCTCTTGACGCCTCTACACCAGCGGGCTTAAAGTGCCGTCAGGTTGACAACCAAATACACCTAAACCGTTGAGGCGGGAGTAAAGGTGGCCGACGCGCATACAGAGAGTTCGGGCAGCTGAGATCCGAGCAGTAGCAAGCCATCATAATGGGCCGCTAAGGGCGCAGTGAAAGCTGCGACGTAAAGACCACGTTAGAGTCCACGGATGTGATGGCATCCTAAAAGAGCACCCTACGGGGTGAATCAAGGTGGCACCGCGAGTTTTCGTTACTAGAAAGCCCGTCCTTGAAGAGCATGTTTGCACTTTGGGGGCGGGCTGTTTTCGTCTCCTCATGGCAAACAGGCTAACCATCGCCAGCAAGGCGCGCTATGGCCAAGCGCACCTTGCACCAACGACAAGCCTGCAAGCGCAAGATGCGCTGGCAAACCAGAAAGGACGAGACCATGAGCAACGACAACACCACCAACGCAACCGAACCCTACCGCCTCTACCTGCGCGAGGACCAGATCCCCACCCAGTACTACAACGTCCGCGCAGACATGCCGCAAAAACCCGAGCCCATGCGCCTTCCCAACGGCAAGATCGCAGAGTTCGACGACATCCGCCCCGTCTTTTGCGACGAGCTCATCCGCCAAGAACTCGACGACGACACGCGTTACTTTGAGATCCCCGAGGGCATCCGCGAGATGTACAAGGTCTATCGCCCAAGCCCGCTGTGCCGCGCTTACAACCTAGAGAAGGCTCTGGGCACGCCCGCCAAGATCTTTTACAAGTTCGAGGGTAACAACACCTCCGGCTCGCACAAGCTCAACTCCGCGCTGGCGCAGGCCTACTACGGCGCACAGCAGGGCCTGAGCACCATCACGACCGAGACCGGCGCAGGCCAGTGGGGCACCGCGCTTTCTGAGGCCGCTGCGCACTACGGCCTTGACTGCGAGGTCTTCATGGTCAAATGCTCCTACGAGCAAAAACCCTTCCGCCGCAACATCATGCAGACCTTTGGCGCCAACGTGACGCCGTCCCCGTCTGACACGACAGAGATCGGCCGCAAGATGCTGGCCGACAACCCCAACTCCACCGGCTCGCTTGGCACTGCGATCTCTGAGGCTGTAGAAAAGGCCCTGCACGTGCCCGACAACCGCGGCCGCTATCAGCTGGGCAGTGTGCTCAACCAGGTCGTCTTGCATCAGTCGATCATCGGTCTGGAGTCCAAGACAGCGCTTGAGGAACTGGGCGAGTACCCGGATGTCGTCATCGGCTGCGCAGGCGGCGGTTCCAACGTGGGCGGCTTGATGGGAGCCTTTATGAAGGACAAGCTCGACGGCACCCATCCAGACACAGACTTCATCTGCGTCGAGCCTGCCAGCTGCCCCTCTATGACGCGCGGCCGCTACGCCTACGACTTTGCCGATACAGGCCAAACCTGCCCGCTGTGCAAGATGTACACGCTGGGCAACGGTTTCTTGCCCTCCCCCGACCACGCAGGCGGCCTGCGCTACCACGGCATGAGCCCCATCGTCTCCAAGCTCGTGCACGACGGCTACGCACGCGCCGTTGCCGTCAAGCAGACCGAGGTCTTTGAGGCCGGCGTGAAGTTTGCCAAGCTCGAGACCATCCTGCCCGCACCCGAGAGCTCCCATGCCATCAAGGTGGCCATCGACGAGGCACTCAAATGTAAGGAGACCGGCGAGGAAAAGACCATCCTCTTTGGCCTGACCGGCACCGGCTACTTTGACATGGTTGCCTACGACGCCTTTACCAACGGCACGCTGGAAGACCACATCCCCACCGATGAAGAGCTCGAAGCCGGCTTTGCCACCATCCCCGCTGTGGAGGGCGTGCAGGCAGCAGGCGGTCTGCCCCTGGAGTAGGCCCGCAATCATCAGCACAAGCGGCCCTCAACCGCGCCTACACTCGCCAAGCACAAAAACGCCCGCAAGCTGTATAAGGCTCGCGGGCGTTTCTTGCGTTATAAGATGCCGCTGATCATCGGCTTAAGCCGGTGTTGCAGCAAGCAGATGCCAGCAGCGCGCTGGCGCTAGTAGCGGTTGTCAAAGATGCGGCGCGTCTTCTTCTCGCTGCGGGGAAGCTCGCCCAGCGCCACGGCCTTGGCGTGCGGCGTCATGCCGATCTTGCCCTTGAAGATGCTCGCCAGATTCTCCTCGATCTTGGGCCACTCGCTTTTGGGACGGTCGGTCTCAAAGAACAGCGTCATGTGATCTCGGCCGTTGACATGGTCGATCATCACCTGGTATTCGCTGGAGGCGCCGTCGGTAAAGGCGATGACCTCCTCGATCTGAGCGGGGAACATGTTCACGCCACGCACCTTGACCATATCGTCGGTGCGGCCGGTGATGATGTCGATGCGCGGATGGGGGCTTCCGCACTCGCACTGGCCGGGCACGATGCGGCTTAGGTCATGCGTGCGGAACCTGATAAGCGGCGCGCCCTCCTTTTGCAGGGTGGTGAGCACGATCTCTCCGGGCTGGCCGTCGGGCACGACCTCGCCCGTATCCGGGTCGATGACCTCGATATAGAGATAGTCCGACCAGATGTGCATGGCGCTGTCGGCCTTGCAGTTGATGCCGATGCCAGGACCGTAGACCTCGGTCAGGCCGTAGATGTCGTAAAGCTCCACGCCCAACTCGTTGGAGATGCGCGCGCGCATCTTATCGCCCCAGCGCTCCGAGCCGATAACGCCCTTTTTGAGCTTGAGCTTGTCACGGATGCCGCGCTTCTCGATCTCCTCGGCCAAAAGCAGCGCGTAGGAGCTGGTAGCGCAAAAGACGGTGGAACCAAAGTCCTGCATCATCTGAAGCTGTTTTTCGGTATTGCCCGGCCCCATGGGGATGGCCATAGCGCCCAAGCGCTCGCAGCCGGCCTGAAAGCCGATGCCCGCCGTCCACAGGCCGTAGCCCGGGGTGATCTGGATGACGTCGTCACGCGTGATGCCCGCGTACTCGTAGCAGCGCGCGAACTGAATGGCCCAGTCCTCGACGTCCTTTTTGGTGTAGGGGATGACAACGGGCGTGCCCGTGGTGCCAGAAGAAGAGTGGATGCGCACGATCTCGCTTTGGGGGACGGCGCAAAGCCCCATGGGATAGGCCTCGCGAAGATCGGCCTTATCGGTAAAGGGGAGCTTCTCAAAATCCTCTTGGGATTGGATGGCATCGATGTCGATGCCGGCAAACTTCTTGGTGTAGAAACCGCCGGGGATGGCGGTGAGCTTCTTGAGCTGCTTTTTGATGATCTCAAACTGTTCTTGGCTCATCTGCATGGGCATGCGCCTCCTTGTCTCAAGCTGCCGACGTCTAGCAGCGCTACAGCCAAGCATTGTACGCCTAGCGCGCTGCAGCATGCCTGCGCGTACTTAGCTTTCGTAGACGATCTGACCCATCTTGGAGGTGTCGTAGCCGATGATGTTGCCAATATCTGCCCTAAAGGGCCGCATGCAGGCAAGCTTGGTGATGGCAGCGAGCATCTGATCAAAGCGCGGTTGCTTGGCGATGACGATGTCGAGCCACTCGTCTTGCAAGGGGATGAAGTCCACGCCGTCTATCTGGTGGAAAGTGCGCTCGACGGCAATGCCCGCATCGGCTGCCCCGCGCGCGACAAAGCTCGCCATGGCAAGGCCGGAGTTGGCCTCGCGCTCATAACCCGCGATCTTCAAACGGCGCTCTATACCCACATCCAGGCGCGCAAGCTGCTCGTCGAGCAAGATACGGCTCCCGCAGCCGCGCTCGCGGTTGATGAGGCGCACGCCAGGTTTGAGGAGGTCTTCCCAGCTGCGCAGCCCCAGCGGGTTGCCCTTGGCCACGATCAAGCCCTGGCGGCGGCGCACCAAGCGGATGACACGCACGGGCTCGCCGGGAAGCAGACGACGCACGCCCTCGACGTTGTAGCTGTCGCTTGCGCCGTCGTAGAGATGCATGAGCGCGGCAGACGCCTGCCCGCGGTAGAGGTCTACAAGCGCGTTGTAGCTGCCCTCGTACGTGCGCTCTATCATGACGCCCGCTGCGGCCAGGTAGTTGGCGATCACATCACCCACGATGTCGTTGCCGGCGAGGACAAAAGAGCTGGGTTGCGCCGTGCCGGCTGCGGCCGCTTTGACCGCGGCGTCAGGTGCCACCTTGCTGGCGACGCTTGTGGCGTTTTGCGCAGACTCAATCTCGCGCGCTTTGTTCTGCCGGCTGCGAGCGATGTAATTCTCGACATCGGCCATCGTAAAACGCAGCTTGCGCCCCACATAATAGGAGCCGAGCTCGTCGATCTTGACCAGCTTGTAGACCTGCGAGCGGCTTACCTTGAGGATCGAAGCCACGTCTTCGGCGGTGAGCGCATTGTCGTCGCGCATGCTGGACACCTTTCATCGTTTTAGAGATTAAACAAGCAAGAGTATAACTCTGTACAGATCAGAGGCCGTCTTAAGGATTGGAAGTGGCAAAGAGCAGGTGTCCGGGCGTGCGGGCATGCGCACAGATGCACTCCAAGCCGTGCACGAAAATGCACGAACGTACACGAACATGCACAACGCAACGCTATATCGTCTCAAGCCCTTCAAGGCAAAAGACTCACCGCGTAGTCTGTGCCCTGTCAGCAACGCCGGCAGCAAAAACCGGTAACAACGCCAGCTCCAAAGGCCGGTATCAAGAACACATTGGAGGACTACACATGAAGATCTCTGCACGCAACCAGATCAAGGGCACCGTCAAGACCGTCAAAGAGGGCGCTGTCAACGCCGTCGTCGTCATCTGCCGCGGCAACCACAACCCCATCACCGCCGACATCACCATGGCTGCTGTCGAGGAGCTGGGCTTGGCCGAGGGCAAGGACTGCTACGCCGTGATCAAGGCTTCCAACGTCATGTTTGCCACCGAGAAGATCAAGGGCATCTCTGCTCGCAACCAGATCGAAGGCACTGTCGTCTCTGTCAACAAGGGCGCTGTCAACGGCCATGTGGCCATCGAGGATGCCGACGGTGTGCGCATCAGCGGCTCCATCACCAACGCCTCTATCGACGAGTTGGGTCTTGTCGAAGGCGGTAAGGCCGTTGCCATCGTCAAATCCACCGACGTCATGGTGGCTGTCGACTAAGAACCCACCCTTGCAGACACGCCGAGCTGAGCTACGTCGAGCTGAGCTGGCAACCAAAAAGGCCTCCCGCTTTGGGAGGCCTTTGCATTTACTGGCACGCCAGGTAGGACTCGAACCCACAACATTCGGTTTTGGAGACCGACGCTCTACCAATTGGAGCTACTGGCGTGTGACGCGAGGATTAATTGTAGCCGTTTGTGCAAAGCGCGCAAGGCTTTTGCGCGATGCAATTGCCAACCCCTTGCAAGTCACAGCAATCTACCGGAAAAGATACGCTCTCCCCCGCCCGCGTCTGCATCCGATTTGCCCGTCGCATGTCGCAAGCAAAAAGACGATTCCGGCGGCGGCTCGCAGGTGCAAGGCCCTACTGCTCCAAGACCTCCAAGGCTGCATCGATGGCGGCAAGGTTCATCTCCACAAAGCGCTCCTTGACGCATACGCGCACGGCATCGCGCAAATCGTCGACCGTGATAGGCAGCTGGGCGCTTTGCAGCGCACAGGCCAAAAGCATCACGTTGAGCGCCTTGCGCGCGCCGCTTTGTTCCACAAGCGCCACATCGTCAACCACAACGAGCTTGGCATCGCTACCCTGCAGCGCCTGACGCAGGCCACAGACTGCAGCTTGTCCGCTGTATCCGCAACCAGAGAGCGCAGCGGTAACAGGCTGCACGGCGCTTTGCGCGCAGACAACAGTGCCGCCGGATGCAAGATACGGCAGGCAACGGGCGGCCTCTCCAGGCTCAAAGGCAACGATGAGATCGGCTGTGGCGCGGTTGAGCAGCGGAGCTGCGACGTCTTCTCCCTCATCGCCCATGCGCACGTGGCTCACAACAGACCCTCCGCGCTGCGCCATGCCGATGGTCTCGGCTGTGCGGACCTTCCATCCGCGGCTGCGCGCCGCCTGGGCCATGAGCTTTGCCGCCAAAACCGTACCCTGGCCTCCGATGCCGGTGATGAGGACGTTAAGCATGGCAGGCCTCCTCTCCGTCTGCTGCATCGGGCCGCACGATCGCCTTGACCGGGCAGATCTGAGCGCACAGCCCGCAGCCGTTGCACTGGCCGGCATCGACAAAGGCTTGGCCCCTGCCATCGCTTTTGGGTCCGGTCGCAGACGGGTCAAAGCCGATGCCAGGGCAGCCGATAGAGCTGATGCACAGCTTGCAGCCGGAACATTTTTGCGCGTCTACCGCAAGCGCCGGCTTGGGTTTTGCAAGCTGCACGCAAGGGCTTTGGAAGATGATCGCGCTGGGGCCGACAAAGTCGATTGCCTCCTTGGCGGCCGCTACGGCGGCGGCGTGGTCAAGCGGGTTGGCGTAGACGATGCACTCAAAGCCCAGCGCCTTTAAGACGGCGTCGATCTTGATGGGCTTGCTTTGACCTCCCATGAGCGTCACACCCGTACCCGGATGCGGCTGCTTGCCCGTCATAGCGGTAGTCGCGTTATCCAAAACGCAGACGGTCACGTCGTGCTGGTTGTAGACGGCGTTGGCACAGCCGGTAAGCCCGCTGGCAAAAAACGTGCTATCGCCCACAAAGGCAACCTGCTTCTTGTGCGGTTCTACAACAGAGAAGCCCTGCGCAACGGTGATGCCGGCGCCCATGCAAAGGCAGGTGTCGGTTGTAGAAAGCGGCGCAGCGTTGCCCAGCGTATAGCAGCCGATGTCACCGCAATAGACTGCCTCGCGACGGCCCAAAGCGCGCTTGACGGCATAGAAGCTACCGCGGTGCGGGCAGCCTGCGCACAGCACGGGCGGACGAACCGGCAGCGCCTGGGCATCTGCCGGGTAGCTGTAAGGAGATGCAGCAGAAATCAAGCTTGCAAGGCTTGTGCCCAGACGCTCGTCGATAAAGGCGCAAATGCGCGCAAGGCAGTCGTCCGTGCTGTTCTCGCCGCGGTCGCTCGCATGGCCGGTGAGCTTGCCCGTAACGTCAAACGCAAGCTTATCGCGCCCGGCAAGGCGCAAAAGCTCGTCTTCTAGCACGTAATCGAGCTCTTCCAAAACCAAGACCGCATCCAGACCGCGCACAAAGTCCAGCGCGGCGTCATGCGGGAAGGGATAAGGCGTGCCCACCTGCATCACGCGCACAGAAGGCAACTCT
The DNA here is from genome assembly GCA_963590525.1 of Agathobacter rectalis. Lineage (GTDB taxonomy): Bacteria > Actinomycetota > Coriobacteriia > Coriobacteriales > QAMH01 > W2P13-069. Next base: position 24,942 of record CAVAPV010000029.1, read on the forward strand.
ACCTGCGCTTTTGCGGCAAGCGCCTCTAACTGGCAGAGCGCTTCTCTCGTATACGCAGCACTCACGCCGCCAGTCATGATGCCGATGGTTGACCTGTTGTTTGTCGTCTCAAAGACGGGATTGAAACGCGTCCAGCTCTCATCGTGGGCAAAATCGTCTGCCATGGCGGCAAGACGGGTGTTTATCTCTCCATGAGCCTGGTAGGCGCGACGCGGGAAGATGATCCATCTGGGGTCTTTGACAAAGCCCTCTGCAGGCAGCGGACGTGCATGGGTCTCATCTGCCACGTCAAAATAGGTGCTCGCATGGTTGATGCGCGTTGTGGGGCGCACGACAACAGGGCAGCCATAGCGCTCGGACAGCTCGAAGGCCTGCTTCATCATCGCAAAGCCCTCTTCTGGCGTGGACGGATCGAGCACGGGCACCTTGGCAAAGGCGCCAAAACGGCGCGTGTCTTGCTCGGTTTGCGAGGATATGGGGCCGGGGTCGTCTGCCACAAACAGCACGCAGCCACCCTTGGTGCCAACGTAGTTGAGGCTCATGAGCGCGTCGCTTGCCACGTTGAGGCCCACCTGCTTGCACGTAAAGAGCACGCGGGCGCCGCAATAGGACGCTCCGGCCAAAAGCTCAAGCGCCGCTTTCTCGTTGGTGGACCACTCTACATGCACGCCGTGCGCCTTGCCTTGGGCAACCAGCGAGGCAACCGTCTCTATGAGCTCGGACGAAGGAGTGCCGGGATAACCGGCCACAACGTTGACGCCGGCCTCCAAAGCGGCGTGCGCAAAGGCCTCGTTTCCCATCAAAAGCTTTTGGGTCATGTTCTCTCCTCGAGTTCTCTCTTGCGGGGGTTATCGTATCGCGAACGCCTAGGGCGCGCCATGAGATATGCAGCAAGAGGCTTGTGCATAGCCAAAACCTGCCAAGGTGACCACTTAAATGACCAATTCCTGTTTTTGTGACCATCCAAGCATCTGCGCCAGCCCAACAACCAAGCCCCGCGCACAAACCGCACGGG
>CAVAPV010000030.1:0-25785 GCA_963590525.1 Agathobacter rectalis
TTATTTGGTTCTTGGTCGTTTCAAATAATACCGATGGCATGGGGCCATGTTCGTTCCTATCTGGATGTATTCAGCTGTCAATTTGCGAAAGAAATTTTACGTTACCCAGTGTGGGCAAGCTGTTGTTGAATAAACCCCGCAGACTGATAGACTTTGACCTTATGATTCTCAACGTTATGAACATCACAAAGTCCTACGGCGTCCGCACGTTATTTGCGGATGCGTCGTTTCGTGTGAACGAGAAGGACCGTATCGCCCTGGTAGGCCCCAATGGTGCCGGCAAGACCACGATGATGAATATCCTTGCCGGTCACGACGTGCCGGATAGCGGCCAGATCGTCTATGCCAAAAACACCACTTTGGGATTTTTGGAGCAAGAGTCGATAGAGATGGATGGCAAAAGCGTCATCGACGAGGTCATGACCTCTGTTGCCGACGTGGCCGCTATGGGAGACAAGCTCGCAGAGCTTGAGCGTGCCTTGGAAACCTCCAGCCAAGAAGACCATGAGGGCCTCTTGGAAGAGTACGGAAGGCTTCGCACGCGCTACGAGGCACGTGATGGCTACAACATAGAATCCCTTGCCAGGCGCGTGCTCTTTGGTTTGGGTTTCCATGAAGAGGACATGGAACGCTCCACCGACGAGTTCTCTGGCGGTTGGCAGATGCGCATCGCGCTTTCAAAGTTGTTGCTCTCCCAGCCCGATGTGCTTTTACTTGACGAGCCCACCAACCATTTGGATTTGGAGTCGGTTCGCTGGCTTGAGAACTTTTTGAGAAGCTACGACGGAGCCGTTTTGGTTGTATCCCATGACCGCGCGTTTATGGACGGTATGGTCAACAACGTTATGGAGATAGCCAACGGCAAGCTGGAGTTCTATACGGGAAACTACAGCGCTTACCAGCGCCAGCGCGTTGAGCGCCGTGAGCAGCTCATCGCCATGAAAGAGGCCCAAGATAAAGAAATCGCCCATCTGGAGGCTTTTGTCGAGAAGTTTCGCTATAAAGCTACCAAGGCCAAGCAGGCGCAAGATCGCATGCGCAAGCTCGAGCGCATTATGGAAAACCGCATCGTCATCCCAGAAGAGAAGAAGACGGTGCACTTTAATTTCCCGCAGCCCAAGCGCACGGGTGATTGCGTCATGCATCTGGAGGGCGTTAAGAAAAGCTACGGCGACAAAACCGTATACGATGGTCTCGACCTCAATATCTGGCGTGGCGAGAAGGTCGCGCTCGTCGGTCCAAACGGTGCGGGTAAGTCCACGCTGCTCAAACTCATCGCCGGTGCAGAGAAGCCCGATGGCGGCCGTTTGGTCAACGGCACCCATGTGCAGCTGAGCTACTTTGCCCAACATCAGCTCGAGGAGCTCGACCTTAACAAGACCGTTTTCCAGGAGCTCGACGCAGTTGCCGGAGGATGGACCATGAGCGAGGTCCGTAGCCTGCTCGGCGCCTTCTTGTTTAGCGGGGACGACGTTGATAAGAAAGTTCGCGTCTTGTCCGGTGGTGAGAAATGCCGTCTTGCTTTGGCCAAGATGCTTGTGAGCCCTGCACCCCTTTTGTGCTTGGATGAGCCCACCAACCATCTTGATATCGCAAGCGCGGATATCTTGGAGCAGGCGCTTAAGAGCTTTGAGGGCACTATCGTGCTTATCACGCACGATCGCCACCTGATCAGATCCGTTGCCAACCGCATCATCTACGTCGATGGTGGAGTTATCACCGATTACCAGGGTGATTACGACTACTTCTTATACAAGAGTGGGCAAGTTGATGCGCAGGGCAAGCCCATAGCCACCTCTCAAGAAATCAATCACCGCATGTCCAAGCGTCAGGATTTCGATGCGTCTGCAGATCAGCCTGACCATGCTCCAGATATTACCGTCAACCGTCGTAGCTCGCGTACGGCCACGGTCAACAAGGGGGCTGCCACCAAGGGTTCTGCCCCAAAGACCAAGGAGCAAAAGCGCGCCGAGGCCGAAGCGCGCAACAGGGCTTACCGTCTCCTCAAAAAGGAACGCGAGCGCTTGGCTCAAGTTGAAGCCCAGATGGAAGTCGATGAGGCACGTAACGAGGAGTTGCTCGCGCTTATGGCCGATGAGTCCTTGTATGCAGATAAAGAGCGCTTTGATGCTTGCCTGTCCGAGTACAACGAGCTTAAAGCGCGCCTGCCCAAGCTGGAAGCCGAGTGGCTCGAGCTTTCTGCGACGATCGAGGCCGAGATGAAGCGAGTTGAAGAATCTCGCTAGGTGCTTTTGTCTGTAGCGTGCTCGGTGCTGCAAAACTTGCTGTATGACGTACGCGATTAAGCGCGAACATGAGGAGCGACATGGTTTCTGATATGCAACTCGACATTATCTTGGGCGTCATCAAGGTGCTTGCTTTTGTACCGGCAATCGTCTTGCACGAGTGCGCTCACGGCTTTGCCGCCTATAAGCTGGGAGACCCCACTGCAAAAAACGGCGGGCGCCTCACGCTCAACCCCTTGGCGCATGTCGATCCGTTTGGCACGGTTATCATCCCAGGATTGCTCATTTTGAGCGGAGCCGGCTTCGTATTTGGCTATGCCAAACCCGTGCCGTACAACCCCACGTACTTCAAAGATATCCGCAAAGGTGAAGTCATCGTTGGTTTGGCGGGTCCCGCAAGCAATATCCTCATGAGCCTCATAGGCGCGGGTATCGCATGGCTGTCTTTGTTTGTGGGCGGCACGGATATCGCTACGCTGTGCGTTTGGTACTTTGGCGTCTACTTTTGCTCGGTCAACCTCTGCCTGGCGTTTTTCAACCTGCTTCCCATTCCGCCGCTTGACGGCAGCTCCATCATCGCCCCGCTTTTGTCTGATTCTGCCTTGAGGACCTATTACAAGGTGCAGCACTACGGCATGTTTATCTTGCTCGTGCTCATCATCGGCATTCCGTATTTCTTCCCCAATCTCGATATTCTCAGCTGGTATCTGCAGCTTACAGCTGGAAACATCTCTTCTCTGCTGTTGCCCATGTAGCGTGCGGCTTTGGCTTGACAGCATCTCTCCGTTTGCTGCAAGAGCTGCAGCGCAGCTTTTAGATACGTGCTCGTGTTGCGCTAAAATCTCAACGTCGATATCGCTTTGACCAGAAAGGTTCCAGCTGATTTGTCCTACCGTGTGCAAATAGACGCGTACCAAGGGCCCTTTGACTTGCTCTTGCAGCTCGTGTCAAAGCAAAAGGTCGATATCGGCGCCATCAGCATCTCTCAGATCGCAGATCAGTACCTGGCAGAGGTCGAGCGCATGGAAGAACTCGACTTGGATGTGGCGAGTGATTTTCTGGTTGTAGCCGCAACGCTTTTGCAGATCAAGGCCGCAAGCCTTATCCCCAAAGAACAACGCAGCGCAATTGAGCTCGACGATGATGAGTTTGCCGACCTCACGGCAGAAGAGACGCGCGATATCCTGGTTGCAAGGCTGCTCAACTACAAGAAATTTAAAAACGCCGCTGCTTCTTTGGGAGCGCGCATGGAAGCCGAGTCCCGCATGCATCCGCGCCAAGCCGGCATCGAAGAAGGCTTTGTGGGTTTGGTTCCAGATTACCTGGAGGGCGTGACCTTGCACGGGCTTGCCGTTATCTGCGCAGATATCGCCGCGCGCCGCGAGACCTTCTTACTTGAGGCCGAGCATATCGCTGCCGTGCCGATATCGATGGAGCGTCATGTCGAGGGTATCTACCGCACTATGAGAAGCAGAGGTACCAGCACGTTTTCGCAGCTGGTGGGAAGCGAGCCCACAGCAGAGCTTTTGGTCGTGACTTTTTTGGCAGTCCTCGAGCTATACAAGCGCGGCGTTATCGACATCAGGCAAAGCGAGCTCTTTGGCGATATGAGTTTTTCTATGGAAGACGATGCGCCCCAGATCACCGATTTCTCCGTCCCCGATTGGGGTATGCCCGAAGACCCGAGCCTTGAGGCGCGTGGCGAGCAGCTAGAGCTTGGCTGCGATCAAGACGTAGCTCAGTTAGATGAAAGCGAGGGGTAAACGTGACCCGCGATGCGCAAGACGCATATCTTATGGGTGCCCTAGAGGCGCTCTTGTTTGTAAGCGACGAGCCTGTGAGCTCTTCTAAGCTCGGGGTCTTTTTGAATGTGACGCCTGAGGCCGCAGACGAGCTTTTGGCCAAGCTCAAAGACGAGTACGAGCAAGGCAACCGCGGCATGCAGCTCAGAGAGGTTGCGGGGGGTTGGCGCTTCTTTAGCCATCCCGCATATCACGAGCTCATCGAGAAATACGTTGTGAGTTGGGATACGCGTCGTATGAGCCAGGCGGCTTTGGAGGCGCTGGCTGTTATCGCTTACCATCAGCCGGTTACGCGCGCTTCCATCAACGCCATCAGGGGCGTTAACAGCGAAGGCGTGGTCAGTTCTCTCGTAGAGAAGGGTTTGATCCGCGAGGCAGGCCGCGAGAAGGGCGGCGGCGCGATTCTGTATGCGACGACACGCGCCTTCTTAGAGAAGTTTGGCCTCAAAAGCACTAAGGACCTGCCTCCTTTGGAAGATTTTGCCCCTGACGAGGCAACACGAGAGTTTATCAGGCAGCGTCTTGGTGCAACAGACGAGCTTGCCGCAGTTGACGATGAAGAGCGGGCGCTAAACGACGCTGATGATCTGCGCGGTCTTGAGCTTGTCGTAGTCGACGATGCGCAAGCACAGGTGGCCGATGTCGACCGCGGTGAGGAGCCAAGGATCGACGAGCCCCAAGCTGTTGCAGATATCATTGCCCAAACGCTTACCGATAAGGTCGATTTTGTCGAGCCTGAGCCTGACATCGCCTTCAAGGACGGCGCTTGCGCCAACCAAGATGTTGCACCTGAAGAGGACGATCATGCAGCTAACGAAGGCGGCATTGATGAGTCCTAAACCGCAAAACGCACCCAGCGAGGTCAACTATCCAATGCGCTTGCAGAAATTTCTTGCCAGAAGCGGCGTTGCAAGCCGTCGTCGCAGCGAGGACCTCATCACTGCCGGACGCGTGCAGGTTAACGGAGAGACACGCTGCGACCTTGGATGCAAAGTCGACCCGTCTTGCGATGAGGTAAGAGTCGACGGCAACCCGATATCTCTTTTTGATGGCTGCGCCTACCTCATGCTCAACAAACCGGCTGGCTATATCACGACGATGAGCGACCCACACGGCCGTCCTTGTGTTGCAGATCTTGTTCCTCTGGACTCGTATCCGGGCCTGTATCCCTTGGGAAGGCTCGACATGGACACAACCGGCCTTTTGCTCTTCTCAACCGATGGCGACATGGGCCCGGCCTTGTTGCATCCTGCTCATCACGTAGACAAAACCTACCGCGTCAAGGTCAAGGGCAGGCTGCGCGAGCGTGATTTGACGCCACTGCGTGCCGGAGGGCTCAAGCTGCCCGAGGGTTATGAGTGTGCTCCGGCTAAAGTCAGCATAGATTTTGCACAAGGCGGCTTCTCACGTGCGAGCATTACCATCCACGAGGGGCGCAAGCGCCAGGTCAAGCATATGTTTGCCGCTATCGGGCATCCGGTAGTGGAGCTCCATCGCGATATCTTTGGACCTGTTAGCTTGGGAGACTTGCCTGTTGGGCAGTGGCGCGAGCTAACCCAAGTCGAAGTCGATGCCCTCAAAAACGCAACCGGACTCGTCTAAGGCGTCTGCGCTGCCTTGTCGCATGGTGTTTTGGCAAAAGCCGCATGCGCTTGATGCTATCATTGAACGGTTACTGTCTTAGATCGAGAGGTTCAAATATGGCAAACGAGGGAAGCTTCGAGGCGGCGCTCAAGCGCAGCAACGAGATTCGTGCGGATTTTGACGTCAATCCCGGCAAGTACACGATGCTCACGGGCGACAGGCCTACGGGACGCCTTCACATCGGCCATTACTTTGGAACGCTCAAGGGTCGCGTCGAGCTCCAGAACAAGGGCATCAAGACCAACATCATCATCGCCGATTACCAAGTCATCACAGACCGCGACACCACTGCCAACATCCAAGACAACGTCTACAACATGGTTATCGACTATATGGCGGCAGGTATCGACCCTGCAAAGACGATGATCTTCACTCATTCCCAAGTGCCTGCCCTCAATCAGCTCATGCTGCCCTTCTTGAGCCTCATCAGCGAGGCCGAGCTCGAGCGCAACCCAACCGTCAAAGCCGAGCAGGAGGCCTCTGGCCACCAGCTTACGGGTTTGCTTTTGACCTACCCTGTGCATCAGGCTTGCGACATTCTCTTTTGCAAGGGCAACGTCGTACCTGTAGGTAAGGACCAATTGCCTCATATCGAGGCAACGCGTCTTCTTGCCCGCCGCTTTAACGAGCGCTACGACAAAGTCTTCCCTTTGCCTGATGCCGTTCTCTCAGACGTCATCGAGGTTCCGGGCCTTGACGGGCGCAAGATGTCAAAGAGCTATGGCAACGGCATCTCGCTTTCTATGACGGCGCAAGAGACCGCAAAGCTCATCAAGAAATCTCCTACGGATTCCGATCGCAATATCACCTATGATCCCGCCAACCGTCCTGGCGTTTCTGCATTGCTCACCACCGCCCATCTGGCAACCGGTCGCCCGCAAGAGGAGATCGCGGCAGAGATCGGCAACGGCGGCGGCGGTGCGCTCAAGGCCTATGTGACCGAGTCCATCAACGACTATCTGGCTCCTATGCGCGCACGCCGCGAAGAGCTTGCCCAGGATATGGACTACGTCAAAGACGTGCTGCATGAGGGCAACGCCAAGGCAAACGAGATTGCCAACGCCACGTTGGAGCAAGTCCGCGAGGCAATGGGAATGGTTTACTAACGGCGCTTGTTTGGTCATTCTCTTTTTTTTGCTCCCCGGCTGCGGCATCTGTCGCACCGGGGAGTTTTTAATGCTTATGGCACGTGCACGCTATGCCGCTAACGAGTCTATAGGTTTCGTCTACCCGCCTGCTCAGGTGCGTGCTCAAGGCACAGGCGTATGCTCGTTGCTTGCAACATGTGCTATTGCTTGGGGTGAGTAAAATCGTCAAATCGCATTACGATAAGGTGATCTGCCTTTGCTGCTTTGCCTTTTTCTTTGTCAACATAGGTCTTCCCAGCACTTCTTTTGGTGTTTATCAGCATTACATCGTTGCCGCTAAGGGCATGAACGACGCATTGGCGGGCATGATCTTGTCTGTTCGTGCGCTCGTGTCCCTTTTGGCTACTTTTCTTGTTGCGCATTACTATCGGCGTCTTGACTGCAGGGTGGGCATAGCCTTGGCAACAGCGCTTACCGGTGCCGGGTTCTTAGTCTATTCGCTTGCCGTAGAAGGCGGCTTTGCGCTGTTTGCTGCCGGCGCAGTTTTATGCGGCGTTGGCTATGGCTTTGGCGGAGCCGTGGGAATGACTTTGATCATCGGGCGCTGGTTCAAAGACGGCGTTGGAAAGGCATCTGGCTTTTCTGCTGCCGGCAGCGGCGTTGCCGGCGCGGTGTTTCCCATCATATCGGTGCATGTGATAGGAGCGTATGGGCTTCAAGCTGCTTTCTTAGTCGAGTCGATCTTTGCGTTTTGCATCGCCGTGGTTGTTTTTGCCTTCTTGCGAAACTCCCCGCGTGATATGGGTCTTGAGCCTCATACCACGCCTGCAGCGCATCATCTGGCCTCCAAGCATGCCTCGTCGAGCAAGGAGCTGCCCCGTGGCCTCTATACGCTCTTGGTTGGTGCCATTGCCGGAATCGGAGCGGGCTGCACTGGCGGTGTAGCCTATGTGGGCATCCTTATGAGCTCGAGCGGCGTCGACGAGTACTTTAGCGCTGCGCTTGTCTCTGTGGCCGGCGTCGCGCTTGTCGTGGGCAAATTTGGCGTAGGTGCTGTCATGGACGTCATCGGCACCAAGAGAGCCTCGTTGCTCTTTTTGCTCTTGTTTGTCGCGGGTCTTGCCTTGTGTTGCTTGGCACCGCTTAACATCAAATGGGTGTGCGCTGCTGGCGTGGTGATGTTTGGCCTTGGTGCCTCGTTGGGTTCGACGGGGTTGTCGGTCTGGGCGATCGAGTTCTCGCAGCCTCAAAGCCGTTCAAAGGTTGCCAGGGACTTCCAGAGCTCTTATGCGCTGGGAGGTTTTGTCTTCAATCTCATACCCGGCGTGCTGGCGCAGCTTACAGGGAGTTATGTACCTTCATTTGCCTTGATTGCCGTCTTCGTGGCTGTCTCTATGTTCATCGTTATGTATGTCTACAACCATATCCGCTCGTAAGGTTGCCTGCTGTACACCGGTTTGCGTCTTGCTGCTCTTTGTTGATGATAAGTCGAGAAAAAGCCGTAAGAGGCAAGGCATGCATGCTTGATGCAAACCATGTGGTTGACGTACATAAAGAAGGGGAGCGTGCTATCTTGGCGCGCTCCCCGTTGCTGTCAAGGCTGCTTGTCTTGGCTCTCGCGCGTTAGTCCACGATCTTCATCGAGGCAATCTTGGGCTGCTTGGCGGTCTTGGTGATGGTGCCGCTTTGGTCCTCATCTGCGTACTTGAGGTAGTCGCTCACAATCTGGTCGATGACCTTCATGCCCTTCTTGTCGATGCTGCCAAAGGCGGCGTAATTGCCGTTGAGGCTTGAGGCGTAGGTATCAGACAGCGTGATGAAGAACTGACCCTCGCCGGAGTTTGCGTCGGTTGAGCGCGCCATACCCAGCGTGCCGCGCTTGTAGTTGTCCGCAAGCTCGTTGTCGACGCCGTTTGCGCTGAACTCGCCCAAGATAGCTTGCCCGCTGCCTCCCGTGCCATTGCCGTTGGGGTCTCCGCCTTGCAGGCAGAACTCGTCGACAATGCGATGGAAGGTCAGCCCGTTGTAGTAGCCCTTTTTGACGAGCTTGCAAAAGCTGCTCACGGTGACAGGCGCGCTGTCTGCATCCAGGGTAAGCGTGACGGCGTCGTAGCCCTTTACCTTGAGCGTGACATGATGGGTGCCGGTGGCGTAGATGTCATCGTCATCTACCGTGGAGATGTAATCGGTATTTGCATCTGCCGATGCAGAGCTTGCGCTCGACGAGCTAGAGCTTGAGGAACTGTTGTCGCTCGAGCTGCTTGCAGAGCTCGAACTGCTTGAGTTGTCAGACGAGGATTGGCTCGAGCTGCCGCAGGCTGCAAGGCCGAGGCTCAAGGTGCTTGCAAGTGCCAAAGCAGTGGCTGTGGCGATGATCTTCTTCAATGCGACTCTCCTTACTCCAAGCTTCAAACGCTTGGATTATGACTAGACAACCTTAAATTGAGCTTAATCCTCAAGGCTTATGTACTTGATGACAGGGCAGTTCTCGATCTTTTTGATCTTGCCCTTCTTGTTGGTTTTTACCGTTGACTTGACGTTATTGCAGATGTCGTCAAAGGTGGCGATGCCGGATGTGATCTTGGCAAAGCCGGCGTACTTGCCGTCTAAATAGCTGGCGTTGGTCAAAAAGACGTATAGATGAGCCGCATCGCTGTCTGCTTCTTGGACAGCGTCGGCGTTTTTCGAGCTCTTGGAGCTTGCTTCTTGCTCTGCGCGCGACATAGCGATAACGCCTCGCTTGAGGCCGATCGTGTTGCCGCTAAAGCCGGCTTCGTCAAATTCTCCGTCTACGGTGTGTTCGCCATCGGTTTTGCCGCTGCGGTCTCCCAGCGTTGCGTAGAGGTCGGGCATGAGGCCCTCGAGCTGCATGTTGTTGTAGTAGCCCTTGCGTACGAGCTTGCAAAACAGTGCCGCAGTTTTGGGCGCGTCATCCGAGTAGATCTCTATCTCGATGCGCTCGTAGCCTTTTATCTTGAGCCAGGCATGGTGGATGCCGGATTCGTATGGGTCGCTCAGGATAACCGGGCCTAGCGCCCCTGTTTTGGCATCGACGACGCCAATGGTGGGTTCTTGGCTTTCTTCGTCTGTTTTGGCAGCGCTCTTGTCTGCGTTTTCACTATTGTTGTCTTGGGTTTGCGTGCTGTCATCGGCGCTTGCCGTGCTTGCCGCGTTATCTGCCGTGTTTGTTTGGGTGTTTTCACCAGACGATGCGGCATTGGAGCCAAAACAGCCTGTCAAAGCCATGCACAGCGATACAGCAACCGCTGTAGAAAGTACGCGTTTCAAATGCGCCCCTCCTCGAGCCTACATATAAACGCATGGGATTCTATCGTATAATCGTCGAGAAATTGTGAATTTGCATGTGGTATCGAACCTTCGTGCGTCTTACCTGCGCAAAGGTTCGGTCTTTTTTATCTACGAGGTGCTGCAGATGTCTGTTCCTTTTAAGAGGATCGTCGTTGTTGGCGTTGGCTTGATAGGCGGATCTATTGCCGCTGCACTCAAAACGCAGGGTGGAGAGGTCGAGGTTTTGGGTGTGGACACTTCTGAAGCCTCGCTTGACGCCGCGCTTGCTGCCGGCGCTTTAGACAAGGCGGCGCTTACCGACGATGCGCTGGTCGAGTCATGGATTGCCCCTGGATATGCCGATCTTGTCGTCTTGGCGATTCCCGTCTTTGCAGCGAGAGAGTGGTTTGCGCGCCTGCAATCCGCGGGTTTCGACGGGATTATCACAGATACCGCCTCTACCAAGAAGGTCATCTCGCAAATCGCCCAAGAGGAGCTTGCAGACACCAGCCGCTACCTGCCCGGGCATCCCATGGCCGGAAGCGAGGTCAACGGCTTTGACGGCGCACGTGCCGATCTCTTCCAAGGTGCCTACTGGATCTTGTGTCCTGACGGGGATACCCAAGACGATGTGTTCCTCAAACTGCACGAGACGTTTTCTGCCTTGGGGGCGCGCATCATCTCTATCGAGCGCAGCCAGCATGACAGCGCGGTTGCCATTGTGAGCCACGTGCCCCATATGGTTGCAAGCTCGCTTGTGGAGCTTGCTGCCAACCATGCAGACGAGCGACGCGAGCTCTTGCGTTTGGCTGCAGGCGGTTTCAAGGACACGACGCGCATCGCCGCAGGCAGCCCGCGTCTTTGGGCGGGCATCGCCTTGGACAACGCAGATGCCTTGTCTGCTGGTCTTGAGGAGATGCGCTCGATATTGGGCCGCATAGAAGATGCTGTGCGTGCCAAAGACGTAGACGCCCTCTACGATTTGCTCAACCACTCGTCCGAGGTGCGCCGCTCGCTTCCCGCTAAGTGGATTCCAGACTCTGCCAAGCTCACGCAGGTTCGCATTCCCATGAGCGACCGCCCCGGTATCATCGCCGAGGTGACGGGTATGGCCGGCCATGCAGGCTGCAATATCCAAAGCATAGAGATCGACCATATCAACGAGTCGACCGCTGTGCTCGAGCTGATCCTTACCGATGAAGGCGATATGGGCCGCTTGGGGGCAGAGCTCATCAATTCGGGTTTCGACTTCTCGTTTCACAGCCTTTAGGGGCTGATTGCTGTCGCATGTGGTTTTTGCACTGCTATCTGAGTTATCCAGTGCAAGCGATCTTTTTTTGGAAAGGGGACGTCATGTCCTTGCAAGGCACTATTCGCGTACCGAGTGATAAATCCATATCTCACAGAGCTGTGCTTTTCTCTGCGCTTGCCAGTGGCACGAGCAATCTGAGCAACCTCTTGCCAAGCGATGACGTTCTCTCAAGCCTTGGCGCTGTGGAGCAGCTGGGTGCCAAGGTGACCACAACGGCGGGCGAATGCGGGCTTGACGCGCAAATCACGGGTTTTGCGGGTAAACCCGTTTGCGACAAGCAGCTTGAGATAGACTGCGGAAACTCCGGGACTACTACGCGCCTGCTCATGGGTCTCATATGCGGCCTGGGGGTCACAGCCAGGCTTTATGGCGACTCCTCGCTCTCCACTCGCCCCATGCGCCGCGTTATCGACCCGCTGTCTGCGATGGGAGCATGTATCGAAAGTGCGACGGGCACTTTGCCTGCCTTGGTAAAGCCGGCGCAGCGCCCTCTCGAGCCCATCGGCTACAACAGCCCCAAGGCGTCTGCGCAAGTCAAAAGCGCCGTGCTTCTTGCAGGTTTGCAGGCGCAGGGTACGACAAGCGTGACCGAGCCTGCTAAGAGCCGCGACCACACAGAGCTTTTGCTCAGCGCGTTTGGTGTGGACGTTAGCGTTGACGGACTTACGGCAAGCGTTACCGGCCCGGCGCAACTTGTCGCCCACGACATGTCTGTCCCAGCCGATCCCTCGTCTGCTGCCTTTGTCGCGGTTGCGGCAAGCGTTATGGAGGCAAGCGAAGTCTGCATAAGATCTGTGTTGCTCAACCCAACGCGCACGGGCGCTTTTGAGGTGCTCAAGCGCATGGGCGCGCAGATCGCCTACAAAAACGTTGGCAAGATTGGCGCAGAGCTCGTTGGTGATGTCATGGTGAGCTACTCGCCCAACCTCAAAGCGGTGACGGTCGCACCCGAAGAGATTCCCACGCTTATCGATGAGATACCCGTCCTTGCCATCGCGGCTGCGGCTGCAAACGGCACGACGGTCTTTGAGGGAGCAGGCGAGCTGCGCGTCAAGGAGAGCGACCGCTTTGCGGCGATCATCGACGGCCTTGCTGCCTTTGGTGTGCGTGCATGGGCACAAGGCGATGATCTTTGCATCCAAGGATGCGGCTGTGACTTGTACACGCTGGCAGATGCTTGTGACGACGAGCCGGTTGAGCTTTGCACGCATTCAGACCACAGGCTCGCCATGACCTGGTATCTCATGGGTTTGGCCTGCGAGGCGCCCGTGCGCCTTGACGATGCAGCTTGCGTAAGCGTGAGCTGGCCGTCCTTTTACGAGGATATCGAGGCTCTGTTTGCCTAGATCGCCCAAAAGGCGGCGGCGCCTGTTATCATCGTGGGTCGCATGTGTCTGCATGTGCGTTGCAAGACCGATGTTTTATCTAGGAGTTTTGGATGATTATCGCTATAGACGGGCCTGCAGGCTCCGGCAAGTCGACTGTTGCCAAGAAGGTCGCTCAGCTTTTGGGCTTTCACTACCTGGACACGGGGGCGATGTATCGCTGTGTGGCGTGGCTTGCGCTTGAGCAGGGCGTCTCGTTTGACGATAAAGACGCGGTAGCAAAGCTTGCGCGCGATAACGACATCTCATTTGCCCATGAAGGCTCCAACCCGCTTCCCAGCAAGGTTTTGGTTGGCGGCAAGGATGTGACGCTTGAGATCAGGACGCCGCGCATAGACAAATGCGTGAGCGCTGCAAGCGCCATCAGCGCTGTGAGAGATGAGCTCACTTGCAAGCAGCGCGCCATAGCCGCTGCAGACGACATCGTCATGGAGGGCCGTGATATCGGTACGGTGGTGTTTCCCAACGCCGAGGTCAAGGTCTTTCTCACTGCAAGCGCGCAAGAGCGCGCTCATCGTCGCGCGCTGCAAAATGCAAGCCGCGGTTTTGGAGAGACCGACGAGCAAGCTATCTATGCGGATATCATCGCACGCGATGAGGCGGATTCCACCAGGGATGTGGCTCCGCTTGTCGCTGCAGACGATGCGACTTGCCTTGACACGACGGGCATGAGCATCGACGAGGTCTGCGGCTTTATCGCTGATCTGGCCCGCTCAAAGAGGTAGGCGGGTTGTATGCACTCTGATAACGGCAATGCCGCAAAGGCGTCAAAGCAAGAGGAAACGCTTGCTCGCATTCCTATCACCACTGCCCCTCAAGAGTATTTTGAGATACCTATAGAAACCGGCGACCATAAGCCGCGCACATGGCTTTTGGGTGCTTGCCGTGCTGTGGTCGTGCCTTTTACCAAGCTCGCATACCGCCTTCAGGTGCGTGGCTTTGAAAACGTCCCCCAAGGTGATGATGGCCCCGTCCTCTTTGTGGCCAACCACGTTTCCTACTTTGACCCCGTCGCGCTTTGGGTAGCCGCCCAACCGCTCAACACGCGTTTTCTGGCACGTGCCAACCTGTGGCGCATCCCCGTGTTCAAGGGGATGCTCTCCCGTGTGGGCGCCATCCCCGTAGAACCCGAAAGCGCCGACACCAAGGCTATCAAACGCGCTGCCAAGGCTCTCAAGCGCAACGAGACTATGTGCATCTTTGCCGAGGGCACGCGCATGAGAACGCCCGATAAAGTCTACAAGCCCCATGCGGGTTTTGCGCTTATCGCCAGCATGGGCAAAGCCAAGATCGTTCCTGTGGGCATCACCGGCACCGAGCGCATCCGCCCCTACAACAAGCCCTTCTTGCGTTTTCCCAAGCTCACCGTGACCTTTGGACAACCCATCGAGGTGGCCAGCTACAAAGAGCTTCCCAAGGAGGAGCGCACGGATGCCTTGGTGCGCGACACTATGTCGCAGGTTTTTGCCTTGCGTGACAGCGCCGATCCCCAGCCCATAAGACCCGGCCTGCCACCATATGGCATCGTTGACGATATGCTCGGTAAAGAGACGAGGTAGCCAGTGCAGATCACGGTTGCAACAAAAGCCGGTGCCTGTTACGGCGTCAACAGGGCGCTTGACCTTGCTTTGGAAGGCGTTGCGGCGCCGCAGCCTGTCCACACGCTCGGCCCGCTTATCCACAACCCCATAGTCGTCGCACAGCTTGCTGCTCAAGGTATATCCGAGGCCAAAAGCCTAGACGCTGCTGGCAGCGGAAGCATCGTCATACGCAGTCATGGCGCCGCGCCCCAGGTCATAGAAGAGGCGCGCAGCCGCGGCTTTCATGTCATAGACGCAACCTGTCCCTTTGTGAGCAAGGTGCAGCGCAACGCCAAGATGCTGGGTGAGGAAGGCTTTGGGGTTGTGATCATCGGAGAAGCCGGCCACGCAGAGGTCGAAGGTATCCGCGCTTGGGGCGGCAAGCATGTTGTCGCCGTTGTCGACAACGCCTCGGATTTGCCTGGCGATCTTCCTCAAAAAGTGGGCGTCGTGGTGCAGACAACCCAAAGCGAAGAGCTCTACAACAGCGTTCTCGATGAGCTTAAGGCGCGCGGTGTTGAGGTCAAAGCCATGAAGACGATCTGCAATGCCACGCGCGAGCGCCAGCATGCCGCACGGCAGCTTGCACAAGAAAGCGACTGCATGGTGGTTATCGGCGGTCGCAACAGCGGCAACACGCGCCGTCTGGTAGATATCTGCTCTGCAAGCTGTGTGACGTATCACATAGAGTCTGCCTTAGAGCTTGAGGCTTCATGGTTTGACGGTATGCAACGTGTGGGAGTCACCGCAGGCGCGTCTACGCCGCAGTCTCACATCGACGAGGTCGTGACCGTGCTTAGAGGTCTTGCGTGATGGCATGGGATGTCTTGCATACTCCCGCTAAGCCCTACAAAGCCGTTATCAAAGCGGTCGAGGAAGAATCCCCGGCTTGGTGCGTGGGGCTCGAACCGGGTATGGCGCTCACGCATGTCAACGGGCATGCTTTGCGCGATATGATCGAGTGGCAGTGGCAGGCAGATGGCTTTGAGGTCGAGATCACAACCGATGAGGGCGATGTCGCCGTTATGGAGCGCGAACTTGGCGAGGATTGGGGAATCACCTTTGCCGACTGCATCTTTGACGAGATTACGGAGTGTAGAAACGCCTGCACTTTTTGCTTTATGCGCATGCTGCCTAAACACATGCGTCCGGCGCTCACCTTGCGTGACGACGATTATCGCCTGAGCTTTTTGCAGGGAAACTTCGTCACGCTCACCAACGTGACCGAAGAAGACCTCGAGCGTATCATCAGCTTGCATCTCAGTCCGCTTCATGTGAGCTTGCATGCTGTGACAAGCGAGGTTCGTCGCGAGCTCATGGGACGCAACGAGGCGCGCGGCATGGAGGTTTTAAAGCGCCTTTTGGCCGCAGGGATCGAGGTCCATGCGCAGCTTGTCGTCTGCCCCGGTGTCAACGACGGCCCCGAGCTCGTCAAGACGTTGGGTTGGATCGAGGAAAACCCCAACATTCTCAGCTGCGGTTTGGTTCCCTTGGGCTTTACCAGGTTCCAAGACCGTTTTACGAGCTCCTTTAGCGATGACCCGGATGCCGCCGCGATGCTCATCGACACGGTAAGGGAGTTTCAAGAAGATTCCAGAAACGATACGCGCGTCACCAAATACCATATCAGCGATGAGTTCTACCTGTGCGCTGGCTACGATTTCCCGCCTGCAGAGTTCTACGACGGGTTTCCGCAGTTTGAAGACGGCATCGGCATGATGAGGTGCTTTATCGACGAATGGCATGCTGCCCAAGACAAGCTCATGACCCTGGCTGCCGCGCATGTTGGGCCAGCTGTGACGATCGTGACAGGGGAGGGTTTCAACAAGGTTTTGAGCAAGCTCGTCGATGAGACCTTTGCTCCTGGCCAAGTGCAGGTGCTCGCTGTGAAGAACCGTTTCTTTGGCGGCAACGTAGACGTCGCAGGTTTACTTACCGCTGCAGACATGATCGATGCCATCAACGACTTTGCCCCAAAGGGCAAGGTGTTTGTCCCCGCGGTTGCCTTCAATGCCTCATCGCTTACCTTGGACGACCAAAAGCTCGAAGACATCTGCAGCGCCACAGGATGCGATATCCAAAAAAGCTGCGATGTCATAGAGACGCTTTTAGGTGCGCTTTAGGGGCACCCTGCGCATGCCGCCGCAGATGTGTCTTGCACCAAACAGGACATCGTTTTGATGCGCCCTTGGCTATATGGGATAAAATAGCGCGGTTAACCTTTACTCAAGAAAGAGGACCCTCATGGCCCTGCCTATCGTAGCTATCGTGGGCCGCCCCAATGTGGGCAAGTCCACGCTCATCAACCGCATATGTCAAACAGAAGATGCCATCGTGCATGAGATGCGCGGCGTTACACGTGATCGCTCTTACCACGAGGCCGACTGGAACGGCGTGAGTTTCATGATGATCGACACCGGTGGAATCGCCTTGGGAGACGCAGACCGCTTCCAGGAGTCGATCACCGCCCAGGCGATGTCTGCCTGCGATGAGGCCGATGTCATCATCTTCTTGGTCGACGGTCGCACTGGCATGACCGAGGAAGACCAGCGCATCGCCAACGTCCTCAAGCGCACCAAGACCCCTGTCATGCTGTGCGTGAACAAGATGGACAACCCTGCCGACGAAAGCCCGCTGTGGGAGTTCTACAGCATGGGTCTGGGGGATCCGTATCCTATTTCTGCCGGTCATGGGCACGGCACAGGCGACTTGCTCGATGACTTGGTAGAAAAGCTGCCCGAGTGCTTTGAAGAGCCGCAAGACGACGATGCCATCAACGTCGCCATTATCGGCCGCCCCAACGCCGGCAAATCCTCCTTGACCAACCGCCTTGTAGGCAAGGAGCGCTCCATCGTTGCGGACCATGCTGGTACAACGCGCGACGCCATTGACACCGTTGTAGAGCATGAGGGCGTGCGCTATCGCATCGTCGACACGGCGGGCATCCGCAAGAAGAGCGCTATCGACGAGGACGTCGAGTACTACGGTTTCGTGCGCAGCCTGCGCGCGATCGACCGCGCAGACGTTGCCTTGCTCATGGTTGATGCGACCTTGGGCCTCACCGACCAAGACCAGCGCGTTGCCGCCCTTGCCAAAGAACGCGGCTGCGCGATGATCACCGTTGTCAACAAATGGGATCTGGTAACCGATGCCGGACGCCGCGATGACATCAAGGACTTTGTCCAAGACAGGCTCAGCTTTGTGAGCTATGCTCCCGTGCTCACGGTGAGCGCTCTTACGGGCCGTTCCTGCCATCGCATCTGGGATGCCATCAACGATGTCTACGAGGGCTACTCCACCAAGATCGCCACCAACAAGCTCAACCATTTCCTCACCGAGCTTCGCGATTTTGGTCATACCGTGTCCAAGGGCACCAAGCGCCTCAAGCTCAACTACATGACCCAGACAGATGTGCAGCCGCCGGCGTTCACTTTCTTTTGCAACGCCCCCGAGCTCATCGACGACAACTACCGCCGTTATCTGGAAAATCGCATGCGCGCTACCTTCCCGCTTGGTGGAACGCCCATCCGCATGCACTTCAAGCGCAAGAACTAGGAGAAGCGCATATGCCCAGCTTTCTTCTCGCGTGCGCTTTGTGCTACTTGGTCGCTTTTGCCTTGGGCTCCATTCCCAGCGGTGTTTTGATCGGCCGCATGTTCTTTGGAGTTGATCCCAGAAGCGGCGGGTCTGGCAGCATAGGTGCCACCAACTCAAACCGCATGCTTGGTGCCAAAGGTGGAGTCGCCGTTTTGCTGTGCGATATGGTCAAGGGCGCCGCTGCTGTTGGTATCGCAAGGTTTGCCGTCGCTATGGGCGCGTTTGCTGCCGCTCAGGCAGACGCGCTTCTCATCGGCAGCGCTTTTTTTGCCATCGCGGGGCACATCTACAGCCCTTGGCTGCATTTCAAGGGCGGCAAGGGCATCTCCACCGGTTTTGGCTCGCTGCTCGTGGCTTCTCCGCCAATAGCTGCCGGCATCGTTGTCGTCTTTGTTATAGGCGCGGTGAGCACGCGTATCGTGAGCATCGGTTCTATCGCTGCTGCTGTCTCGGTGACGCTTTGGTGCATCGTGTTTCATATCGGTTCGGTTCCCTTTGCGATCTTTGGCGTTTTGATCAGCGTCATGGTCGTCTTTGCGCACCGTGCCAACATCTCACGGCTTGCAAAGGGCGTAGAACCCAAGTTCTCTTTGGGCAAATCCCCTCAATCCTCCAAACCAGAAAGCAAGGTTGAGCAATGAGTAAAGTCGCAGTCATCGGTTCGGGCTCATGGGGCACGGCAATAGCCAGGCTTCTCGGTCTCAAGGGCATCGACGTCGCATTGTGGTCCCACAGCGCCGATACGCCAGCTGTCATCAACGAGACCCATAAAAACCCCCGCTATCTCAAAGACGTCGAGCTCAAAGGCGTTTGGTGCACCAACAGCTATGAGGAGGCATGCACCGGCGCTCAAAGCATTGTGATCGTTACCCCGTCTAGCGCGGTGCGTCAGTGCGCTCAAGAGATCAAGCCCTTTATCGACGAGCGTTGTCCTGTGGTCGTTTTGTCCAAGGGCATCGAGGCCAACACCGGCAATACAATGGTCGACATCTTGATCGAGGAGCTTGGCGGAAGCGAGCGCATCGCGGTGCTGTCCGGTCCCAATCACGCCGAGGAGATCTCGCGCGAGCTTCCTGCGGCAACCTGCGTTGCCTGCACGTACGAGAGGACGGCGCTCTACTTCCAAGAGCTTTTCTCGACCGATTACCTGCGCGTTTACACCAGCACCGACGTCATAGGCGTTGAGGTCTGCGCGGCTGCCAAAAACATCGTTGCCATCGCCAACGGCATGTGCGATGCCTTGGGGTTGGGAGACAACGCCTCTGCGAGCCTCATTACGCGCGGTTGCATGGAGATGTCGCGTTTGGCAAATGCCATGGGCGGTAACTCGCAAACCTGCATGGGTCTTGCCGGCATGGGAGACCTTATCGCCACTTGCACCTCCAAGCACTCGCGTAACCGCACCTTGGGCGAGATGCTTGCCCAAGGAAAGACCCTTAAGGACTTTGAGGAGCGCATGCATCAGATCGCCGAGGGTGCTGTTGCCTGCAAGACTGTGACCGATGAGGCCCGACGCCGCGGTGTCGAGATGCCCATCGCCGAGGTCATGCGTCGCGTCTTGTGGGAGGATTTGCCTGCGCAAGAGGCGCTGCGATCTTTGCTCAAGCGTCCCAACGTTAAGGAGTTCAGATCTTAGACCACATGCGTTTTGTCTAAGGTTGTTGCTTGCCAATAAAGCTCACGGGAGATGATTTCTATGACCGCACCGCTTATCGCGCCTTCGATTTTGAGCGCGGATTTCATGCAGTTGGGCCGCGATATCGAGCAGATCAGCGCAGGCGGCGCCGATTGGATTCACGTCGATGTCATGGATGGGCATTTTGTCCCCAACCTCACCATCGGGCCAAATCACGTCAAGGCTCTTAAGAAGATCACGGATACGCCTCTTGACGTGCATCTCATGATCTCCAACCCAAAAGATCAGATCGGCTGGTATCTGGATGCCGGGGCGGATATGGTGACGTTTCATCGCGAAGCTGTCTGGGGTGCTCAAGACGAGCTCGACTGCATCAGCATGATTCACGGTGCGGGTGTCAGGGCGGGCATTGCCATTAATCCAGAGACCGAGGTTGCTCGCATCGAGGACGAGGTTTTGCGTGAGGTCGATATGGTGCTGGTGATGAGCGTCCACCCTGGTTTTGGCGGACAGAGCTACATTCCCGCCAGTGCCGATAAGGTATCTCAAGTCAAAGAGAGATGCGTTGGCCTTGGGCGTGACATACTCATAGAGGTCGACGGTGGTATTTCTTGCGACACCGCAAGGTTTGTTACCGATGCCGGCGCTAATCTGCTCGTGGCAGGCAGCGCTGTCTTCAAACATGCAGACAGGGCGGCGGCAATCGAGGCGATTCGCAAGGCGGGAACTCGATGACGCTTTGCAACACCGCTACAGGGCCCAAAGAGCTTGCGGCTTACTTTGACTATGCTGCAACAGCTCCCTTTGACGAGCGCCTAGCCGATTGCATTGCAAGTGCCAGCTGGGGCAACGCCAACTCGCTTCATGCTGTGGGACGCGCTGCGCGCAAGCAGCTTGATGATGCGCGCCGTCGCATTGCCAAGGCCCTTGGCGCGCGCCAGCCTGCAGAGATCATCTTTACAAGCGGTGGCACAGAGGGCGACAACATGCTTGTCGCCGGATTGGTAGATCCTTGCACCAAGCTCTCGCAGACTTGCATCGTTACCAGCAACATAGAGCATCATGCCGTGTTGGACAGCGCGGCAAGTCTCAAACGCCACGGCTGCAAGGTTGCGCATGTTGCCTGCGACAAGCGAGGAGTTGTGACCCCGCAAGCGCTCGAGGACGTTTTGAACAGCCTTGAGGCAGAAGACAGGCAATGCGCTGTGGTGAGCGTCATGGCTGTCAACAACGAGCTTGGAAGCATCCAACCTGTTGTCGAGCTCGCCAAAGTTGCCCATGCGCACAACGCCAAGTTTATGACCGATTGCGTACAGGCTTTGGGCAAGGTCGAGATCAACCTCGAGCAAAGCGGCGTCGATGCAGCTGTGTTCTCTGGCCATAAGCTCGGAGCGCTCAAAGGAATCGGTGCGGTTTACATTCGCCGCGGCACCAAGGTTGCCCCTCTTCTTTATGGTGGTGGCCAGGAGATGGGGCTTCGCAGCGGCACTTCCAACGTCATGGGCGCTGTTTGCATGGCCCAGGCAGTGGAGTTTGCCGTTGCCGAGCGCGAGCAAGTCTGGTCGCATGTCGCAGATCTGCGCCGCCAGCTTCTTGATGGAGTGGCGGTATTTGACGCCCCGCATCGCATTGCGCCGACGCTTTCTGATGACGGCGCATGTGTTCCCCATACGCTCAGTCTCATCGTCGATGGTCTCGAAGGGGAGACCGTTGTGCAGCGCCTTGACGCGCAAGGCATCGCTTGCAGCAGCGGCAGCGCTTGCTCTACCGGCAGCTTGGACCCAAGCTACGTTGTTATGGCCGTGGGTGTTTCCAAACAGCGGGCCTATGGGTCTGTCAGGTTGAGTTTTGGCGCTAAGACCACAGCGCAAGAGGTTGGGCTTTTGCTCGACGCCTTGCCGCGTGCGCTGCGCTAGGAGGATGTTTATGCGCACTCCACTTATCGATTGCCATTCCCATAGCGCCTTTTCTGGCCACGGCTGTGGGACCGTGGCGCAGTATATTGCCCAAGCGCAAGCTTTGGGGTTGGCTGTCTATGCTCAAACCGAGCATCTCCCCTTGCCTTGCGAGCTCGATCCAAACCACGAGGACAGCATGTCTGAACAAGAGGAGCTTGATTACCGCAATCAGCTTGCTGCCGAGCAAAGACGTCTTGCTGCAAGTGATAGCCCCATGCGTTTGGTGCGCGGTGTGGAGGCTGATTGGCTTGCGGGCAGGCAGGAAGAGCTTGAGCGTTTGTGCGCAGGCTACGACTATGTCATCGGGTCTGTCCATTTCTTAGAGGGATTGCCTTTGGACAACTCGGACAACATGACGCTGTGGGAGACCTACGGCGTCGACGGTGTCTGGGAGCGCTATATTGCAGCCCTTGAAGACATGGTTAGCCATAGCGGCCCCATACGCTGCCTTGGCCATCTGGACTTGCCCAAGGTCTTTGGCATGCGACCTTCCTTTGACGTGCGCGATGCCTTTGGCGATCTGGCGGCTCTTGCCCGTTCGCGCGAACTCATCATAGAGCTCAACTGCGCCGGATGGATCAAACCAGCCAAAGAGCAGTATCCCTCTTTGCGGATACTCGAACTTTTCTGCGATGCGCAAGTGCCTTGCACCGTGGGTTGCGACGCGCATAAACCGCAGCTTGTGGGCCACCATGTCAAAGAAGCCTATCGTGTTTTGCATGACGCGGGTTATCGGCATGTTGTCGTCCCCGATCTTGCCGGCGGGTTGGAGCGCTTCGAGCTTGCATAAGGGTTTTGACGCTAGGACATTTAAGGAGGCTTGCATGGGTAATTCTGATATGACGGTTGCAGATCTGGAGCGATTACTATTTGAGCGTTTTCCTTCGGCCGATGCAGAAAGCTGGGATGCGCCCGGTCTTGTCGTGGGTGACCCGCAGGCAGTGGTAGGTCGCGTTGCGGTGAATCTGGACCTGACGGCAGAGGCCGTTGAGCGCGCAGCTAGTGCCGGCTGCAATGTCCTCGTCACGCACCATCCTGCCTTTATCGGTACGGGGCCAAAGACGTTTTCTCCCAACAGCCAGCCTGCGGCTGCAGGACCCGGAAGACTTGTTTATGAAGCTGCGTCGCGTGGTGTCTCTTGCATCGCCATGCATACCAACCTTGACCGCTCGCTTGCCTGCCGCCAGCGTTTTGCCGACATGCTTGGTTGGGAGTGCTCCTCTAACTTCGAGTTTCTCATGGATAGCTCGCGTGACCCGCAAGGCAGCGGCTTTGGCGCTCTGTTTGACTTCGATCAGCCTATGGCACTTAAAGACGTTGCTGCACATTGCGCTAGCGTCTTTGACACGATGCCGCGTGTCTGGGGCGAGTCTTCAGGCGAGGTTTCAAAGCTTGCTTATCTCAATGGCAGCTGGGGACAGGCAGAGGTTTACGACATCTGCGTTGCCAATGACATCGACTGCATCGTGGTGGGGGAGACGCGTTATCATTTCTGCTTGGATGCCCGCCCGCACCTGTCGGTTGTCGACCTTGGACATGACAAAAGCGAGCTTGGCATTGTAAAGGTCATCTGTGATGCCTGCCTTGGGGCAGGTGTTTTGGATAAAGATATCATCGAGCTTGATTGCTCGAACAAGAACTGGTGGACCATCTAGTAATAAACGAGGCGATAATGAACGACGCTCAAAACCTCTATCTTCTCTCAAAGCTCGACCGCGAGCTTGTCAGGGCTCGCAAAGAGCTTGAGAACCTCCCCGAGGCGGCTCAGATCATGGAGTGCCGCGCCAAGCGCAAGGAGCTCAAGGGCAAACAAGACCAAGTCGTCGAGCTTACCGATGAGGTGACAGACAAGCTCGCTGTGCTTGAAGAAGAGGAGAAGTCGATCATCGCCAAGCTCAAAGAGCTTCAGACCGCGCTTGACAGCACTCGAGATTACAAGGTGACGGGCAGCCTTACTAAGGAGATGGACGCGCTTGTTAACAGGCAAGCAGAGATCTCCAACGAGACCGATGCCCTTTTGGAGCGTCAGATCAAGATCGACAACGCTGCCAATCAGATAAGCGATATGCTCGGCAAACTCGATCATAAAGAGCAGCATCTCAGCCAAGACTTCAAGGCCAAGGGCGGCGAGGTCAAAGCCAAGATCGACGAGCTGACCCGCCGCGTTGATGAGTCGAGCAAGCTGCTCGATGAAAAGCTCTTTGCCCGCTACAACAAGCTAAAGGCAGAGAAGGGCGGCGTGGCCGTCGCGCATTTCGAGCAGACGCATTGCAGCGTGTGCCATGTCGAGTTTCAGGCTGGCGCGCTTGCCAAGCTCAGGTCTGCCGGCGAGATAACCGAGTGCCCCAGTTGCCACAGGATTTTTCTTCCTGGAATCACCGAGTAGCATTTAGGGGATGCAGATGAAGACGGTTTTGCTCGGCGTGACCGGCTGCATAGCAGCTTACAAGGCCTGCTATATCGTGAGGGGGCTGCAAAAGGCGGGCGTGCGCGTCAAGGTCGTGATGACCGAGCACGCTACGGGGTTTGTGGGTCCCACCACCTTTAGGGCCCTCACTAACGAGGAGGTTGCCGTCGGGCTCTTTGACCATCCGTCTGACCCTATCCATCACATATCGCTTGCCAAAGAGTGCGATCTGTTTGTCATTGCTCCGGCTACGGCTAACGTATGCGCCAAGATTGCCACAGGTGTTGCCGACGACTTGCTTACCACCACGGCGCTTGCTACGTCTGCTCCGTTGCTTATCGCCCCAGCGATGAACGACGGTATGTGGGCCGATCAAGTCACGCAGGAAAACATCGCCGTCTTACAACAGCGCGGCGTGCATATCGTCCAGCCAGCAAGCGGGCATCTTGCCTGCGGGACTGATGGCACGGGTCGCATGGAAGAGCCTGAGGCTATAGTTGCAGCGGCGTTGGCCGAGCTCGCCTTGCTCGACGACATGGCGGGGCTTGAGGTCTTGGTCACAGCCGGCCCGACGCGTGAGTATCTCGATCCAGTTCGCTTTATCTCTAACGGCAGCAGCGGGAAGACGGGGTTTGCCATCGCCCAAGCAGCAGCGCGCCGTAAGGCCAAGGTCACGCTTGTTACAGGCCCCGTTGCCTTAGGCGACCCTGCGGGAGTCGACGTGATTCGCGTAACAAGCGCGCTCGAGATGCTCGAGGCCTGCCAGACGCATCACAAAGATGCTGATATCTGTATCTTCAGCGCGGCTGTGAGCGATTGGCGAGCTGCTCAATACAGCCCTACCAAGATCAAAAGCGGCAAGGGGGCAGGTGCGGATGATGCGCAGGAGAGCAAGGCGGTCTCCTTTGTTCGCAACCCCGATATCGCAGCGCAGCTTGGCGCGGCAAAGAAGGCGCATCAGACGCATGTGGTCTTTGCGGCAGAGACCCAAGACGTTATTGCCAATGCGCAGGGCAAGCTCAGTTCCAAAAATGCGGATTTGTGCGTAGCCAACGACGTTTCTGGGGATTTGGGTTTTGGTTCGAGCGATAACGAAGTTGCCTTTGTAGAGCATGATGCTGTCAAGCAGATCAAACGGGCATCCAAAAGGCAGATCGCTCAAAAGCTCCTAGATGAAATCATGGCTTTGCGCAAGAAGAACGCTGCGATTTAGAGTTGCCTCTTTACAAAATCATACAACTGTATGGTTGTTGACTTCTCGTCATTGTTTTCTCTGCAGGTGAGTAATATCTTATTCAATCGCATTAGAGAAAACAGGTTAACTGCGCCCTTGATCAGGTTGCGCAAAAGACGAAAGGCAAATCACGTGAGCTCTCCTTACATCACATGTAGCGGGCTGACGCTCAAGACGCCGTCGGGTCGTGTTTACGAAGATGCCAACTTCACTGTCCAAAAGGGTCAGGTTGTTGCCATCTTTGGCACAGAGGGATCTGGCAGGACGTCTTTGATGCTGACGTTGGCCGGAAGGATGAAAGCCCAAAAAGGCAGCCTCAACGTTGCGGGTTTTGATGTTCGCAAGCAGTACAAGAAGGTCCGCAAGATCTCTGCCCTCACCTTGATTCCCGGTGTCAACGATGTCCCAGAAAACATCAAGGTGGACGATATCTTGGCTGCCGAGCTTCAGATCTGCGGCAAGCGCGGCCGCAAGGCAAAGGTCAAAGAGTATCTGAAGACTTGGGAGCTGGAGAAGCTCTCGGGCACTAAGTTCTCCGATTTGGAGGCTTACGAGGGCAAGTATTTTGACATCGCACTCGCTTGCGTGGGTGATCCTCAGATTCTCAT
>CAVAPV010000031.1:0-25422 GCA_963590525.1 Agathobacter rectalis
GATACCGAAGGAGTCGATTACCTCCGATACCGTGAACTCTTTGGAGTCGCTCATTGAAATCCCTCCTTAGGATGCACACAAAGTTGCGTGAGCGATTAACAAAACGCGTGCACGGTTAAGCACGCCTTTCATATGCGGAAGCACCGCTGCTATGTTCGCCTTGGTTCCCCAACCAAGGCGAACGAGCGGCTACTGCGCGTTAGAACCCAAAAGCTCTTGCTTTCTAAGCTGGCACAAAAGCACGGGCTTGCCCTCATGCAGGCGGTACTGCCTGTATCCGCAGTTACCGTAACCGCTGCAAGCACGGCATTTGACGTCGTCGATGGAATAACCCCCCAGCTCGTCAAGATTGAGTTCGCAATTGACTTGCCTTCGTTCAGACACGGTTATCACACACCTTTGACACTCAGATCGCAGTTACACACAGCACATTGCATCCGCAGATGGAAGCAAAATTACATGCCGGGGGCCTTGGGGGCACCGGGAGCGCCGGGGGCACCGGGAGCCTTGGGGGCACCGGGAGCGCCAGGAGCGCCGGGGGCCTTGGGGGCACCGGGAGCGCCAGGAGCGCCGGGAGCGCCGCCAGCAGCAGAAGCGCCAGCGCCGCCGTCGTCAAAACCACCCTCGGCCTTCATCTGGGCCATATCCTCGTCAGAGAAGGTGGTCTTGCACTTGGGGCATTTCTTCAAAATGGTGTTACCCATGATGGGTACCTTGAACCCGCAATGCGGGCAATGGATGTCGATTTCGACACCAGCAGGCCTAAAACACATAGCGTTACTCCTTAGTTTGATGTCCTCTTTTTTGATTAAAAAGAAGACATATCCAACCCTCAGGCACATAAACGACCCCAGACACAAACGATCGTCCGTGTGCCAAAACGCGCGCAAAAGGCCGAATGCAAACCTTTGCACACGAGCTTATTTTGACATCTTTACCGCGCTCATAGCGCCAAAACAGCGGATTTTTTAGTCTCGCTAAATGTTGTATATGCAGTATTTATGAAGATTTTTTGCATTTGTCCCGCTCTGTCTTAGTGGACTCAATCTAACTATTCTCCAAATAGATTGAAGCGACTTTGTGCGAGAAGTCAGTGGTCACCGATTATAGGGAAATTCCTGTAGACTCTAGTTACGCAAAGGGGAACGCGCAAAAGAGGAGGACTAATGGCAAAGAAGACGGGGGGCAAAGGCCCCGCGCGCAAGCATATCCATATGGCGGCACAAGCAAAAAAAGAATGCACGCGCCATCTCTACTACCTGCTCATCGCTGTGTTGGGAGGGATATTGGCCTGGTGTGTCGTATCGTTTACACCTATCAACGACCACAGCATGGTGGGCTCGGTGCTCATCTTTGGCGGGGCGATCATCTTGGTAATCGTCATAGGCGAGGTTGGCGTGCGCTACTCGCGTTGCAACAACGAGTACAAGCGCATTTTGAACGAATACGCTATCCCAGAGCAGACAGTCAAGGACTTCATCAAGAAGAACAAGTAAGCAGATCTGCTGCATACCTTTATAAAGAAGGCTCGTCGGTGTTTATACCGGCGAGCCTTCTTTGTTGCTAAGCATCTTGCAAACAACGGCCAACCCGATCACAGCGCAGCTGGCGTCACGATCAAAAAGGCGTTGCGTGCCGATCATGCGCCGGCACGCATAAGACGGTCGAAGGCATTCTGAATCCTGCGACCTTTGTTGCTGCACAGCAGCGGCGAGGTGCTCCTCCCCTACTCTACAACGGTAACCTGGGCGTTTTTGACCAGGTCGCGCGTGACCATATCCTGGCGCACCAGCTTGCGCAGATCTGCCATGCGGTTGGCTTCTTCCCAAGCTGCGCGAACGGCAACTGCATCGTCCTCTTTGGCAAGGGTCTTCTCGATCTCCTCGTCGGTGAGCTCCATACCGTGATGCTCGAAATAGGCTTCGATGGCCACATCGAGCGCTGCACGACGCTGTGCCTCTTGAGCGATCTCTTTGTTGATCTCCTCTTTTTGCACGTTGTTCTTGAGCAACCACTCCTGCAAGCTCGTGTTGTTTTTCTCCATGCTCTGCATGAACTCGCGCATGACGTCCTCACGGATAACGTCGACAAAGTAGCTGGGGATTTCTCCATCGATGCGCTCGATGAGCTTGTCCATGCAACGCTGAATCATCATATCGGGCAGTATATCGTGCTTATCCCTATCAAGCGCCATCTTGACGGCTTTGCGAAGCGTCTCAACGTCGTCGCTTCCAAGCTTCTTGGCAAAGTCATCATCTAGATCGGGGATGATGCACAGGCGGAAGCTCTGAACCTCGACTGTAGCATGGAGCTTGCCATCGCCAAACTCAGGACGGTCGTCGCTGGCGGTCACCTCGAAGTCGAACTCGATCACATCGCCTGCCTTGGTGCCCACGATATGCTCGTCGAAGCTTTGGGGCATAGTGCCCTGCCCCAGCCCAACCATGCGCTCGACATCGGTCAAACCGCGCACCGGGGTGCCGTCTGCGCGCGTGCAGGTGAGCTTGACGTTGACGTAATCACCCATTTGGGCGACGTGGTCGGGGTCGGTCACCTTTTGGAAGGTGTGATAGTAATCGCGCAGGTTGTCGATATGCTCGTCGATCTCTTTATCGGTTGTCTCGTCGGGCGGCATCTCGATGGAGACCGGGCCGTAATCGGTGAGCTTGACCGCAGGAGGCACAGGGGCGCTCACGGTAAAGGTGAACGGCTCGTGGTCTTGCGGGATGATATCAACATTGAACTCGGGCTGGCCCACAAAGAGGATATCGGCATCGTCTAGGCAGGCAAAGGCATTGCCGTTGATGATCTTTTCGGCAACGCCGCCGTATGCGGCCTCGTGGCCACCAACGCCTTGCTCGAGCACGTTGCGCGGCGCCTTGCCCTTGCGAAAGCCGGGGATGTCTCGCTGGGAGAGCTCCGAGAAGAACTCCTTGACCGCAGCGTCAACCTCCTGGGCGCTCGCGCACATAGTCACGACGACTTCTCGCTTGTCGCCGTCTTCCTCAAAGACCTTGCTGGTGATTTCCATGTGTCCCCCTCTTAGCAAACGTTTTAGGAAATGCATTTATCGCGTTTAGCGACAAATTGTACCGCAGTCCGTCTGCTTTGACCGCGCGACAGGTCGCATTACCCAAGCACTTTGAACCAAGGGGTATCATCTGCGCCAAAGACAGCTCAAGCCAAGCCAAATAGGCTGCAAGACAACCAGGAGGCACGCATGCCAACGATCGCATTGGTAAACATGGACTTTGCAAGCTTTGAGATCGAAGAGCAGATGGCCAAAGATGCCGGGATCGAGCTCATCGTCTCGAGCATGCGCGATGCCGCCTCCACCATCGCCAACTGTAAGCAAGCAGACGGCATCGTCACCTCATACGGGGAGTTTCCGCGCGAGGTCTTTGAGGCACTACCGCAGCTCAAGGTCGTCTCGCGCACAGGAGTGGGTTATGACGCCATAGACGTCGACGCTGCAACGCAGCACGGCGTGGCGGTCTGCACGGCGCCGGGTTATGCCAACGAAGTCGTATCAGACCACGCGATAGCGCTTGCCATGGGCGTCTTGCGA
This sequence comes from Agathobacter rectalis, assembly GCA_963590525.1. Taxonomy (GTDB): domain Bacteria; phylum Actinomycetota; class Coriobacteriia; order Coriobacteriales; family QAMH01; genus W2P13-069. Next base: position 3,569 of record CAVAPV010000031.1, read on the forward strand.
CGCATCAACGAGCTGGACGCCGATATCAGGGCAGGCGTTTGGGACTACGCCGCACGCCGCCCCATGGGTCAGGCCCACGGGCGCGTCTTTGGCGTCGTGGGCATGGGTGCCATCGGCCGCGCAACGGCGCGCAAGGCGGCTGGCTTGGGCTTTGAGGTCATCTGCTCGTCGCGCTCCTTGGTCGCAGGGCGCCGCACGCCGGAGGGCTACGACATCTGCACGTTTGAGGAGCTGCTGCAAAAAGCCGACGTCGTGAGCTTTCATTGCGCGCTCACCACGCAAACGCGCCACATGCTCGATGCGGCACATCTGGCGATGATGAAGCCTGACGCTGTCGTGGTCAACACATCGCGCGGTGCGGTGATAGACACCCGCGCGCTCGCCCAAGCGCTTGAGGAAGGAAAGCTGTGGGGCGCAGGGCTCGACGTCTTTGAGGAGGAGCCTGCGAGCATAGAGCATCCCCTCTTCAAGGCACCTCACACCCTGTTTTCTGCCCATGCGGCCTATTGGTCTGAGGAAAGCGGCGTCGAGCTGCGCACGAGGACGATGCAAAGCGCCATCGACGTCGTATGCGGACGCAAGCCCGCAGACTGCCTCAACCCCGCTGCCTTGGAGCGCTAGGCGCATCAACCTGACAGCAAAAGCGATGCCCCGAGAAGTTGCGACGCTTCCCGGGGCATCTTTGATCGAGGCGCAGACGTCAAATACCGCTATTTGAGGATGTCTACGCCGTAGTTGGCTTTAATCCAAGCTGCCTGTGCTTTGCAGTTGTCTGACGTGAAGCTGGGATCGAGAACGATGAGATCTCCATCGTCATCGACGACCTCGATATCCGCATAGCCTGCAGAAGAGGCGACCTCGTTATAAGCCTTGCCAAAGCCGTTGTCTTTGATATCGACAAACAAGGCGTCGTTGATATAGCTGGTCATATCGGCCGACTTGATATGCAAGGTTTTCTCGTCTTTGTCGCCACCGGTCTGGTAATAGATGTCGATAGAGGAGCTTTGCACGTTTCTGGCTGTGAGCACGCTGTAGCGGCTCAGCACGCCCTCACTGCTGTCAAGCGTCTCTTCTAAACTGGCGATGATGTTGTTGACCGCTTTGCGGTTGGCATGGTCTTTGGAGATCGAGACATCGTATTGGCCAACCATGTAGCTGCGAGCCACCTTGGAGCCGTTTTTGAGCGTATAGGTGATCTGAACTTGCTCTCTGTAATCTGCATCATCTGCGTTTTGGAGAGAGTCCAAGATCTGCTTATGCGCATTGGCGACATCGGCGATCAGCTCTTGGCTGGTAAGGGTCGTCGTGTCGGTGTCTAAAGAGACCTCAACGCTAGAGACATCCTGCGCATCGGGCACATAGCTTTTGATGCCCATGACATCTGCCCCGCATGCCGCAACAAAGGCAACGCAGACAACAGACACCGCCAAACCCGTCTTGAGACTGCCTTTGAGCGAGCCAGGGCCGCCTACAAGGCAAGCATGGGCAAAGAAAGAGCCCGCAAACGCCGCAATAACGGCAACGGCCCCGATAGCCACCAACTGACCCGTGCCCACGACAAGCTCGAAGCCAGCGCTAAACGACATGCAGAACAAGCAGACCAGCGTAGCCAGGGCGGCAAGCGCAAAGGCGCCCAACACCTTGCCAACGGGCCTGAGCGCGCTTGCGGCAACGGGGTTTTGCGCGCGCTCCAAGTGGCGACGCTTGTTGAGCACGGCCGCCAAGACCACAAGGATTGCGCCAAAGACGCAATACGCTGCCAAGGCAAGCCAGTTGACGGTGATCGTCATCATACTCGAGAATCCGCCGTGTGCCAGGTTGAAGACGTAATACGGAAGGCCAAAGAGCGGAGAAGCCCAGACAAAGCAGAAATCAGACCCCAGCAACTGGACACCTTGCAGCGCCGACGACGCGATGATGCGAGCGGAGAACTCGATAAACACCACAAAGACGTTGACCACCAGGTAGAGGTAGTAGGCTGCGGTCTTGGTGCCGGCTAGCTGCGCGCAAAAGACGGCGATACTGTAGAAGACAAAGGTGAAGGCACAGGCAAGACCCAGCCAGGCGGCCGCAAAGTGCAAGCCTATCTGCGGAAGCGCCACGTTCATCAACGCCACGATGCCAAAGACGACGACCTCCACCAACAGCAAGGGCAAAAGACCGCCTATGTAGGCCGTGGCAAACAAGGTAGTGCGCTTGATGGGAAGCGAGCCGGCAAAGACAGCCGCCTGGCGGTTGAAGAGATACTCGAACACGCAGCATGCCGAAGCCATGCCTACGATAGCGCAGCCCACAAGCGTTCCCATGTACTCCAGGCTCCAGCCTGCGATAAAGGCGGAGAGAGAATCCGTGTTGGGCGCAAGTGTGCCCAGCGGCAAAACCAAGCAGACCATCCACACCGCGGCAAACGCAATCCACAGCGGCATGAAGCGCCCCATATGGCTTTTGAGCAAGCCAGTGTTAATCAGCGAAGATCTCATTGCCCACGCCTCCCAGCTCGTAGATGAAGACTTCCTCAAGCGACAGGGGAAGGATGTTGATGAATACAGGGTTGTGCTCGGCAAATGCTGCCTCGACGCGCTCTGCAGAGCCTTTGACGACCATCGTCACCAAACGTCCCTGTTGCTCCTCGTGAAGCACGGCAAACCCGGCCGGATAAGCCACGACATCGTCTGCAAAGGCGATCTGGACTTTGACGAAGTTGTCTTGCAGCTCTGACAGCGGGCGCTCCAAATGCATACGGCCAGATTCCATGATGCCCACGTAGTCGCAGACGTCGGTGAGCTCTCGCAAGTTATGCGAAGACATGAGCACCGTCATGTTGCGCTGAGCGACCTCGTCCACGATAACGCCCATCACTTTGCGACGCGTGGCCGGGTCAAGGCCGTCGATCGGCTCGTCAAGCAAGAGCAGGTCTGGGCGCACAGAGAGCACAATCCAAAACGCAACCTGCTTCTTCATGCCCTTGGAAAGCGACTTCATGGGTGTTTTCTCATCGATCTCAAACAACTGGGCGAGCTTGGCGTAGCGCTGCTTGTCAAAACCGTTATAGATAGAGGCGTAGAGCTCGCGCATATCGGCCACTGTCGCCTGCGAAAAATGGAAGAAATCGCTGGGGATAAAAGCCACCTTGGACTTGACCTGCACGTTTTCAAACACTGGTTCGCCGGCAACAAGCACGGATCCCGCATCCGGTTTCATGGCGCCGCAGATATGCTGCAGCACCGTGGTCTTTCCAGCGCCGTTTGGCCCTACCAGGCCGTAGATTGCGCCTGTGGGAACGCTCATGTTGAGGCCGTCTAGCGCGCGCTTGTTGCCGTAGGCCTTGACCAATCCCTTGACTTCGATCATCTAAAGGCACCTCCCTTGTTGATCCTCTGGGTGAGCTCGTCAGCTGTGAGGCCCTCGGCAAAGAGCTGCTCGCATACCTCGTCGAACCTTGAGAAAAGCTCCTCGCGCCTGATACTGGACGTGTCGCCTAGCTCGGCGACAAAACTCCCCTTACCCGCAGCCGAGTAAATGAAACCGGCGGCCTCGAGCTCGCGGTACGCACGTTGGATAGTGTTGGGGTTGATCGCCAGTTGCGACGCCAGCGACCTTACCGACGGAAGCTTCTCGTCTTGGGTCATGACTCCCGCGATGATGAGCTTCTTGAACTCGTCTACCACCTGCTCGTAGAGCGGTTTGGAGTTTCTCGAGTCTATGCTGATCATATGCCCACCTCCTCTCTGTGATTTGCAGTGTACTAGTGTATTAATACGATTAGTACAGTACAGTAATACACTTAGTACAGTCAATACAGTTGAGGGAGATTTATTACGGATCATGGAAGCGGCGATTGCAAATCCGCCAGGCACCATGCTGAGCAGAGCTTGCCTGGCGGGTCTGCGAAAGCGAGGACTGTCTGAGCGCCAAAGGCGCGAGTTCCGCAGCTGCAGACCCAGAAGGCAAGCTTGGGTGCGAAGCCTTGTGCCTGACGGGTTTGAAATCGCCGATTGCTCATGCGATCCAGAGCATTCTTGGAAATTGCCAGAGGAAGCAAAGAGCTAAAACGCGATGACGCCCAAGTGCTCTAAGAGGATCTTGACGCCGATGATAATCAGCACGACGCCGCCCACGATGGTAGAAGGGCGCTCGTAGCGCGCACCAAACCTGTTGCCCACCACGACGCCCGCAAAGGAGAGAGCAAAGGTCGTAAGACCGATCACCGTAATGGCAACCCAGATGTTGACCTCCAAGAAGGCAAAGGTGATGCCCACAGCCAAGGCGTCGATGCTCGTGGCAACAGCAAGCATCAAGAGCTCTTTGAGATCGAGCGCCTCTGTTTGCGCAGAGTCAGACTGGCTGTCATCGGCATCTGGCTTAAAGGCATCCCAAAGCATCTTTGCGCCGATAAAGGCCAAAAGCCCAAAAGCGATCCAGTGGTCTATGGGGTTTACAAGGTCTGCTAGGTAGCTTCCCAAGAAATAACCGATCAAAGGCATGAGCGCCTGGAAGCCGCCAAAGAACAAGGCGATGACAAAGGCGTGCCGCAAGTTGATGCGATGCATGCCCAAGCCCTTGCAGATAGCCACGGCAAAGGCGTCCATCGACAACCCAACGCCTATCACGAACAGGTCTAGGACTCCCACAGCTTATGCCTCGCAATGCTGGTCAGCGATACAAGAGGTATCCCCTATACCAGATTTTGCGCGCTGCTCGTCCTCAAAGGTGCGCAGGTTAGAGTTGTAGCGCATCTGCACGAGCTCCAAAGCAAAGGCAAAGACCATCGCAAAGTAGACCATGAGCTTTTCCATGTGCATGCCCAAGACCTCGATATGCGAGTTGATGCCCATGGAATCAAGTACAAGCAAAACGCCGATGGCTGTGATGAACACGAGGGCCAAGATCTTCATCTCGGCGTGCTGGTTGATGAAGTTTGAGATAGGGTCGATAAAGGCCATCATGATGCAGATCGCGAACATAACCGCCAAGATCATGATGATCAGATGCTCCGCCAAGCCAACAGCCGTGATGACGGAGTCGATGGAGAAGACGATGTCCATGACCATGATGGTGAAAACAGCCTGGGGCAACCCGATGCGCTTGAGACGCTCGGCTGCGTTGGGGCTTGCCTGCTGCTCGGCACGCTCGCGCTCCTCATCGAGCGCAAGGACGCTTTTTACCTCGACGATGCCCTTGTAGATGAGATAGGCGCCTCCAGCAAGCAATATGAGGTCGCGTACGCTTAGGCCATGGCCCGCGATAAAGAACAGCGGATTGACCAAATGCACCAAAAACGAGGCAAAGCACAAGAAGATGCAGCGGGAGACAAGGGCGCCTGCAAGCCCCAGCTTGCGGCCGATGCGCTGCTTTTCTTTGGGAAGCCTATTAGACGTGATGGTGATGAAGACGATGTTATCGACGCCCAACACGATCTCTAAGAAAGTAAGCGTCACGAGGCTGATCAAAGACTCGGGTGTGAGCAAAGCCATAAGATCCATGTAAATCCCTTTCAAACCGGCGGCGCCTCCAAAAAAACGCCGCCCTAGCAAAACAAAAGACCCACGATGCCAGCCTGCCATCTTGGCAAAGCTCGCACCATGAGTCTCGTTGATTAAGGTACGCCAGACGCAAAGGCCGAGGTTGTTGACGCACCGCGTGCTATCGCACGCCACTACTCCCCCATCGGGTTTTGATATTGTACCTGCCCGCTTGCACATGGCAAACACACGCTAGATAACGTTTTGGCAGCGGTGGCAAGCGCGGTGCCAGGCGTGCGACAAAGAGCTGCCTCGTCAAAGTCAAAGCGCCATAAATCCGCATATCGCACTATGACATTGATGAATCACCCCCCCCAACAAAATTTAATGCTATCTTTGCAGTATTGCGCATCCAATGAACCGCTCTCACGCAGGCAAAGCGCATGCCTTAATCAACGTAGGGAAGGCGATTGTGGAGTCCACGCGAATACTCATAGTCGACGACAGCATGCTCAACCGCGAGCTTCTCATCGACATGCTCCAAACAGACAACGTGGAGATAACCCAAGCATCTGACGGAGAAGAGGCTATACGCTTGCTCGAGCCTCCTGCAGAGCCTTTTGACATCATGCTGCTTGACTTGGTCATGCCCAAGATGGATGGCTTTGAGGTGCTTGAGGCCATCCGCAAAGACAACCTGGCGCAAGACATGCCCATCGTCATGATCTCGGCCGAAAACGCAGCAGACTTCATGAGCCGCGCTTACGATCTGGGCGCCTGCGATTACATACCGCGCCCCTTTGACGCCAACGTCGTGCAACGACGCGTGCGCAACATCTTGGAGTTGTACAAAAAGCAGCGCACCATCGCAGCCCAGCTCGCCGAGGCAAACATGCGCTACATGGACACACTCAAATCCACGCGCGCAGACATCGTCTTATACGTGCATATCAACCTAGAGCGCGACACCTTTGCGCAAAGCGCGCAGACGCAACCCTATCTTGACGGACTCAAGCACGAAGCGGGAATCGACGAGCTTATCGAGGCGCTCTTTGAGCGCGTGCCCGACGCCGCGCAGCGCGCCCAGATCACCAAGACGATGAGTCGCGACAATATCATGCGCTGTTGGCAGGCAGGGCAAAGCACGATAGCTTTCGAGCATGACTTTGCAGGCCTCGACGGCAAGCGCCACAAGCTTGCCACCTCGCTTGGCATCGTCGAAAACCCCGTGGACGGCGAGCTTGAGGCGATGCTTTACTCGCTTGACATATCAAGGGCCTATATCAAGCGCAGGATGGAAGTTTTGCTGTACGAAGACGTCTACGAGTACGTTGCGATTATCGATGTGGACAAGAACACGATCAACACCTGCAGCGTGACCGGGGACGCGGCAAAACGAGGCTCTCTTGCGACGTATCACAACATGGACTTTTGCCTAGCCGCCAAGCAGTGCGCCGAGCACTTTGTGCTGGAGCAAGACCGGCCGTTCTTTCTTGAGAACACCAGGCTTGATCGCATCTGCAAGACACTTGAAGCAGACGGCGAGCACACCTTTGTCGCGCGAACGCCGCGCACCGACGGCAAGAAGGTCCGCTATGACTTCTGCTACCTAGATGATGCATGCGACATCATCGTCGCCTGCGCACGCGACTGCACCAAAGACACCGAGACAGACCTGCTAACGGGACGTCTCAACAGAACCGGGTTTGAAAACGCCGTTGCCGCACGGTTCAAGATAGACGCAAGGTCTGCCTGCGAGCTCTCCATACTCCATATCGACATACGCGGATTCAAAAACGTCAACGAGCTCTTTGGGCGTGAAACCGGAAACGCCATCTTGCGCGACTTTGCCAAGATGCTATCGCACAGCGCCCTTGAGCCTTTGGCTATCGGCCGCATAGAGGCCGATAAGTTCTTGTGCCTCGTCAAAAACGAGTGTATCGACGATGCCGCCTTGCGCGATACGCTGAGCTTTACGGCAAAGGCCATGGACAAAAAGACCGTCAACCTGCATGCGCGTTGCGGAATCTACCCCATAAAAGACGTTGAGCACCCCGCAAGCTCTATGTGCGATGCAGCAGCAGTTGCGCTTACGGCGATAACCAACGAGTTTGCAAAGCCCTACGCCTTCTTTAACACGCAAGTGCACGAGACCTATCTCAAACGCGAGCTTATGTTAAGCAGCATCGAGGCAGCTATAGAAAACGACGAGTTCGTACCCTACTACCAGCCCATCGTCGATGCCAAAACGCACGAGATTGCCAGTGCAGAAGCACTAGTGCGCTGGGAGAGCCCCAAGATGGGCACGGTTGCCCCTAGCGATTTCATCCCCGCTTTAGAGCGCAGCGGGCGCATATCGCTTGTAGACCTCAAGATCGCCCAAAGCGTGCAAAAAATGCTCGAGGCGCGCGATGCTCAAGGAAAGCACATCGTCGCGGTGTCAACCAACTTGTCGCGCATGGACTTCTACGACGAGGATATGATGAGCGAGCTGGCCGACAGCATAAAGAAGGCAACGATTGATGCTCGCTATCTTAGAAAAGAGCTGACAGAAAGCTCCTATGTAGCGTTCTCATGCAAGCAAAGGGAGTTGCTCGACAAGCTCATCGAGCTGGGTGCACCGATTTTGCTCGACGACTTTGGAACCGGTGCGTCGTCGTTTAGCACCGTGCGCGATGTCGATTTCTCCATCATCAAGATCGACAAGAGCTTTGTAGACGGCATAGGCGCAAGCGAGAAAGGCGATTCTCTGCTCTACTCCATCGTGAGGATGGCGCATGGCTTGGGGCTTGGCGTTGTGGCAGAAGGCGTGGAGACAAAAGAGCAGTTGGATTTTCTTACCGCGTGCGACTGCGACTACATCCAAGGCTATTACTTTAGCAAGCCGCTGCCGCAAGATGAGTTCGAAGTGCTTTTAGACATGGAAAGCATAGACTGGCAGGCGCTTAAATCCCGATAGGCCAGCTTGCGGATAGCAGACGGGCGATTGCGCCTTTGCCGCCTTGTCAAACAGCGCTACGATCAGCACGAGACACACAACGCACGAAAGGCTCCCATGCAAGATCACACACCCATGCGTCTGGCAAAACGCGAGATCTGCGACGCCAGCATCATCAAGCAGATAATCAGCGAGTGCGCAACGGTGCGCATCGGCGCTGTTGACGATGAAGGCGTCTTTATCGTCCCCATGAGCTTTGGCTACGACTTCTTTGCGGATGCAAGCGGCAAACCTCGCCTCACGTTGTGGCTGCATGGCGCAGGCCAAGGACGCAAGGCGCGCTGCTTTGCCACCAGCCCAAACGTTGCCATAGAGATGGACTGCGAAGACGGCGTCATCTACGGCAGCTACTCGTGCGCGTACTCGTATGCCTACCGCAGCATCATGGGCAGCGGGATCATCTCCCAGGTTGAGGACCGCAATGACAAAGAGGCGGCGCTGGCGCGCATCATGGAGCACATGGCGCCGCAAGAAGAGACCTCCTTTGCCCCCGAGGCAGTTGAGCGCTGCTGCATCTGGCGCATCGACGTCGACCATCTGACAGCTAAGCAGCGCGCCGCAAAGAAAGCGGCAAACTAGTTTTTTAACCCCGCGATAAACTCGTCGACCAAGGCGTTGACCTGGGATGGATCATCGCAAGCAACGTTATGGCCAGCGCCGCCAATCCAATGCACGGGGATATCTGTAGCCTCATGCCATGCCCGGCACAGGCGTTTGGTCGACGCGATGCCGTCGCGCGTGCCGCAGATAATCATCGCGGGGCAATGAATCTTGTAGCGGCGGTCTTGCTCGATAGCATCGGCAGACTGGGCGCACCCGTGCGCTATCAAGCGGACGAACTCCTTCTTGGAGTAGCTGTTAACCATGTCTTGAGCCATCTCTTGTGCCTGGTGTGTCTCGGCAAAGCCGGAGACATAGCGCTTGTAAAGGAGAAAGCGCGGGATAGACGCAAACTTTGCAAAGGTATGCCTCATGCGCATGAGGTCGTGCTCAGAGTAAAACCTGCTTTGCAGCGGAGTTGCGCCCAAGGCGATAAAACCGGGGACCTCGCCCGGAAACATGTCCATGTAGACCTGGGCCACATGAGCACCTATCCCCTGCCCCACAAGCACGGGGTAGGCAAAGCCTTCCTCGGCCAAAACCTCATGCAACCAACGCGCTTGGTCTTCAAGCGTCCATGACAGATCAAAGGGTCTGGACTGCCCATGAGAAGGCGGGTCCCAGACAAAGCAGTTGTATTTCCCCTCAAAGAACCGCAGCTGCGCGTCAAACAAGCGCTTATCCGCTGCTATACCAGGCAAAAACACCAGGCAAGGTGCTTGCTCCACATGCGATGTGAGCCAAAAATGCACGATTCCCCCAAGCGTGCAAAACTCCCTGGCTTCAAGTTTGCTGTCAAAGCTACTGTCACAATTACTGTCGCAACTACCGTCGCAACTACACGGGCCGTCGCTGTCCATAGCTTCCTCTCTTTTGGACTTGGTTTGAAGGGATTATAGACGCTTGCGCAGGTAGCCGCCACAAGATGATGCAAATGCGTTTTTAAAGCGCGTCTGCTTGTTGGAAGGCCTTTTGTTCCCGTATGCTTTTGACAAGACGGGAGGTGGCTTATGCCTGTTTGGCCAGCATCAGACATCTTTACACGCGCACACAAGCACAAGCTGCTTGCGGCATGCGCCGTATGTGCCCTCTTGTTTTTTCTTGGCGCCTGCGTGCTCGCATCTGGGGTTAAAGCGTTTGCCGTCTCCTCTGGTTTGCCCACAGACCCCGCCACGCCTGCGCGAACCGTTTTGAACTGCGTCTTTGGCGTGCTCGTCTCCTTTTGGGGAGTCACAGCGTACCTGCGCTGCTTGGACCCGCGTATCTCAAGGCGCCTTGCCGCCATCGCCGTACTGGCGGTCTTATGGCTTTTGGCCGTCACCATCAAATGGAACACGAGCTACGACAATCTAGAGCGCTACCTGTGGTACGCCTACTACATCCCCATGGCATGCATCCCGCTGCTATGCGTCTCCTGCGCGCTGCTGTCTGCCTCTATCGAGCTTAACCGGCGCATACGCTGTGTGCGCACCGTATACATCGCCTGCACCGTTGCGCTTGCGGCACTTGCCCTTACCAACGATGTGCATCAGCTCTTCTTTACCTTTGAGACGCCTACGCCGGGCATCATAGGACACTACGCATACGGCCCAGCCTATTGGGTCTTCTTTGCCTACAGCGCGCTGGGATATCTGGCCTTCTTTGCCGTTTTGTGGCGCTCAAGCAGAAACGCCCTGCGCGCTCTTGTCGTGCCTGCCGCAACCCTTGCCTGCGGCGGCGTGCTCTACTGCGCCGCCTACGCCTTGCGTTTTGCGTGGGCAGCTTCGCTCAACTTCTCCTTGGTGTATTGCATCTTGGTTATCGTCACGCTTGAGCTTTGCTTGGACTTGGGGCTTATCCCCTCGACAAGATCGTTTAAGAAGGTCTTTGCCAACCTACCGCTCGACCTCAAGATCGTCTCCCACAACGGCAAGATCTTTAGCCAGACGCAAGCAGCCGGATCTGCAAGCCAAGATGCCCTAGATCATGCGCTAGCAAGCGCACCTGCATCCTTCACGCTGCCTAGCGCCCCGGACGGCTTCTTTGTGGCCTGGCCCCTAAGCGGTGGCATGGCACTGCTCACCCAAGACAAAAGCGCCGTCAAAAAACTTACGCGCACTCTTAAAGATAAAAGCGCAAAGCTCGAGCAAGATCGCAAAACCCTTGTTCACGAACGCGAGGTGGCAGAGCTCTTGGCGGATCTTGAAGCAGAATCACGCCTGGTAGACAGCATAGACGCGACGGTTTCCAAGAGCATGGGCGAGGTCTGCAAGCTGCTGCGCCATCTTCCCCAAGAACCTCTTGCCCGGCGCCATCAGCTAGAACGCGCGCGGATGCTCGTGGCTTACAGCAAGCGAAAAGGCTCGCTTGCCCTTGCTGCGGCAGCAGACCCCAAACTTGACTGCAACCGCATAAGCCTCATCATCAACGAGATGGCCTGCGACATGCGTGCTGTGGGAATCGACTGCGCAGCCATCGTCAGTTTGGAAGAACCCCTGACAGCGCAGCTGGTAAGCACCCTCTACGACTTCATCTACGACATGGCCTACATCGCCTTTGAATGTCATCGTCCTGTGCTCATGTACCATCTCTGCAAAAAAGACGATGCCATAGAGCTTAGGGCGCATCTGCAATCCGATGACAAAGAAGACCTGTGCGCAAAGGCAAGAACGCAGCAGCTGCGCGAGGATTTGGGTAAATCTGGCATCCCCTACCGGCTTGAAGGCGATGCAGGTTGCCTGCTGCTCGTCGCAAACGTGAGAGAGGAGCTGCGATGAGCCTCCTTTTTCTCAACGAAGCCTGCCTGATGCTCTTGATAGCAGGCGAGTTCTTATGCGTCGCCCTACAGGTCGTCCATCTGACGCTCACGTTTTTTAGGCAAAACTGCAAAAACAAGCAGATCATATGCGCCGCAGAAACCGCTGCTCTCTTGCATCTTGTCATGGCGCTTTTTCTCACCGTGGGAACAGGGCTCATCTGCGCCCCTGTATTGGCTTGGACGCTGAGGGCTTCGGCGGCCTTTGGAGCGCTTTGGGCTAACGCGCTCCTTGCAGCAGCAGCGCTTGCCGCATTTATCTGCACCAGAAAGCCCAGTTGGCTTGTCTGCGTGTTGTTTATGGCTTTGTGCACGCCAGCTGCAATAAGCGCGCTGGGAGCATATTGGAACATCGTTGCGTTTTGCGACATCAGCTGGTTTCTCTTTTGCGCGCTTGCGGGAATCTGCAGCGATTTAACAAGACGCTTTGAAGAACCAAGTGGCTTGAGCATCGCCGAGGCTTTGATGGGCATGCCCCTCGGCATCCTGATCATTGGCCCTTGCGGTGGATCAACCTTTATGAACGTGCAGATGAGGGCGATCTTGCGCGCCCTTGGCCTTGCCTGCGACTTGGGCGACCAAAGCAAGCTTTGGGCAAAGCTTTCAAAACTTGGCAGAAGACTGACGACAGAAGCTGCACGGCTTGGCGTGCCTGATGCGATTGGCAAAAGCAACGAACTCTTGCTCGTCGATCTGCCAGACAGGACGACCTGGCTTTTTGTCCTTGATGCAGGTAGCGGCAAAGAAGATACCTCCAAGGTCATGTGCATGGACGTCACAGATGCAACGCGCGCCAACGCCGAGTTAAGCCAGACCAACGTGAAGCTTGAGGCTGCTGCAAACGAGCTGCGCGCATGCATGGACGATGTCGTCTGCGCTGCAAAGGTCACGGCCTATCTGCGCATGAGATCGCGCGTGCACGACGTCATCGGGCAGCGCCTCTCGATCCTGCACCGCTATCTAGAGACCGGCAAAACCGATGCAAGCTCCGTTGCAGAGCTTGAAGAGCTTCTGTCAACCGTCATGGCCGATTTAAGGAGCAAGCCGGATGCAGATGCCGCAGCCGAGCTTAGAGCCATAGTCGATGCCTTTGCGCTTGTGAAGGTCAAAGTCGAGGTCGAAGGAGCGCTGCCAGACGGAGAGATCGGCCAAGCGTTTGTGCGGATCATCCGCGAATGCTGCACAAACTCGTGCAGACATGCTCATGCTAACTGCGTGTCTGTCAAGCTTGAGACCAGCGGTCATGCAGCCAGCCTCACAGTTGTCGACGACGGTGTCGTGCCTTGTGCGGGCTACGTAGACGGCGGTGGCATCGGCGGCATGAGACGGGAGCTGGACAATCTGGGCGGCAAGCTGGACATTAAATGCGAGCGGGGCTTTGTCGTGCATGCTAAAGTCGACTTGAAGGGAGCTTGCCGATGATAGAAGTGATGATCGTCGAAGACCAAGGCATGCTGCGCGAGAGCTTGGCATGCGCTATAGACAAACAAGACGACATGCACGTTGCAGCATGCCTCGCAGACGCTGCCGATGCACCAGAACTTGCAGCCAAATATAACTGCAACCTCGTCCTCATGGATGTCTGCACGCAAAACGGTTCCAACGGCATCATCGCCGCGCAGCACATCAAAGAAGCAAACCCTGCAGTGCGCGTTGTGGTTATGACAGGCATGCCGGAGGTCACTTTTGCCCAGCAGGCAAAGGAGGCAGGCGCCGATAGCTTTGTCTACAAAAACATCGGGATAGACGAGCTTGTGGCCGTTATGCGCTCGACAGTTTTGGGTTATCAGACCTATCCTAAGAAGGCGGAGTCCACCCTTTCTGACACAGCCGCCCTCACAGACATCGAGCTCGAGATCTTGCGCTTGGTATGCGAGGCCAAGACACGCAAAGAGATCGCATCCGAGCTTTTTATGAGCGAGGGCACGGTAAAAAGGCGCATCGGCGAAATACTGGCCAAGACAGGCTACGACAACATCTTGCGTCTTGCAGTTCATGTTGTGGCCGAGGGAAGCATCGTACCCGGCTTTGGGAAGAAGTAACGGGACACACTTTTTGCCGATATGACCACTTTGGGTCCATCTGAGGTTTCAGGTAAAGAAAAAGGCCATCGGATTATGCCGATGACCTTGTGCTTTTGGTCGCGGGAGCCGGATTTGAACCGACGACCTCCGGGTTATGAGCCCGGCGAGCTACCAGACTGCTCCATCCCGCAATTTGTGGAGCGTGTAACACGCAAGAAGTTATATTACTCGCTTTTACAACTTTGACAAGACCCCAATTTAGAAATTTTCAAGCGGCCTTCCGCGCGGCCAGCCCCTCGGCACAATCAGCCGCACGGTGCTCTCCCTAAAGAGCGTTTGCCTGTCTAGCGCAGCAAGCTGGGCGCTAGAATTCGCCGTAGAAGCTGATGCCGCAGCGTCCGTTTTCCTTGGTGTGATAAAGCGCTGCATCGGCATCGGTAAAGATGCTCGTCCCGGGATCTTTGCGGTCTGCAAAGGCAACGCCCGCGCTCACAGAAACCTGGGGCATCCCCTCGTCATCCAACGCAGCAAGCTGCTCGTTAACGTAGTCGACCTTCTCTGCGATGGTATAGGCCAAATCGCTCGTCATCTCCACCATGACAACGGCAAACTCATCACCGCCTATGCGGCACACGTGGTCCACGCTACGAAAAGCCGTCTTAAGCAAAGTAGAAACGCGCTTGAGGATCTTGTCGCCCACTGCATGACCGTAGGTGTCGTTTACCGTCTTGAACTTGTCGACATCACACAAGATGAGCGCAAACTGGTTCTTGCCGTCGTCGTAGAGGTCCAAGACCTTGTCAAACGAGCCGCGATTGAGCAGATCGGTCAAGGGGTCATGCTCGGCTTGATGCTTGATGAGCATCTGCGTGGTCTCGTTCTCGCGGTAGACGCGGTTGTAGGTCTCGGCCAGGTTTTGGAGCTCCCACGCACCCATGATGGGAAATATCTCGCCCTGCGCAATGCTTTTGTTGTAGTGGATCAGCGGCGTGACCACCAGATGCCGCAAGATGAGCCCCACGAGAACAGACATCACCGCCAGCAAAGCCAGGCAGATCTCAAGCTTGCGATAAATGTCCTCAAAGACGGTAACCGCATGGTTTTGGCTGTCTTGACCCGTCTGCACAATCGCGTCAACGCACTTTTGCAAGTCTGCATCGATCATGGAACGCGAATCCTCGTAATCCTGTGAATAGACCAACTCGCGCGCACGATCGAGCTTGTCATGGGCAGAAAGCTTGGCGTCTTTAGCCTTGAGCTTGACGCTCCTGATGTCTTGAGGCTGCTCATCTGCGCTGACATTGGCGGCCTCCTCTACGAGCTTCATGGCGTAGTATTCCGTATCCATAAGCTCTTGCGAGGTCTGCAAAGCGGCCTCGAGCGCAACGACGCTCTCTGCGCTTGCATCGCTCTCATGCAAGGTCTTAACCGCGCCGTCGCGGCGATGGTAGGTGTTGACCTCGGTAAAGTACTGGTCAACGTAGCGCACATCCCCGCTCATCGCGGCAAGGCGCACCTTGTCCGTCAGGTACGCTGATCCATCTTCGAGTTCTTGTGCAGTGTTTCGACATAAGGCATAGCTCTGCGTGATGGTCTTGAGCTTCTCGAACTGCATATAGCCAAAGACAAAGCAGGCGATGCATGCGGCAGAAACGATTACAGCAAGGGCAATGCTCACGATGCTCACATGCTGCACGTGGATTTTGCGTACCACAAATGCCTCCCAAATCCGGGGTTTCACGGCAAAGCCGTTTTTACCAGGCAGGCAGAAGCGGCGCATTTGAAAACAGTACCTATTGAAAATCAACAAACGGCGTTTGACTAGAGAAGACGGCGGCAAACGGAGAATATTTAGCCGTTGTTAACATTGCATCGGCAAGCTGCGATAAGCACGCACAAATAAGAACCGCCACATTGAAACGCATGCAAAACCAGAGAGTACGAAACGCAACGAAGCGGGAGCTAGAGCGCCTTGCTCACTGCTCGATAGCTGTCGCCATGCATACCCGAAGCATCGTTATCTGAACACCACGGCAAAGCTCTCGCACAGATGATGATAGCAAGCACGCGCCTGCGAGTTAGAGGCTCCCGTACGCGTGAGCGATACGCAAACATCGCGCACGGCCTTGTTGGCCAGCGGGACGAGCTTGATACCGGCGTCTGCGGCATCTCCCCAGCTGTTTTCCGGCCAAAAGCCCACGCCCAACCCCAAGGCGATCATCTCGCGCACAACCATGGGATTGTTGCTGGTGAGCACGATGTGCGGAGCAAAACCCTCTGCCGCGCACATAGCGCTTACCGCGCCGGCAAAGCCGTAGGAATGCGGCAGGGCGATAAAGTCGTAGCCGGCAAGGGAGGCAAGCGAAACAGGCAGCTCGCCAAAACCGGAGCCGTCCTGCGAGGCCAGCATGATGCGCTCCAGATAGCGCTTGTGCTCTACGGCGTCTGCATCCTCTTGCGCGGCGATGACGATATCGCTTGGCTCAAGATGACCGGCTGCGTCCTTTGCAGCAGCCGCAGACTGGGCAAGCGTGATGCGGCAGTCTGGATTGCGCCCGATCCAAGAGGCGATGGCGCGCGCTGCAGCCTCTGATGCCGCACAGACCTGCACCCGCACCTGCGGGGCTGGGTCGTCTGCCACGTCAAACATGTGCTCTATGTTGGAGAGCTCTGCCGCAAGCGGAGCCAAGCGCGCATAAAGCGACTTGCCCTGGGCAGAAAGCTCCATCCCCTTTGCCGTGCGTACAAAGAGCGTGGTATGAAGCTCTTGTTCCAGCTTTGCCATGGAACGCGACAGCGAAGGCTGCGCGACGTGCAACCGCTCGGCACTGCGAGACATGTTGTTCGTCGATGCGATATCCAAGAAGTATGCGATCTGATTGCGGTCCATGCGGGCATTATAACAATTTTGCTATAGCCATATAGACAAACGATATTTGCAGTGCATAATTGCCCGTCCTAGGGTTATCGAGCATAAAACAACCAATCTCGAAAGAAGATGACCTACCTTGATAGCCCAGATACTCGAAGCGGCCATGCTCCTTTGCTTTGGCCTCTCCTGGCCCACCAACGCCTACAAGAACTACCAAGCGCGCACAGCCGCGGGCACGAGCTGGCAGTTCATCTTGCTCATAACCGTGGGCTACTTTGCCGGCATCGCAGCAAAGGTGGCCAGTGGCAACATCAACTGGGTTTTAGCGATCTACCTGCTCAACCTCGCCTTCTTAGCGGTCAACTGGGGCGTCTACTTTAGAAACAGGGAGCTTGACGCGCAGCGCATCGCACATGGCACGCAAAAGACAGCTGACGAGCTGCATCACGACTCTCTGCTCAAGAAAGTCATCTTTGCAACCGATGGCAGCGACCCCTCTGTAAGAGCCGCCGTGTTTGCCGCAAAATCGCTCGATCTAGAAGACGCAA
The DNA here is from genome assembly GCA_963590525.1 of Agathobacter rectalis. Classification (GTDB taxonomy): domain Bacteria; phylum Actinomycetota; class Coriobacteriia; order Coriobacteriales; family QAMH01; genus W2P13-069. The sequence goes on from CAVAPV010000031.1 coordinate 20,867, forward strand.
ACGTCAAGGTCTTGGCTTGCTACGCAGAGGCTAAGAGCAAAGAGCGCGCGCAAGCCGCCGCGCAAAAGACTGCAGACGCTTTGGAGAAAAACGGCATCCGAGCTACCTGCATCACCGCCTGCGGCAACCCTGCGGCAGAGATCGTGTCAAGCGCAAGCGACAACCACGCTAACCTGTTGGTCATGGGCTCGCGCGGACTCACCGGCCTTAGAGGCGTCCTTATGGGCAGCGTGAGCCGCAACGTAAGCGAGCGAGCCTGCTGCCCGGTCCTCATCGTCAGATAGCAAAAGCGCAAGTGGGCGGCATAAAGTCAATATAAAGCCAGCGTCTAGGCGATTCCCTTTCGTGCTTGCAACGCATGCTGCCCATGCTGCGGCGCTATACTTCACTGCAGTGTTTTCTTGCGCTTGGAGGGGGCGTCATGGATCAGACAGCTTTGATCGTAGGGTTTGGAGCAGCGGCGCTCAACGCAGTAGCCGCTATGCGAAACAGCGGCTTTGAGGGGACCATCCGCGTCTTGGCAAAAGAGGAGCGTCTGCCGTATGCGCCCGTGCTCACCTCCTACGTTGCCGGCGGCACAAAAGACCCCGATGCTTGCACGCTTGCAACCCAAGAGCAACTGGAGCGCCTAGGGGCAAGCATCGTCTACGGCGCCTGCGCCACCAGCATAGACACCGCTGCCAAGACCGTCACGGCAAGCGGCACGGCCTACCCCTATGACGTCTGCCTCATCGCCACAGGCGCAAGCCCGTCTCTTAGCGGCTTTGAGGCGTGGCCTGCGCCCTGCAAAACGCTTAGAACGATGCAAGACGCCCTCGATCTTGCCCATGCGCTTAGCACAAACAGCAACGCCCGCATCCTCATAAGCGGCACCTCTATGGTCGCGCTCAAAGCACTCGAGGCATGCCTCGAACACGGGGCCGATGTTACGCTGTTAGGACGCAGCAGCCATATCCTCAAACGCAGCGCGCTGCCACAAACCGCCAGCGCCTTTGAAGACGAGCTTACGCGGCGCGGAGTCACGCTGCGCTTAGGGCAGCAGATTACCGACGCAGTCGCGCTGGCAGACGGCAGCGTGCAAGTTACCTTTAGCGATGGCCAGACCAGCTGCTTTGACGATGTGATCGTCGCACATGGCATGACGCCCAACATCGGCTTTACAGGCAGCGCCCTTGCAAGCGAGAGCGGCCTGATGGTCGACGAGTTCATGCGCACAAGCGATGAGTGCGTCTTTGCAGCAGGTGACGTAGCTCAGGTTGCAGACTTAAGCGCCCCTGCAGATGCCGATGGCAAGCCCGCCACCAGCATCGCAGGCCTTTGGAAGGAAGCTTGCCTCCAAGGCATGGTTGCCGGCCGCGCTATGGCAGCTGCGCTTGCAGGCAGCGCTCCATCGCTAAGCTACCCCGGCTTTATCCCCAACAACACGGTTTTTGTGGGACCGGCAACAGTCATCTGCGCTGGCAGCATCAGCCTTGAGGGCGACCGCTACATAGCCACCACGCAAACGCAAGACGGCTTTATCGCCGCGGTCATGGAGCCACAAGAGGGCAGATGCGACAAGCTCGTTGGGTTCAACGTCTTCAATGCGCAGGGCAAACCGGGAAGCCATGCCTTTGACGAGGCAAGCGCCTACCTCAAGCGCCTCAAAGAGGAGCTTGGAACGCCTGCCAGAGCTGCCTTAGATGCTGCAGCGGCGCCAAGCCAGCACATCTACACCCCGCGCCAAGGCGACCTGCTTGCCAACGCCGGGCTCATACGCGAGTTTGCAGGGCAATGTGCAGAATGCGGCCGTTGCACAAAATCCTGCGCGAGCCTCAGCACCGCAGGCCTCACCTTGGGCGGCATCGCCAAGGGACTGCTTGACTGCCAAGCCGCCTCTCAAGACCAAAGCGACCTCATGATGGAGCTCATGGACAACTACGAGCTCACGCAGGCGGTGCGCGGCTGCTTCTTGTGCACAGGCTGCCAGCAAACCTGCTTTGCACACAACAACATCCTAGACCTCATCCATGCCGCGCGCGTGGAGTTCCAAAACCTGGGGCTTATCCCCCAGTACGCTTGGTCGAGCGTGCTCGTTGACCAAGAATGGCATATCTTCAACGCCTACCGCGCTATCTGGGGCATCGGCTATCCAGACTTGGTCAGGCATCTAGACGAGCAAGGCAACCCTGCGGGCGGCAGCTTTGACATCGCGTTCTTTCCCGGATGCTCGCTTGCAGCCTACGGACCAAGCCTCACACGCGAGGTCTTTGCCCAGATCGAGCAAAGCGGCAAAAGCGTGACGATGATCGACAAATGCTGCGGCTCGTCCCTTAAGAGCGCGGGCTTCTACAGCCGAGCAACCGCGCTTCTTGACCGCATAGCCCAAGAGATAGCTGCAAGCGGCGCCAAGCAGGTTATCTGCGTGTGTCCCGGCTGCCGCAACAACCTGCAAGAGGCCTTTGAGAGAGGCGGCTATAAGATCGAAGCCATCAACCTCGTAACGTTTTTGCTTGAGCAAGGCTTTGCACCCAAGCAAGACCTGAGCGCTATGAGAATACGGCTCTCTAAATCCTGCCAGGACCGCGACGGGGTCTACCTGCAGCAAACGCGCGAGCTGTTAGGCCTGCCTCAAGATACACCCATCGCCTACGGAGGATGCTGCGGCGCCGGTGGTGCTGTGGGCCCCTACAACGACGATCAGAAAAACGCCCAGGTCGCACGCAAACTTGCATGCGCCCAAGAAGGCGAGACGCTTGTGACCATGTGCCCCACGTGCACCTACACCTACGCCTTTGATTTGAGCGCCAACCCACGCCCCATCAGCAACAAGAACTACCTAGAGCTGCTCTTTGGCGAGCAGTTTGACTGGGACACCGTATTTGCCCAGCTCAACGGCATGTGGACGGGAGAGTACGGCCCCTGGTTGCAGAGCATCTTTGGATAGAGGGTTTACCTGCGAGCAGCTGTTACCTCGCAGCGTCCTGCAACCTACCGGGAGAGCAGTGCTCGCCCCTACACGCACCCGCGAATCGAGGATGCTAGCGGCTCACCTGTCCTGCAGGCTACACTGCAGCAGAAGGCGACTCGCAGGTTTAAGAACGCTTCGGCAAGCAGCCAGATGCGTAACGACGTAGGGGCGGGCATTGCCCGCCCATGTAGATTGCAACGGTTTGCAAGAACCGAGAAGGCCGGCAACGCCTCGAGCACCGCTCCCCTAGTCGTCGAGGCCGTGGTACTCGGAGTTAGTGGCGTCGTTGATCTGGATATGCGTGTGGTTGCCGTTGTCACCATCGGCGGTGTACTGCTTAAGCTGCATCTCCTCGCCGATGTAGGCATAGACATCGCGTATCTGTGCAAGAGGCGTCACACCACCCACCACCTGGTCGCCTTCTTTGACCTGGGCGTTTTCCAGATGGATCAAGACAACATCGAGGTCGCTTCTGCCTTCTGGTTGGATATGAACCTGGATATCAGGGTACTTGTTGTAGAGTTGGTACTGCTTGACCTTGACCACCGTGCCAGAGACGGGTGCATACACCGTGGCACCTGCAGGGCCACCGCAATCGATAGCGCTCATCTTAGGACCGGCGTTGCCATCGCGATAGCAGCGGATAAACTCACCGGTAAGCCAGTTATCGCCCGTGGGTTGCTCGTCTGCCACGCGACCCGTGCCATGCGCAGCCATAACGTCTACGTTGGTTGCCTCGGTAAGATTCGTGCTCAAGGCATCCGCATACGAGTAGCTGGCGTTGTGGATCAAGATTTCTGTGAGATCGTTGGCTGCAACAGCGCTGTGCAGCTTGATGCCGCCGCCTTTAGCGATATAAGGCGTGGGGAGATACGGGTTGTCAGAAACCGTCGCTTGATTCTCGTCCATGACAGCAGCCGTACCGTCCGTTTGGTTGGCATCAGTTTGCCCCATGCTTCCCACGCAGCGGCTTATGCCAAAGACTGCCAAAGCGATAACAATCAAGACAGCGATGATGATGGGGATAAGCGGGAACCGCTGCGCCGGGGACTGCACAGCCGAGTGACGGCCCGTGGTGCCGCGACGTGCACCTGCAGAGGCTAGGGACGATTGAGGAGCGCGGTTTCTCGCAGCGGCTCTTCTATCGCGCACCTGATACTCGCCGTTGCCGCGCGCCGCACGCCCGCCGTCGCGATTACGCGCACGATAATGCGAGGTGTCATGGTAGTCGCGACGCGATACCTGCGCGCTTTGACGCGTGCCTCTGCTCGAGCCTGCATCGGCCCTATCGGCACGGTTTGAACGCCGCGTGTAGTTGTCCCTGTAATCAGTCATTGTCTCAAGATAGCACTACCAACCGCCATCGGGTGTTTCAAGCAAGTCAAAAGCGCTGCTACAAGCCAAATAACGTCAGTTGCGCGTCCGCAAGCGCACGGAGATGTCCATGAGTCGCAATGCCTTGCAACCTGCTTTATCGCGCCTACCGGCGCGATCGGGCGAGCAATGCTCGCCCCTACGTGCACCTGCGAATCGATGCTCGCCCCGCATCGCCCACAAACGCAAAGCGGCCCCGCCACACCTGCGAATCGATGCTCGCCCCACACAT
>CAVAPV010000032.1:0-25332 GCA_963590525.1 Agathobacter rectalis
CAGCGCACACATGTGGCCGCTGCCACCTACGCGCGTGCCCAAAAGCTCGGAGGCGTGGCTTGTGTGCTTGGCGGATAAGATCTGCGCGCTGCAAGAGACCATTACCATGCGCTGAGCTGCGATTTGCGCATTCGGGTTCTATATGGCGGGGATATGCTGTAGAATCAAGTGCAACGGGCCGGCTGCTGGTCCTAACAGCGGCTACCCCAGTTTCAACTTGTTGTTGTGAGGAGCCGCTTGGTCAGCTGGATCGGGCGGCTCTTCGCTTTTATAAGAAACCCAACCGATAAGACAAGCCGCCAAGGGGCCTTGTTTGGCGCAATAGCAGACAAGGCGGGCTTAAGCATGGGATACTTGCGCAGACAGCATAGCGGGAGGGGTAAGCGCCCATCCCATGAGGCAAGAGGTTGGAGGCCCCCATGCCCAGCGACATCGAAATCGCACAGTCCGTCACGCCGCAGCACATCTCTAAGATTGCGCAGACCGCAGGCGTCGATGACAAGTACCTGGAGCTCTACGGAAACTCCAAGGCCAAGATCGACTTCAACTACCTGACAGACCACGCAGACGCCCCCGACGGCAAGCTCGTGCTGGTGACTGCCATCAACCCCACGCCTGCGGGCGAGGGCAAGACCACCACGTCTATCGGCTTGGCAGACGGTTTGCGCAAGATCGGCAAGAAAGCCGTGCTAGCCCTGCGCGAACCCAGCTTGGGTCCCGTCTTTGGCATCAAGGGCGGTGCTGCCGGCGGCGGCTATGCCCAAGTCATCCCCATGGAAGACATAAACCTGCACTTTACGGGTGATTTTCACGCCATCGGCGCTGCCAACAACCTCTTGGCGGCTATGTTGGACAACCACATCCAGCAAGGCAACCAGCTGGGCATCGACCCCAAGAAGATTACCTGGAAACGCGCCGTTGACATGAACGACCGCCAGCTGCGCCATATCGTCGACGGCTTGGGTGGCGATAAACAGGGCGTCCCGCGCGAGGACGGCTTTGACATCACTGTAGCATCCGAGGTCATGGCCGTGTTCTGCCTGGCAACCTCCATCACAGACCTCAAAGAGCGCTTGGGCCGCATGGTCGTGGCCTACACCTACGACGGCGCTCCCGTTACCGCAGCAGACCTCAAGGCCCACGGTGCCATGACCGCGCTTCTCAAAGACGCGCTCAAACCCAACCTGGTGCAAACGCTCGAGGGCACGCCTGCCTTTATCCACGGCGGCCCGTTTGCCAACATCGCCCATGGCTGCAACTCTGTGCAAGCTACCGCGCTTGCGCTCAAGACCGGCGAGTATGCCATCACCGAGGCAGGCTTTGGCGCAGATTTGGGTGCCGAGAAGTTCTTGGACATCAAGTGCCGTTTGGCAGGCCTCAAGCCCAACGCCGTGGTTATCGTCTGCACGGTGCGCTCGCTCAAGTACAACGGCGGCGTGCCCTTCAAGGAGCTCACGACAGAGAACCTCGAGGCGCTGGAAGCCGGCCTGCCCAACCTGCTGCAGCATATCGACAACATCAAAAACGTCTTCAAGCAGCCCTGCGTCGTAGCTGTCAACGCGTTTCCCACAGACACCGCGGCAGAGCTCGAGCTCGTGCAGAAGCGCTGCAAGGAGCTGGGCGTCAACGTGGCGCTGTCCGAGGTTTGGGCCAAGGGCGGCGAAGGCGGCGCAGCGCTGGCAGAAGAGGTTGTGCGCCTGTGCGAGCAGCCCAACGAGTTCTCCTACGCCTACGATCTGGAAGACACCATCGCCAACAAGCTGGACACCATCGCCAAGCGCGTCTACCACGCCAACGGCGCCGTGCTCACTGCTGCGGCAAAGCAGCAGGCGGCAAAACTCGAAGAGCTGGGTTTTGGCAACCTGCCCATCTGCGTGGCAAAGACCCAGTACTCCTTTAGCGACGACCAAACCAAGCTGGGCGCACCCAAGGACTTTACCGTCACTGTGCGCGAGCTCAAGGTCAGCGCCGGCGCGGGCTTTATCGTCGCGCTTACGGGCAGCATCTTGACCATGCCCGGCCTGCCCAAGGTTCCGGCTGCAGAAAACATCGATGTCGATGAGCGCGGTGTGATCAGCGGCTTGTTCTAGACAGCGCCCTGCAAAGAGCCGTGCGGCGATAACTGCGCGGGTGAGGTTCCAAGCACTCGACGGTCCTTGCAATATGCGGGGACCGTTTTTTTATTTGGCGATATACAAGGCACTTTGAGGCCGTTTGCGCTGCTCAAGCGAGCAAAAATGCCCCTATCGTGCTACTGTATTGCACACAACTTACAGGCAATCGCACGCAAAGGAGCCTCGCGTGGCTGGCAAGTCGACCAAATACGATGCACTCAAGCTCGAAAACGAGCTGTCGTTTCCGCTGTATGCGGCTTCAAAAGAGATCGTCCGCCGCTATAAGCCGCATCTGGACCGCCTGAACATCACCTATACGCAGTACCTGGCCATGCTCGTCTTGTGGGAGCACGACGAACTGAGCGTCAATCAGATGGGGGCCAAGCTTTACTTGGATTCCGGTACGCTCACGCCACTGCTCAAAAAACTCGAGGCCAAGGGGCTCATCACGCGCGAGCGCTCTCATGCCGATGAGCGCAAGGTATACGTCAAGCTCACGCAAGAGGGGAGAGCTCTGCGCAACAGCGCGGCCAAGGTTCCCGTTGCGGTCAAAGAGGAGCTGGAGTTTGATGCCGATGATGAGCGCTTGTTGTCCATGACGCTCAATTGGCTACTCGAGCGCTTGGATAACGAGCAAGAAGACGAATAGCGGCGCAGCGCTGGGAGACGGGCAAGGTGCGTCGCTGTGTCTTGCAAGTGGCAGAAACCTAGTGGGAGAGTCACGAGGCGCGCGAGGCTCTAAAGCGATGCGAGCCGCATGGTCCTTGCAAGCCGCTGCAACCTAGCGGGCGAGCAATGCTCGCCCCTACGTGGTTGTGCACCCAACCGGTTCTCGAAATGCATCGAATCTTACGAGCTGTGGTCTGCTGCATTGTTACGCGAGCCCACCTGAGCTGCGGCTAGCTCCCTCGACTCTAATCGCTACGCTCATTTCGCTCGGGATGACAGGTTAAGAGAGGACCAGCGAATCTGCGTTGCCTTGCACGTTTCGGGGGCCAAGCGTCCGCGTAGCCGTGTAGGGGCGGGCATTGCCCGCCCGGTCGCGCCGAAAGGCGCGACGTATCAGGGCGCGCTGCTAAGCGCGCAGGGCTTTAAAAACGATGCAGATAAACCGCATTGCACCTCATCGCAAAAAGGGGCTGCCTCGTTAGAGGCAGCCCCAAATGCTGCAAGCGTATGCCGCAAGGTCTTACTTGACGACGACCTTGACGGTGGTCTTCACGGCACCGCTGGACTTGAGGGTCACGGTGTAGGTGCCCTTCTTGGCAGTCTTCTTGGGGGCCTTGACGGTAAGCTTCTTCTTGGTGACGGTGAGCTTGAGACCGGACTTCTTGGCAACAGAGGCCTTTACAGCCTTCTTGGCACCAGAGATCTTGACCGTGACCTTCTTGCCCTTCTTGACCGTGACCTTGGCCTTGGCAGCCTTGAGGACGGCCTTGGAGTTAGAGGTCCACAAAGTAGAGGGCTCAAAGATGCCGATGGTGTTCTTGGGCTCGTTTTGAGCGCTATCGCAGCTGTAGTAAGAAGCGCGAGAAGAACCGTTGTAGTACGCATAGGTCTTGGTGTACTTGGTGCCGGCGGTCTGCTTGTACCAGTTGTAACCAATCTGAGCATAGGAGTTGAGCTTGGAGGTGTTGTTAGCACCATAGGTGTCAACGGTGCTCTCGTTTTGATGCGTGTAGTTGGCAAGGACGTTTTTCACAGCGGAGTTCTTGATGTGATAGACGTTCTCCAGCCAGTAAGCGTAGGAGGCATCGTCGTTGTTGCCGTAGAGCTCGGGGTAGACCTTGGAGAAGGCCCAAGCAGCACGGACGTTCTTGTCAACGGTGTAGTTGCGAGCGCAGTACATCATGGGAGCAGAACCAGTGGTCACGCCAACAGTATCGGCGCTGTTTTGCTGGTTGGAGGTGCCCCAGTCGTCGCCGGCGAGCACACTGCCGCTAAAGCCAAAGGTCTTGGCCCAAGAGGTAACGCTGTCATCGGTAAGAGCAGAGGTGTTGATAACATCCTCGTCAACGCACCTGCCGTTGTTGTCGCCGTGCATGGCAGTGCCGGTGAGCTTAGAGGAGTTGTAGATGATCAGGTCGACATCCTTGAGGCAGTTGGCGTTGGCAGAAGTGACCTCGACCACGGGGCTCTTCTTGTAGATATCCTCGACGAGCATCTGGATGCCGCCTTCGCGCACCGTGCCCTCGCCCTTAGAGGCACCAAAGGTATCGGTGATAAAGGGCAGGGTGGCCATGTAACCCATGTTGATGACGGAGTTGTTGGAGGCGTAGACGTCCTGGTTGGGGGAGGACTTATCGGTTGCAGTCTTGCCTGCGCCCGTATCAGAGCCAGTGGTCAGGCCCTTAGCAGTGGGAACATAGAAGTAAGCCTTGTTGGCATCGGTATCGATAGCATAGAGGTAGGCGACCTTCTTCTTGGCAACCTTCTTCTGGTCGATCTGAGAAGCAACATAGAGCATCTGGCCCTTGATGGACTTCTCGTAAGCCAAAGCGGAGCTAGAAGCATCGCCATAGCGTAGGGTCTTGTTCTTTGCGGCAGCGGTCTTGTCTGCATCTGAAGCAAGCTGCTGCAAAGTGTAGATCTGAGTCCAGATGTTGGTGGAGTCGTTGTTGGAGTAGGTGGGATCGTAGCCCAAAACCTCGGAGGCAGCGGCTTTGGCATAGGTGCCGGCTGCGATGTCGCCATCGCTCCAGTTGGTGGTCTTGTTGGCACCAAAGATGATGTCAGGCGTATAGCTGGCAGAGATTACAGACGCGCCGTTGCACACCACATCGCCCCAAGAGTTCTTGTTGGAGTGATACGTGGTCGCTGCAGTATAGCCCTCGGGGAGACCGCCTTTCTCGGCAGTGCCCAGCAAGCAGTCAGCCAGCAGGTTTTGGTAGTAAGGGTTGGGGTTGGTGTTGACGGCAGAACCCCAGATGGCCAAACGGTTGAAGTGATCAGCCTTTGCCATATCTTCCTTATATCCAGTGGCGGTCTTTCCCTCGACAGTAATGTAATAGGGATAGGGATCGCCCAGGCCGGCGCTGTGGCTAGGCTGGAAGTCGTAGTTCATGTTGGAGATGCCCAAGAAATCCGGGCCAGCAGAACCTGCGCGGGCACCCATGGTGGTAAGCTCGTTGCCCGTGACAGTCACCGGGGTGCTATCTGCGCTGATCTGCGATGCGGTTGCTCCAAAACCAACGCCGCAGCTCAGAGCCACCATTGCGCCGGCAACAGCGCAGCAGGTGAGACCCTTGCCAAAGAACTTGGCAGATTTACCCTTACTCATAAACAGTCCCTCTCTTTCAGATAACCCTTTGTGCAGGGCCCAACAAAATGGAGGGTTTGCCCTCATCTGCATCCCCTGTTGATTAACGGCAGATGAGAATAAACCTGATGTGAGAATAGAGTTTGTACAGATAACGATAAATATCGAATTCTTTGCAGTTCCCGCCAACATGCATCATTATTGTTGCATATAAAGAATAATCTGAATTAGAGATAAATCCGAAGCTACTAACTCAGTGTGTGCCTTTACTGGAAGAACTCCTTGAGCTTTGAGATGACCTCGTCTTTGTTCTTGAGGTCCAGGTTGCTCTGATAAACACAGCAAAACGGCAGCTGCATCTTGGCGTTCTTCTTAAAGGGCAACAAGACGAGGTTGTCTGCGCCCATGACAAGCGGGGAGTTCTTGCATAAGATCACCGCGCCGCCAGCCTCTATAAAGCGCACCATCGCGCGCTCGTCAGGCCCGCCATAGCGCCAAGAAGGTGTAAACCCTGCCGCCGCGCATTTTCTGTTTACGTAGGGCAGCATGTAGCTTAGGCTCTCGGGCTGGGCAAGCGGCGTGCCCTCAAGATCCTTGATGGCCACAGACGTATTGCCAGCAAGGCTGTTTGCAGCGCTCACGGCTAGATAGGCATCACGGCTACCCACAGGCTCGCTCGTAAAGCGTGGGTCGTCTATCCCACCAAGCATGATGGCGGCATCGATGAGATTGGCCTGCATCGCGCCGTAGCATGACTCGCAAGAAAGCTCCTCTACCAGCACCGATATATCCGGAAACTCCGTCTGCATAAAGAGCTGAAGCGCCTGCGGAGAAAACGATATACCGCGCGGACCATGCACGGATATGGCGATGGTGAAGGGGCGACGCCCCTGCTGCTGCGAGACCTCTGCAGCTGCCAGGGTCTTGAGATGCGACATATCGCTAAGGATGGTGCGTGCAAGCTTGGCAGCTTTTGTTCCCAGCAGCGTGGGTTCTATACCGCGACCTTTGCGCTCAAAGAGCTTGCCGCCTATCTCGCGCTCGAGCTCTGATACAGACCTGCCCAAAACCTGTCTGGACGTAAACATGGCATTGGCGGCCGCAGAGTAACCGCCATGGTCGTAAACGGCAAGAAAATACGCAAGCTGCGTGTCGTTCATCTGCAAAACCTCTCTGCTGCCACAATGGCGCTAGAACAGCGGTCAAAACTGCGGAGCTGTATACGCTGCCATTTATCTTGGCGCAACACATCTGATGCGTATCGTTTGCAAGAGCAACGATGTAAGCACCTTTTAGCGCAAGGCTGCGGTTGAATGCTCCTTTAACATATATACTTATCCAAAAATCTAGTCTCGCGCTAGGATAATTGAGGATACGACAGCTGAAAAGCCGATAAAAGGAAGTCTTGAGCATGGCCGCAGAGCAAAACAAGAGCACAGACGACAACCAGTTCGCAGCAGGAAACGGCGTCGAGCAAGAAGAACAGACAAAGCAAACAAGCGATGCACTCGAGGAGCTCATCGCAAAGACAGCGCAAGAGCAGCAGGAAAAGAAGATGACCGGCCGCGAGAAAGCGCTTGCTGGTGTTGCTGCTGTTGCCGTCGTGGCAGCCATCGCAGGGTTTGGCCTGTACGCGGCAAACATGCCCGGTGGCGCCGCAGCAAAATACGATGGTGGCAGCGTGAGCGAGTCCGAGGTGAGCGCCTATATCGAGCAGTACCGCAGCGCTTACAGCCTGAGCACAGACAGCGCCTTTGCATCGGCGCTTAAAAACCAGAACATGACCGTGGCGAGTTACCGTCAAAACGCTGTTGACCAGCTGATCATCCAAAAGATCATCGAGAAGCGCGCAAGCGAGCTTGGCGTGAGCGTAAGCGACGAAGACGTCGAGGCGCGCTTGCAGGAGGTCTACGGCCAGATCGCCAACGGAGACGACAGCATCTGGCAGAGCACGCTTGAGTCCATGGGCGTGACAGAAGACGACCTGCGCACCCGCTACAAGAGCGACCTTTTGCAAGACAAGGTCTGCGAGCAGGATGTGGCGCAAGAGGATGCCTCAGACGAGGACACAATCTCTTACATAAGCTCGTATCTGGCTGATACCACGCAAAAACACGTCTACCGCATCGTCTTTACCAGCGATGACGGCAAATCCACCAAGGCTGACGAATGCGCCAAAGAGCTCAACAAGCTCAAGAAAGCAAAGAAGCTCACCACGGCCAGCTTTGAGGAGCTTGTAGCCAAATACTCCGAGTCCGAGACCGCCGCAGACGACAAGGGATCGGTAGGCTGGACAGGGTCTGGCAACGTGGGCGACACCATCACCGACCTCATCGGTAGCATGAACGTTGGCGATGTGAGCGATGCCACCACCGTCGAGGAAGACGACGACGCGCTTGAGATCGTCTACGTTGACGAGGACTTTACCTTCCCGTCTTCTTCTGAGATCAGCTCTATCGACAGCTTGAACATCCCCGACGAGCTTCTTGACGCCGTCAAGGCAGCCGTCTCCAAAGCCAACTGGCAAAGCGATTGCACGCTCTACATCGCCAAGCTTTTGGCAGATGCCAAGGTCACTTACTACCCCGTACCCGATGACGCCAGCTACAACGTCGACCTGAGCGTGGACTACACAGAGGACACGACAACGGCAGACGACGCAAGCGTCTCTACCGACGAGAGCGCAAGCCAAGACGATAGCGCTGAAGACACTACCAGTGCAGACGATGGGTCTGCTGACGAGCAAAACGCAAGCGAAGAGTAAGCGCGACGCCTGCAAACGCGGGCAACTTGATTAGATTTGCCGCTAGGGGAGAGCGCAAGGAGAGAAACGCTGAGCATGGGGGATTGCCAAGCGCGACATATAGCAAAAGCGAGCACCCAAACATGGGTGCTCCTTGTCGTTGCCGTGGTTTTTGCGTTTGCCCTGGCAGTGAGCTTGTTTGCCAGCGCCGCTTATGGCGCAGGTGTGCTCAACACGCAAGACTACGAGTTTGCAGACAGCGCAACCAACATCACCTACAAGGTCACCACGCCCGCAAGCGGAACGAGCATCCCAGGCGAGGTCGAGCTTGCAAGCGGGCAGGACTGCACGGCGTCGAGCCTCAGCGTGTCGACCGTAAGCAACAGCGGATACACCTACAAGGTCACAGCTATCAAGCACTCTGCCTTTGAGGGCAACACGCATCTGCAGTCGGTTGCATTTGCCCAAGACCTCACTGCTGTATCAGACGCCGCAAGCGGCGAGCTTTCTTTCAAGCAACGCGCTGTGGGCAGCGCGGCATTCAAGAACTGCACCAACCTCACGCGTGTGAGCTTTAACTGCTCGCGCATCAACGGCATAGGCGACCAAGCCTTCTACGGCTGTGCCAAACTTGCCGCGGTGACCTTTAGCGAAGGGCTTGAGATCTTTGGCACTGCCAAAGGCGCCTATGGTATAGGGGAGAGCGCCTTTGCCAAAACCGCCTTGACCAGCATCAAGATCCCTACCATCACCTGCGCAAAGCGCACAGGCGATTACTATGCAGACTACGATCACGACTACTCATTGTTATACGAGGACCATGACTCGTCTGGATATCAAGGCTGCTGGCACGACAAGCTGAGCTACTTTGGCATAGAGACGCGCGGCATATGCTCAAGCGCCTTTAGCGGCACCAAGCTGGAGAAGATCGTCTTTGCCGCTGGCAACGAGCGCGGCCTGTTTGCCTACTGGTCTGCCGGGGGCGCTGGCATGCGCTACCTGACCACGCTCAAGTCCGTTGTCTACGAGGCAGCGCAGCCCTACTACGGCAACCCCAATGCATCGATGCGCAACGGCGCTGTCTCGGATATTTGGGGCCGGACATCGGATGACGATGAGAGCGTTCAGGTGGCAGAACCCACCTTCTACTATGCGGTGGACTTCTACACCACCAAAGAGCAGGCAGACGAGGCGGACTCCTACGGGTCAAGCCGCATAGCACGCGTGGAATATGCACGCAACACTCCCACAAGCGCCATCCAAGCAGCCGATGTGAGCGCGCTGCAAGACTACCTCTATGCTCAAAAATCCGATTACGCCATCAAAGCCACCGATGGCACTACGCCAGACCCTAACTCTGCCGCACGCGCAGCGCAGACAGCAGGCATCGAGGGCTTTGAGGATGCATCTGCCAGCAACTGGGTGTGGATGCTCGATAACACGCAATCGCGCCGCGAGGGCCTGAGCGATTCTTGCAAAGCCTACCTGGTCAAAGCAGACGATCTGCAAGCAGGTCGTGTGAGTTCTACAGACAAGACAGCAGACCAGATAGGCACCATGCAGCTTTTGTGCGATCAAAACCTCTCCAAAGGCTCGACCCAAAACTCGCCGTTTGACTACCAGCGCTACTACGCCGCCGATAGCGTCTACATGTTTGACGAAACCTCTATACAAAGCTACATCGCAACAGGCACGACCTATCTCAAGAAGGGGATGACACCGTGGTTTGCCCTCAACAGCCGTGGCAAAAACGGCTTATTGGCGCAGATGAGCTTCTACGACGGCAGCGGCAACCAGATTGATGTGACTGACGAATCCAAGTTTGCCGTGACCTTTATGACCTACAGCAAAGACTCCGGCGAGCTTGCAGAAACCGCGCTCGAAGACGTAAGCGAGGGTCCCGTACTCTTGGTGGTAACCGCGCTTGAGGGCAGTGGCTATGCAGCAGGGTCAAACCTGCAGGAATGGATCTTGGTCAAGGGCTCGACCGCCACTTTCAAGACGCTTTACTCCTCCAACGCGCATGACACCTGGCGCCGCGCCGTCTACATCAACGGCGCAGGGCGAGCCAACCCCATAAGCTTTGACACGAGCAAAGGTTGGGCTGTGGCCATCAGCTCTGGCGATGCGGCAGGCGCATTGAGCGCAGTTGCCTATGCGGGCATGTGCAGCGGTCCCATCACCTGCGTAAGCTCTGACAGCAGCTACGGCTTTGGCCTGGCGTGGGCGGGATCCTTTTACAGCACAGGCGATATCCACGGCGATATAGATCTGTTAAGCCGCGGCAAAAACGAAAGCGATGCAAAGCTGGCCGCATCAAACTACCAGGCTTTCAAAAAGAACCGCAGCCGTTGGGGCATAGACAGCAGCTTCGCATGGGGCGATACCGCCATACTGGTCAACCCCGCCAACATCGGCGATATTGCCACAGCAGCGGCAGCATACTCCTATGCGCGCATTGCCCCGGTTTTTTATACCGACAAAGACGGCGGCTTGGGCAAGAGCACCGCAGCCTGCCTGGCAGACTTTGAAAACGTGCTGGTCATCGGCGATGAGAGCATGGTGAGCGCCGCAACGATGAGCGCCGCGCAAAACTCTTTGGCTGGCGGCGGTAGCGCAACCCGCATAAGCGGAGTTACTAGCGCAGATGGCGCGACACAAGAGCGCGGCAACGCCTGCTCTTTGTCTTTGGCTATAGCGCAGATCCTTGCAAGCGGCGAGAACGCGAGAAACTCGCTTTCAAACGTAGCTGTTATCGTGGCAAGCAATGCAGATGTGGCAGTAGACGCGGCAAGCGTCATGAACTTTGCGGGTAGCCGCAAGGGCATCGTGCTTGCGGCAAGCTCTGTGGCAGATGCCAAACGCGTAGCGCAGTTCTTGCGTAGCAACCGCGACGCTGTGAGCACGGTGCGCGTTTTTGGGCGCGGCTCAAGCAGCTTGTCTGGCAGCTTTGACTTTGAGAGCGCGCTGGCCAAGAACTGGGACGAGAAAGCTGCGGATATAGACGCGATCAAGGCAGGCGATACGCTCGAGCTCTATGGCACGCTGTTTGTCATCGGCAAGAGCAACGCGCTTAGCGTGGCGAGCGGCTCCAACCACCTGTGGGGTTTGGCCAAGGTCGCAGCGGGAAGCTATCCTTACGGCACCGATGATAGCGGCGTCGCCGTAAACTACACGCTTGCCAAGGCCTACGATGTGCCGTTGCAAACGGTCAAGGCACCAAAAGTGGCAAGCAAGCTCACCTACAACGCGCGTACCCAGATAGGCGTAAGCGCCAAAGAGGGCCTCAAAATCAAAAACGGATCGGGCAAGGACGCGGGTTCGTACACGGCTGTCGTGACGCCAAAATCCGGCTATTGCTGGGAGGACGGCTCTAACCAGAGCATGCGCTTGTCTTGGTCGATCGCGCCCGCATCAATGGCCGGGGCAAAGATCACCGTAGGCAATAGCCGCATCCATTACACGGGCGATAAAGTGCGCTGCGGTGTGAGCAAAGTCGTGCTTGCCAACGGGGCGGTGCTTGCAGCAGATGATTACAGCGTGAGCTATTCCAACAACAAGCGCATGGGCACGGGAAAGGTCACCGTCATCGGCACGGGCAACGTGACCGGCAGCGCAACGACGCAGTTCGAGATCATCGCCGCAGCCACCAACGGCGATAACGGCGGCAGCGGGGGAGACTCCGGCACCGACGACAACAGCGATGACGACAACGGCGGCAGCGGCAAGGACAAAGACGGCGATGGCAAGACCACCGTCGTCTCAAGCGACGACAACGATGACAGCAACGGCAGCGGGACCGACCGCGGCGACGGCTGGACCTACTTTGAGCCTGCAGTCAACGCGCAATCCCAAGACACATCGCTTTTGGGCAGCGTGAGCGTGCCGCCAGCAGTCAACATCGCCGTGCTCGCCATTTGCTGTCTGGCCTTTGCCGCGGCGATCTTTTATGCCACCCATGCGCGCAAAGAGACCGACGACCAGCTGCCAGGGGAGCCCGCGGATGCGTAAGACAACACGACAAGCTGTCGTCAAAACTGCGCTCGCCTTGCTCATGACCGGGGTGGTTACCGCTGGTCTGGCAGGTTGCAAGCCCACGGACTTCTTTACCGAGGTGCTCATCTCGAGCAACGCGGATACCATCGACGAGGACAATCCAGACAAGACGATCGTCAACTCGCCCGACGCCAAGGAGGAGTCAAGCGCGCTTTCTGCCCTCAAGTGGACCGATGAAAGCGAAAGCACAGAAGACACCCAAAATCTGGTGGTGTGGTCCAAGAAGCCCAACTCTGCCTTGACCACGCACCACTCCTACTACAACCCCAAGCCGCTGTTTCCCGGCATCAAGGCCAGCGATGGCGTGCGCCTCGTCTTCAACGCCAAGGCGACGCTTGACCACGAGGTCCAAGACGCCAAGGGTGAGGGTAACGACGATATGACATCGGTAAGCGCCGGTGACAGCGGCGAGACCGTCAACGTCTCTACAACGCAGGCAGGCGACAGCAACTCCGATGTCACAGCCGGCGGCAACGGTGCAGCGGGCGTTGCAGCAGGAGGCAGCGCGCAGCAAGAAGAGCAGCAAGGCCAAGGCGACGACAAAGACTCCACTGGCGATGCAGACGACGGCAAGAACAAGGGCGGCGACGGCAGCGGAGACGATGACGGCAGCGGCGAATCTGACGACCCCGGCGATAAGAAGGGCGACACGACCGACAAGTACGCCGGCTACGGCGGCAGCCTCACCGTGTACGACCCTCATAACGCCAAGCAGGACATCCCCAAGGTGGACAGTATCGCCGTCATCGGCAAACGCTGTGCTGTGATGGTGCAGGCCATAGGTGGCAAGGGCTCCATCTGCGCCATGAGCAAAGACGCCTACAGCGCCAAAGACGGCACGGCTGCCAAGAGCTTTGCGGATGTCTTTGGCAGCGAGTGCGCCTCAAGCGTGGTTGCCTGGGATGCAGACGACGACTCCATTAAGGACGTCAAACCCAAGAAGCTCGCCCGCGCGCTCAAGGGCGACACGCTCATCCTCTACGACCAAGATCTCGTAAGCGGAGACGACGACCCCAACAAGACCTTCTTTACCGATGCACAGCTCAAAGAGCTCTACGCAGCCGGTGTGGTAGGGTTTGCCCCGCTGTCCTTTGACTCGGAGTACGGCATCGTAGACGCCGCGTACTTTGTGGGCCAGGCGCTCTCTAAGAGCAAGAACCTAGAAGACGGCTGGTCATCGGCCGATATGGCGGACTCCTACGTAGAGGCCGTGAACTCCATCATCAAGGCGACCATCTCCACCAACTCCGACAAGGGCAACTGGGTCTACGGGTCCGAGGCCGCCAACAAACGCAGCACCGAGGTCAAAGGCAACGTCGCCAAAAGCAGCGGAACCTCGACCTATATCCATACCATCATCGCCACCGACGCCCAAAAAGGCTTGGACTACAGCGGCGAGAAAGGCCAGGTAGACGCAAGCGACATCGTCTTGTTTGCAGGCTACGGGCAAAACAAGTACAGCCCGCTAGGCTTTTGGATGCAGGCTGCCGGCGTGGCAGACACCTTGATTAACCAGAACTCAGTAGGTAGCTCGGCTGACGGCGCCATCAGCCCCAAGTTCCTCACCGTTTTGTGGGGCACAGACAGCACCGTGAGCAAGAAGAAGCTCGCTGGCAGCGGCGGAGCCTATACCAACTGGCACGGTAGCGTCTCCAACATGGCCATCAGCGGCATTGGCAACGGCGGAGACTCGCTGGGCAAGCCTTGGGGTGGCGGTTTGGGCTCGAAGAATATGCCCTACCTAATCGTGAGCGGCTCGTCTGACGGCAAGCTCTCTGGCAAAACCGTCAAGAAGGCCGTCGTGCAAAGCATCAACAGCTCCACGCATTACACGCCCTACACGGCCTTCGAGTACTCCGAGGTCGTATCGGAGGCCATCGCACCCTACAACTCAAGCACGGTAAGCCATATTGGCGACACCAACTTTAGAAAGAGCCAAAACCCCTTCAAAGAAGAGCTCAGCGCCAGCGATGCCGTGCGCGTAAACCCCAACGGCTTGCTGGAGAGCTGGACGCGCGGCAATGCAGAAAGCGTCCTTGAGACGCTGTGGCTGGCAAGCGTCTATTCCCAAAGCCCCCAAGGCTGCGAATACGAGCCCGCCTACGACTGGAGCGATTTTGAGGTCAAGATCGGCGATGAGAAGATCAAAGGCGCCGATTACAACGGCGATGCCAAGTCCATCGTGCAGGCCACCGTCGAGCAGTTCTACAGCACCTTCTATCGCAGCAACGTCGTCTACAGCCAAGTCGTGAGCGACGAGGGGCTGTGATGGATATGGATCAAGACAGCATGAACGGGTCTTCCATCCGCTTTGACAGCGACCTCAACCAAGACGCCGCAGCAGAGGCAGAGCGCACATCCGCCCGCAGCGAGGCGCGCAGGCTCACTGTTTTAGGCATCGTGGCTGTCTGCCTCGTGTTGCTGGCCATGCTGCTGCCCACGGGCATGTTCTACAGCTTCTCGCAGACGATGACCCTAAGCGTCTTTATCGAGCGCGTCACCGGCAACTTTGCCGGATTGATAAGCGTCTTTGTTGGCAACGGAGAGGCTTACGAGACACGCTTCATGGCTGTACTCGTCTGCGCGGTGAGCGGCGCGGCACTGGGCATATGCGGCAGCGCCTACCAAGGCGCCTTCAACAACCCGCTTGCCGCGCCTAAGACCCTAGGCGTCATGGCCGGCGGTGCCTTGGGCGGCTTGGTCTATGTCATCTGGGGTCGCGGGTTGGGCCCGCAGATGCCGTCAAGCAACAGCGCGTTTACGTACTCGCAGCGCCAAGAGTGGCTTGCAACCCTCAACCCGCTGGAGTGGATGTGGCAGACCTACGGCATGAGCCTTTGCTCCATCGCAGGTTGCTGCCTGATCGTGACCATCGTTGTGGCCATCACCACCGTGCTCTCACGCGGGCGCCTCTCCAACATCATCGTCATCATCTTTGGCACGGTGTTTGCCGCTTGTGTGACAGCGCTTATCTCGTTTGCGCGCTACGTCTATACCATCGACGGCGATCTGGATACGGCAGACGCCCTCAAATCCATCGAGAACTACACCATGGTGTCGACCTTTCACTTTAACGACCTCTTGATCGTGGTGCTGCCCATCTGCATCTGCATAGCTGTATTGCTTTTGATGAGCCGCCGCCTCACCTTGCTCTCCTTTGGAGACGACCAGGCGGCCTCTATGGGTATAAGCGTCAACAAAAGCCGCTACCTGCTCATCGCCGTGTGCACCGTGCTCACGGCTTTGGCCATCAGCTTTTGCGGCCACGTTGCCTTCTTGGGATTCATATCCGGTCACCTGGCGCGCCGCATCGTGGGACCCAACTTCAAGTACCTGCTGCCCGCAAGCCTTTTTACCGGTGCCGGGCTGCTCACCTTGGTGCAGTACATCTGCGAAAGCGGCTTGCCGTTTACCTCGGCCAACGCATCGGGTTCCGTTTGCTCCATGCTAGGCTCGCTGCTCTTCTTGGGCATGGTGCTCGTTCAATGGAGGAAGGGAGGCAGCGGTGGCTGGCGATAAGAACGCGCAGAAAACGCAAGGGACGCAAGAAGCACTCGACGCGCGCCATGAGCAAGGCGCACAGGACGAGCAGAACACGCCTTGCACGCAAACAGTACAGGGCGGCGGCACAAAGCCTGTCGGCAAGCCCGTCAAAGAACCTGTGCATGACCGCGGCTACATAGACCGCGTCATCGCTGCCGCACGCGCTTTGGATGCACGTGATGCATTTGAGGCTGCCCAAAGCCAAGTGGGATGCCGTATCAGCGCCGCTCAAGCCAAGCGCACCACTGCTATGCACGCACGCAACTCGCGCCGCATCACCGTGGCCTTTGCCATCGCGCTGGTGGTGATCGCCGCAATATCGCTGTGCTTGCCCTACTACGGCGTAGGAAGCCAAGGGCAAAGCGGCGGCGTCTACACGCCCGACGTCGTCTTTGCCAGCTGGCAGCTTTGGTTCAAGATGACCGTGCTGCCGCTGTTTGACGCGACGCTTTACAACCAGAGCACGCGCATGCTCACAGACTTTGCCAGCGTCTACGGCATAGGCACCTACACGCTGGTCATCAACCGCAGCGCTGTTACCTTCTTGGTGATCTTGTGCGGCGTGATGCTGGCACTATCTGGGATGTTGTTCCAGACCTCGTTTAGAAACCCCCTGGCAGCACCCACCATGTTGGGCGTGTCAGACGGCGTGACCTTGGGCGGCATCATCTACTGCATGCTTGGCTACATCAACATATCGGATAAACCAGCGCTCTACGCGCTGCTCGTCTACAGCGTGGGAGCCGCAACCGTGGCGTTTGTGCTCTTTGCGAGCCGTGCGCTGTCTGGCGGCAAACGCTACAGCATCATGGACATGCTGCTCTTGGGCACGGTGGTCTGCCAGCTTTTGGGCGGTGCCAACCAGTTTGTGCAGAACTTTGTCATGGACGACGCCACCTGGGCCAACTTCTACGATGTGCAGCAAGCCTCCAACGCGCTCACCGAGCCGCTTTTGCAGGCCGTGGTCGTGGTTATCTTTATCGTCACCTTTGCTATCACCTTTGTCATGCGCTTCAAGCTCAACTTGGTCTCTTTGGACAACGACGAAGGCGAGATGATGGGCGTGCGCACCGGCGTGCTGCGCGGCGTGGCATTGGTCTTGGGCAGCGCCATGCAGCTCGCGGCGCTGGCATCCATAGGCCAGGTGGCCATGCTCTCTATGGCAGTGCCGTTCTTGGTGCGCTACCTCATGGCGGCCGATTTTCGCACGCAGTTTTTGGGCAACTGCCTTATCGGATCGACCATGCTGCTCATCTGCATGGTGTTCCAGCACTTTATCGTCATCGGGCTCACCACGCCTCCCATCGGCACCATCGTAAGCGTGCTCATCGTCCCCTTCTTTGTCTGGGCGATCGCGCTGTCAAAGGGGAGGTGGGTCTAGATGGCAGGATTTGCCCAAAAAGCCCGCGATGCCGCCCATAAACGCCGCAGCAAAAAGCTCTACAAGAAGACCAAACGCAAGCGGGAGCCCAAGATGCGCAGCCACATAGCGCGCATAGCACGTGCGCTGCTCATCATGGTCGCCATCGCATTACTGGTGCTGCCGGTGCTTCTCAACGCAGATATAACGAGCTACGTGCCGCTCATCATGGTCGTCGTCGTGGTGGGGCTGTCGTGGCTGTACTTGCAGTTTGCCGATAAGGGCATAAGCGTCGAGACCGCAGCGGCAGAGTACAGCTGTCTACGTGGCGAGAGCGCCCAGCTAGCGGTGCGCGTAGTCAACTCGAGCTTTCTGCCCGTGCCACGCGTGGAGCTGGGCTTTGTCATCAGCAACCTGTTCCATAAATCCGATGATGTGCGCTCGCTTGCCTGCTCGCTTGGACCGCATCAGACCTTGGATGTGTCTTTCGAAGCGAGCTTTGCACACTTGGGCCGCTATGAGGCAGGCGTGCGCAGCGTTACCGTGCACGACCTGCTGGGGATCTTTAGCCGCACGCATAAAGATGCGACGATGAACAACGTCGTGGTACGCCCCGCCAAGGTCAACCTCGCCGGTAACGTTGCCGACAACGCGACGTCTGACGAGAGCAACAACGCGCTCAAACCCATCGCCAGTGACAACGAGGACTACGCAAGCGTACGCGAGTACCACCGCGGCGACCCGATGAAGACCATCCACTGGAACCTCTCGAGCCGCAACCCGGACGGAACGCTGTACACGCGTCTGTTTGAGGAGTACGTCAACCCCACGATGGCCGTGGTCATAGACTGCGTGGCGCCCGATTACGACCAAGACACGCTTATGAGCCTCTTTGACGGCATCGTGGAATCAGCCGCAGCGCTGTGTGAGCAAGCGCGCTTTGCCGGCGTCGAGGCGCAGGTGCGCTTCTACGACGCAGACGGCGAGAAAGCAGCCTGTCATCTAGCAAGCGACGACGATGCGAGCGAACTCATAGAGCGCCTGCACGCCATAGCCGTCGAAGGCAGCGAGCAAAGCTCGTCGCTTGACGCCAACGAGCTCTTGCGCGCCTGCGGGTTGCAAAACTCCGGCGCCTCCAACGTAGCCTTTATCACCGCACGCGCAGACAGTGAGTGCCTCACCACGTTGCGTGACATAGCGGCGCGCCGCAAGAACGCCATGGTCTTTGCCGCCATCCCGCGCGATTTGACCGGACACGCGCGCGACAGGTTCCTCGAGCCCATCTTGGGCCTGGGCACAAGCGGCGTGTACCACTACGTCGTGGAGTCCAACCCTTTGGGGACGGAGGTGATGGGGCTATGAGCCTTGCAAGCTACCTCAACAGCCGCAAGGGCGAGCTCTTGCTCGTTTGGCTGAGCGCGTGGGCCGTTGCCACCGTTGCCATGAACGGCTTCTTCTTGGACAACCTGGTGGCACAGCACGGTTATGCCTTTAGGGCGGACATCGCCCTTGCCGGCACCTTTGTACTGAGCTTGACGCTCTTTGTGGGGGCGCACGACCCCAAGCGCAAGTTCTTGGCCGCGGCAGGCTACGTTGCGGTTTGCGCGGTGCTCGTAATTGCAGCTGTCTTGCTCTCAAGCGGCACAGACGTCTACCAAGACGCCGAAGGCAACTACCTCTATCTTGCATTGGACTTGATCATCGTCACCTTGGCGGCCTTTTTGCTCACACGCACGCTCACTGGCTGTATGGCATGGTTTGTGGTTGCAGCCTTTACCTGCGCCGCCGCCCAGGCGTTTTGGGCGGGAGGCGACACCGCAGTAAGCATCGCTGCCGTACTCTTTGCGCTAGCGATGGTCATCTACCGCAACTTCACCATGGGCATAAGGAGCGCACAAGCGGCAAAGAAAGGGGCCGGTGCCATGGCCTTTGCCAGCGCCGCCACCTGCGCAGCAGTTGCCTGCGGCATCGCCGTTGCCATATGGGCGCTAGTCATCGCCCCGTTAGGTCCGAGCACGCTGGACGTGAAGCTCTTTACTGAGTACCGGCAGCTGCCCATAGAGGAATACGTGGGTACCGCGGCCGAGCGCCCGCAGCTCAACTACGATATGACCTCCAAGACCACAGTCGATGGAGAGGCCTACACCACCGACGACCTCAAAGAGGACGTCACAAGCGATGTCACCGTGGATGCGGCAAGCGCCATGCAACAGCAAGCCTTGGCCAACGCCGCAGGAAGCGGAACGGGCAGCTCGGCAGGAGGCGGCACCAAGCAGGACTTCTCAAGCGATGCCACCAACCAGGTCTACAGCCCCATCTCGTATGACACGGAGTTTCCGTGGGTCGTGGTCTGGATAGCTGTCGTCATGGTCTTGGTGATGCTGTTTATCGGCTACTTTGCTGGGCGCCGGTATATGCGCCGCCGCAAACTGCGCCGCATCCTGGCCAAAGACCCCGCGACCCAGATCAAAGAGCTCTACCGGCTCATGCTCGTCAAACTGGAGCGCATAGGGTTCACACAGCCGCAGGGCATGACCCTCACAGAGTACGCAGCGAGCTCGGCGCGCGCCATGGACATGATGACCGAGGAAACACGCGTGCCCTTTGCGGCGATGACCGAGGTCTACGTGGACTGCGTTTACGGCGATAAAACGCCCACGCAAGACGATGCCGTGCTCTTTAGCGCGTACTACCTGCGTTTTTGGAAGGCGGCCCGCGCCCAGCTGGGCAACCTCAAGTACTTCTTTAGATCCTTTAGGCTTTAGGGGGATGTGCACATGAGACTCGAGGCCAAAGACCTCCAATGCGGATGGGAGGCGGGAAACCCCACCCAACGCTACATAAGCTTCTCGGTCGAAAACGGCGAGGTATGCTGCATCCTGGGCCCCAACGGCTGCGGCAAATCCACGCTGCTCAAAACCATCTTGGGCCTGCTGCCGCGCCAAAGCGGCATGGTGAGCATAGACGGCAAAGACGTTGCCCGTTGCTCGCCCAAAGAGCGCTCCAAGATGCTGGCTTACGTGAGCCAGGCCCACACGCCGCCGTTTGCCTACCGCGTTCGCGACGTGGTGCTTATGGGCCGCGTGGCGCAGATCGGCAGCCAGCAGCCCACGGCAGACGATTACTGCATCGCAGACAACGCATTGGCCGACATGGGCGTCTATCACCTGCGCAACGCGCTTTACACGGATATCTCCGGCGGCGAGCTGCAGCTGGTGATGATCGCCCGCGCCGTAGCCCAGCAGCCGCAGATCCTTGTGCTAGACGAGCCAACCGCCGCCTTGGACTACGGCAACGCCATGCGTGTCATAGGCAAGCTGAGGGAGCTCTCACAGCGCGGCTACGGCGTGATCATGACCACGCACAGCCCCGACCACGCGTTCATGCTGGATTCCAACGTACTCTTGCTGCAAAAGGGCAAACCCATGCAGTTTGGCCGCGCAGTAGACATCATCACCGAGGCCAACATGGCCAGCGCCTACGGCGTCGACGTCGAGACCAAGGAGTTTCTCACGCGCGACGGCGAGGTCTGCCGCATGTGCGCACCGGTTTTCAAGAAGTTCCTCAAAGACCAAAAGCCCGCTGTGAGCAAAGGGCCAAAAGGGGAGGGGGAGAAATGAGGCGCAGCCTGAGCGATAAAGCGCTTAGGGAGTGCTCGATGCCGTGAGGCAGGTTGCCGATGTTCGCGAATTGCTAAGCAGAGCGCGTGTGCGAGCGCTGCGGGAGCGAGGACTCAAAAACGCCGAAGGCGTTTTCTCCGCAGCTGCAGCGCTCGTAAACGCGCTCGGGTGCGCAGCCTGAGCGATAAATCGGCAACCTGCCTTGCGGCAAACGACCCTTCTTTATCCGCAGCGCTAATGCTGCATGAAGACGCAAGATATCGACCGCCATCAACGTGGCTACCAGAAAGGACAAAGCACTATGAGCGATAACCTTAACGCGACGCAGCAAAGCGCACCCACAGCGCAAGAGGCGCATGCCGCCCAGCAACTGATGGAGCGCATCGCTGCCAACGTAGACACAGTTATCCAGGGCAAGCACGAGGTAGTGCAGCTCGTCATCATGGCGCTTGTAGCCGGTGGTCACGTGCTGCTAGAGGATCTTCCCGGCACGGGCAAGACAACGCTGGTCAAGGCAATGGCTAAATCGTCAGACATGAGCTTCTCACGCATTCAGTTCACGCCCGACCTCATGCCATCTGACGTCACGGGGTTCACGTTCTACGACCAGCAGACCAAGGAGTTCCGCTTTATGCCCGGTGGCGTGTTTGGCAATCTGGTTCTCGCAGATGAGATCAACCGCGCCAGCGCAAAAACGCAGTCCGCCCTGCTAGAGGCCATGAGCGAAGGCCAGGTGACCGTGGACGGCAACACCCACGTGCTCGAGCAGCCCTTTATTGTCATCGCCACCCAAAACCCCGTGGAGCAGTTTGGCACCTTCCCGCTGCCCGAGGCCCAGCTTGATCGCTTCATGATGAAGCTCTCTTTGGGATATCCGGATTTTGAGCAGGCTGTGCAGGTCCTCAAGCTGGGCGAGCGCGCAAAGAAAGCCGTCACGCCCGTTTGCGGCGCGGCAGATATCATGGCACTGCGCGCTATT
Organism: Agathobacter rectalis; assembly: GCA_963590525.1. GTDB lineage: Bacteria > Actinomycetota > Coriobacteriia > Coriobacteriales > QAMH01 > W2P13-069. The sequence goes on from CAVAPV010000032.1 coordinate 21,675, forward strand.
GCCAATCGCGTGCATGTAAGCGATATGCTCTACCGCTACATCATGCAGATCATCACCGCGACACGCGACAACACCGATATCCTAGTGGGCTCCTCTATCCGCGGAGCCGAGGCTCTGCTTGCGCTAGCACGCGTGCAAGCGCTGGTCAACGGGCGTGGCTACGTGGTCCCCGATGACATCAAACCCCTGGCCTGCAACGTCCTGCATCACCGCATCATGCTCAGCCACAACGCAAAGAGCGCCGGCAGGAGTGCAGACGACGTCATCGCCAACATCCTGAGCGGCATCCATGTCCCGCATATCGAGCAAGACGAGCTCACCGGTGGCGCTCGATGATCAGGCGCAACTCAATGGGCAACATAAAGCCCGCAGCGATTTCCAGGCGATGCTTTGCGCAGCTGTTGGCTGCAGGTGGTGCCGCTGCAATGCTGGGAGCTCTGACAGCTTGCAGCAACGGCACGGCGGACGAGGGAGCATCCCAGGGCTTTGCATCGGACTCCGAGGTCAGAAGCGAACCGGTAACGCTCTACATCGTGGCAGACGCCAACCTCAAACGTGCTCTGCCCTCAAGCTCCACGAGCCGCATAGAGGATTACTTCTCCCGCTACCAAGAGCAGGCTGGCCGCGAGCAGGTTACCTTTGCCATCAAGTACAAGACGGCAGCACAGATCGCCAAGATGGTAGCAGAGGGCTTTGACGAGGGTACTGCCGTCATAGGCGCAGAGAGTGCCGTCAGCAGCGCTTGCGATGCAGGAACGCTTGACGGAGGTGCTGCCAAAACCTCTATGAGGACCTTTACCTCACAGCTGTTCGAAACGGTTGTCGTGCTGCGCAAAGAAGACGGAACGGCCGAGATGCCCAAGTCCGACACGCTCTCTGGAGAGGACAGCGAAGACGGCCAAATATCGCGCATGCAAAAGCTGACCGAGGTCGATGGCAAGATCGCCATAGGCAGCGAGAACCTCATCGAGGGCATGCTCGCCAACCGACTGTTGGCGCGATGGGGATACTACTCAGATGAGTCCGGCCAAGGCGGCAGCTACTCCAAAGAGATCGCAAACAAGATGCTCGTATGCAAGAGCGCCGACGAGATGGTAAGCAGTCTCAAAAAAGACAAAGCGCAGCTTGCCTTTGGCGTGCAGTCGATGCTGTGGGGGGATTTTGCTGGTATAGAGCAGGTCTACCAGCCAGCATACGGCACTATGGTCTACGCAGGGGCCACGCTTCCCAACGCCGATTGCGCCAGCGTCGCGCGCGACTTCATGGAGTTCATTACTCGCTGTGTATAGGGTATATCGAATCTTGTGCGATGGATTTCACTACCCTAGGGGATAGAGATTTGCTAGGCATTAACGAGTAGAGAAATAGATATATTTATACCCAAGGGGATAGTTATAAGATCGCCTGCCACTCTCTGACCTGCGTAAATGCTATTGCTGACTTGCTGGTTGATTTAGGGAACGCAATCTTGATTGGTATTATCTATATACCCAAGGGTAGTAACTCTATATACCCTATATTAATTTTCAAATTGTTATCGCCACCTCTTCGCACCACACTCTCAAGCGAAACCTTAAAACCGTTCTCATCTAACGCACACAATTGGTTCACTAAATCCCAATGCATCCTTCAGGCAGGTTTCAGATGTGCCCTGTATTCTCTTAACCAGATCGACGGAAGCAACCAACAATCCCTTTCTCCTCTCCTTCATCCTATCCCGTCTGATCGTTCCCTTCTCTAAGCCCTCAGGCCCTAATCCCAGCCTGGGGGCGTCCCTTTTCTAGGGATGATTTTCACCTTGAATTGCGAGTAGATTCCTTACCCCGCGGTCTAGCTTGCGGCAGTATCGCGCCGCAAGCAATTAACCCTTGTTAATCACCATGACCTATCGGGAGAGCGGTGCTCTCCCCTACGTCGTCATGCATCCGTCTGAAACTCGCTACGTGTCAAATCACGCACATCGCAGCCTGTGGCTTTGATTCGCAAGAACATGCAGCAACGAGCACACTCCATCCAGTTGTGCCACGGGGCGCAACACACAACAAAAGGCGCCGGGTTCAAAAACCCGGCGCCTTTGCGTAGCTATCTATGCTGCAAAAACAGCTCAGCTCATGGCTGCTCTACTTCACCTTGAACTTGACGGTAACCTTCTTTGAGAACTTGCCATAGGTGACCTTGATCTTGGCTTTGTAGACCTTGCCCTTCTTGGCACCTTTCTTAAGCGTCACCTTGCCTGTGTTCTTGTTGACCTTGACCTTCGCGCTCTTAGAGACGACCTTGAGCTTGGCATTTGTTCCCGTAGCAGAGGCAGGCGTCTTGATCTTGACGCTTACGGCCTTTGCCGTCTTGCCAGTCTTCTTGGCGGCTTTGACGGTTTTGGTCTTGCCCTTGACCGCCTTGGCAGCTGTCTTGTCCGCCGGGGCGGCAACCTTAACCTTTGCAGTCACCTGCGAGGAGATACCCGCATTCTCAAGCCATGCAGGAATCTCCAGTATGCCCCTTGCGGTGAGGGTCTGAGCCTTTGCCTTGCTGGCGTTGAAACCTGTTGGCACCTCCCAGTCGATATCCAGATCGATGCTCTGTCCGCTTGCAACCGTTACAACCGTAGCTTTGGGAAGCCCCCATGCAATGGTCGAGGAGCTGCCCGTGCTCGTCAGAGCCGTCGCGTCCTCATAGCTCACCAGCGCCTCTTGGGGCTGCGCAACGTTTTTAGCGGCAGGAGCTCCTGTGCTCGCAAAGCTCACGACCAAGCACAACTTGCCGTCTTTGAGAGCAAACGCTGCTCGCGCACCCTCGACAACAACCCCGTTGGCTTTGACCGTTGCGTTTGCAGTGAGCACATCTTCTACGCCCACATAGCCTGTTGCATCATCCAATGCGATAGTCGCCGTATAAGAGGAAAGATACGCGGCTTTGGCGCTGCTGCTTTGCGGCGTCCAAGAAACATCCAGGTCCTTGCTGGGCGAGAATCCCGCCTTGAGATCGACGTTTTGGCCATCGGTGCAAGCTACGGTCAAAGCGCTTGCAGTATTAGAGAGCTTCTTGCCCGCTACCGGGGCACTCATCCCCAAGTCAACCTCTGTGGCCTTGGGGGTATAGACCGCAGTGAGAGCTACGCCCTCCATGGGCTGACTAAAGGTCACAGTGCCGGCAATGTCGTCATAAGACGCACCTGCAGGCACACCTTCCCAATGGTTGAAGTTCATACCCTCGCGTACTGGCGCGCAAATCACAAACGAGCCATCGCCTTGCGCATAAACGCTCACGCGGTCGCTATCTGTACCAGCGCTTTCTTGCATGCTTCCAGAGGCAAAACCGTTGCCAATGGTGATGTTTGGCATGGCAACCTCATAGCCAAGCTGCATGCCCTCGTCTTGCATGTTGACCGTGATGGCCGTCTGCTTGACAGGGGAGGAGGAATCCGGCTTGGTGCCGGTAGTCTTAAATGCAGAGGTCTCTATGGTGAGGGTACCGGTGGCGCTGTCAACGTTTGCCGCCGCCGCGCTCGCGTCGCCTTCTGCACCAGCCTCCACGTAGATGTCAGATGCGACGATGCTTTGGCTAAAGAAGAGACCCGCCTTGGCATCCTGCTGCACCGATGCAGAGGCAACATAGGTTGTGCCAGGCTTGGCAGTGCCTGCCACAACCGTCTTAGAGC
>CAVAPV010000033.1:0-24723 GCA_963590525.1 Agathobacter rectalis
GTTCTAAGGATACGGCCTTCGTTGATGGAAAGGTTGCTCTTTCTATCGGAGATGCTTATATCGGCAAGGAAGCAAGAGACACATTCGATAATGAATGCGCGCTGAACATGTTTCTTAAGCTCTTCTTTGCTTAAACCGGATTCGATTTGAGAAGAAAGAAGCTCGACTTGCGCGTCGATGTCATAATCCTCAAAGGAAATAATTTTAGTTTTGAAATGTTTTGAATATTCGATGAGCTTGTCTAAAGACTCCTCTTTGAATTCTCCTTCTGCTTTCCCAAAAACGTCTTGAAGAATAAAGATGTAGTGCGGGGTAACTTCTCGGCCTTTGTCTGTGATGCTCACGCATACATGACGTTTGTCTTTGCTGTCGTTGCTGCGTGTGACGAACCCCTTGTTCTCCAAGATATCCATCGAGGCAGTGATGGTGCTTGCCTTGAGAAACAGCGTTGATGCAATATCACCGATAGGTTGCGTCTCGTTCAAAGCAACGTGCATCAGAATTCTGGACTGGGTGATGTTGAGCTTGTACTCGCTTCTGGAGATACGATCAATCCCCCTTGTGAGTCCGACCATGTGGTTGATCCACTCGAGGCGCGATCCTATTGACTGATTATCGTTGATTCCCATTGCTGCTCCTTACTATTTGAGGACCTGTGTTCATGGATTAACAGCAGAGCCCTGTTGAATCAAAGATATGTCTGTTCCATTTAAACGAGGGTAAAACCGTTATTTGAACAAATGATTAAAACCAAACGAAATACACAGAAGTTTAAGTAAAGAGTGAAATATAAAGTATGAGAAGGTATGAATATGGTTTAGAAATAGGATGAAAATTATCTATTGCCTTTTGTGCTTCTGGATCAGTTGACCGCATGCTCCGTCAATATCACTACCTCGTGAGTTGCGTATAGAGACCTCGATACCGGCTTTTTCGAGCTCTTGTTTGAAATCTTCGATTCTTGGAGAAGGATCCATCAGGTAGCTTTGGTCGCTTGCCTCGTCCTTTTTGATAGGGTTGAGAGGGATGAGGTTTACATGACACAGCATGTTGCTGCAAAAGGAGATAAGAGTCTCAAGGTCGGCGTCTGTGTCGTTGACTTGGTCGATTAGAGCATATTCAAAGGTTGGACGGCGGTTTGTTTGCTGCGTGTAGGTGATAAGAGCCTCGCGCAGTTGCTCGAGTGTCTGGTTTTTCACGCCCGGCATGATCTTGTCACGGGTGTCTTGAATCGCACAATGCAGGCTTATGGCCAAGGTGAATTGCTCGGGCTCTTGTGCAAAACGCAGGATGCCGTTAGTGATGCCGCAGGTTGAGACGGTGATGTGCCTCGCCCCGATACCCAATCCCAAGCTCGAGTTCATATGGCGCAAGGCCTCAAGCGTCGCGCCGTAGTTGGCAAAAGGTTCCCCCTGGCCCATGGCCACGACGTTTGTAACGCGCGTGCCAAAGTCGTCACCTACAAGGCGAACTTGGTCGTACATTTCTCCTGCATGGAGGTTTCTCGTGAATCCACCCCAGCCGGTGGCGCAAAAGACACAGCCCATAGCGCAACCTGCCTGCGTGCTAAAGCAAACTGTGAGCCTTTGCCCATCGCTGCTGGGTATGCCAACCGTCTCCACGCAAACACCATCGGCGAGCTGCATGAGGTACTTGCGCGTCCCGTCGGCGCTTTGCTGGCGTTGGGTGATGGTAGGCACGGTAAGCGAGCAGTGCTGCGCAAGTCTGCTACGCAAGTCTTTTGGAAGATTGCTCATCTCGTCAAAAGATGCCGCCCCCTTTTGCCAAAGCCATTGTTCAATTTGCTTGAGCCTGAACTTTGGCTGGACAAGCGTCTCTACAAGGAGTGCCTCTAGCTCACAGGGTGCAAGCGATTTGATGTCGGGGAGCACGTGTTACTTCCTTTGCATGGGTGTTGATGTTAATGCGCTCGGTTAAGATACCATCAGCTAGGAAAAGCTTACACAAAGGGGATTTAATCATGGTTACTGCAACGCCCTGCAACCCCGCAGAGGTCAAGGTTACTTTGCTTAAAGGCGGAAAATCCGGCGAGCGCGATGTGTCGCTTAGGTCGGGTGCGGCATGCGCGCAGGCACTGCGCGATATGGGATTTCCGGTTGTAGAGGTTGATACGGCAGATGACGACATGATCAGCCAGATTATCAACTCCAAACCTGATGTCGTCTATTGCGCGCTCCACGGACGTGATGGCGAAGACGGCCGCATGCAGGGTTTGTTGGAACTTTTGAGGCTTCCGTACACGGGTTCTGGCGTGCTTGCCAGTGCCTTGGCAATGGATAAGACACGCGCTAAGCAGATCTATCGCTCTGTTGGTCTGCCAACGCCTGGGTCGGTGAGCTTGAAGCGCGGCGAGGTATACGATGTTGACGATATCGTCGCCGCTGTGGGAGAGCATTGCGTGGTCAAACCTGCAAGCGAGGGTTCGTCTATCGGCATGTCCATGGTGAGCAGGAAGGAAGATCTTGCCGCCGCTATAGAAGAAGCGTTCAAGCATGATCATCTGCTGCTGGTCGAGACGTTTGTCTCTGGTGTGGAGACGACCGTCGCGGTCTTGGGCAACGACGACCCCCAGGCGCTTCCTGTGATAGAGATCGTTCCGCAAGAGTCCAGCGAGTTCTACGACTTCGAGGCCAAATACGCTCCGGGCGGCTGCACTCATATCATCCCTGCGAGACTTTCTAAAGAGCAGTTTGAAGAGGCTCAGCGTTGCGCCGTCGAAGCGCACAAGGCATTGGGCTGCAGCGGTGTTTCTCGTACGGATATCATTTGCAACCCCGATGGCCAGATGTGGCTGCTTGAGACAAATACCTTGCCTGGTATGACGGCAACCTCTTTGCTGCCCGATGCCGCCAAAGAGGTGGGCATCGAGTTTGGGCCGCTATGCAAGCTGATGGTGGAACTCGCCTTGGAGAAGAGCCGCTAGGGGAGGGCTTTATCTACTGCTGAGGGTTTGAGCTATGAGGGGCGTCTCTGTTGGGGCGCTCCTTGTGTTTTGTTTTCTACGCGTCGTTCTCCCGCAAAATAATCGCACCGCTGGCAAGAGTAGGTCTTCGCAGGTCAAGTGCCAGTTGGTACCTTGGTGGGATACCAGTCGAGAGGTTACTTTCAAAGGAAGGAGAGGACATATGTCTCAGCTTACAGAGATACGCTGGCACGCACGTGCGGGCCAGGGTGCTGTTACTGCAGCCAAGCTGGTTGCAGAGACCGCTTTGTCCATGGGGCGCTACATGCAGGCTATGCCCGAGTACGGCCCCGAGCGCGCAGGCGCTCCCCTCAAGGCGTTTACACGCGTTTGCGACACGCCTATCGAGGTTCACAACAACGTCGTCAACCCCAAGATCGTTGTGGTGCTTGACGACACCCTGCTTTCCCTGGTCGATGTGGCCGAGGGAATCCTTCCCGCTGGCAGCATTATCATCAACACGCGTATGACGCCTGCCCAAGTGCGCGAGCAGCTCAGCGTTGGCGATGACATCACCATCGCCTGTGTGGATGCAAGCGGTATAGCCCTTGACACCATCAAACGCGACATCCCCAACGCCGCCATCGTATCGGCTGTTATCAAGGTCACAAACGTAGTCCCCTTGGAGGAGTTCAAGGCCCATTTTGAGAGCAGCTTTGCCAAAAAGGAGCTCGTGCCTGCCAACATGGAGGCAATCGACAGGGCTTATAAGGAGGTGCAGCTGTAATGACACGCAAATGGGACGTGAGCCGTGTGGACAGCCAGAGCTACAAGGTGCTGCCCTTGGGCGCGGCAAACCCCGATGGCGGTAACTCCGTTGATTACGTGACCGGCGGCTGGCGCAGTGAGCGCCCGATCTGGGACGAGGCGGCCTGCAAGCAGTGCCTCATCTGCTGGATCGTGTGCCCGGACGCCTCTGTTCTGGTCAAAGACGGCAAGATGACCGGCATCGACTACGACCACTGCAAGGGCTGCGGCATCTGCGCCAACGAGTGCAAGTTTGGCACTATCAGCATGGTGCTCGAGTCTGCAGCAGGCAAGGAGGAGTAGCCATGGCAGAGGTTAAGGTTCTTTCTGCAAACGGAAACCAGATGGTGGCCGAGGCATACCGCCAGGCAGAGCCCGATGCGCTGTTTGCCTACCCCATCACCCCGCAGACCACCATCGTGGAGAATTTTGCAAAGTACGTGGCCAATGGCCGCGTGCATACAGAGTACGTGACCGTAGAAAGCGAGCATTCCTCGATGTCTGCGTGCATCGGCTCGTGTGCAGCGGGTGCACGCACCTTTACGGCCACGTCCAGCCAAGGACTGGCCTATATGGTCGAGGAGCTTCCCATCGCGTCCGGCATGCGCCTGCCCATCATCTTGGCCAATGCCAACCGCGCCATCAGCGCCCCCATCAACATCAACTGCGACCACAGCGATGTCATGCTGGCTGCCAACTGCGGCTGGCTCATGTTCTTTGCAGAAAACGCGCAGGAGGCCTACGACAACACGCTCATCGCCATCCGCTCGGCAGAGGACCATCGCGTGCTGCTGCCCGCTATCACAGCGCTCGACGGCTTTATCACCACGCATGCCATGGAGCGCTGCGAGCTTATGGACGATGCCACCGTTGCAGACTTCGTGGGCGAGCGCGATGCCCTCTACCCGCTGCTCGATACAGCCAACCCCGTTGCCATGGGCAGCTACACCAACGCAGAACCTCACTACGAGGTCAAGAAATCCCAGCGCGCTGCCATGGAGGCCGCCCGTGCTGTGATCAAGGAGTACGGCGATAAGTGGGCGCAGGTCAGCGGCCGCACCTTTGATATGGTCGACTGCTACGAGTGCGACGATGCGGAATACGTTGTCGTCGTCATCGGCTCTTGCGCGGGTAACGTTCGCCATGTCGCCCGTCAGCTGCGTGCGCAGGGCAAGAAGGTCGGCGTGGCGCGCATCCGCGTCTACCGCCCCTTCCCGGCAGCAGAGCTCGTCCAGGCGCTCGGCAGCGCCAAAGCCGTTGCCGTGTTGGATCGCAGCGAGACCTACGGCGGCCAGATGGGCCCGCTGGCTCTCGAGACCGCAGCCGCCCTCTTCAAAGCGGGCAAATCCGTGCCGCTCAAGAACTACCTCTACGGCTTGGGTGGTCCGGATATCACCTTGGCCGATATGGAGCGCGTCTACAGCGAGCTCGAGGGCGTCGCCGCGGGCAGCGTGGATACATCTATCGCCTACTTGGGCGCCAAGAAGGAAGGGGAGTAGAAAATGGCAAGCATCAAAGAGCTCTCTAACCTGCCCGAGCGCCTCTGCGGCGGCCATCGCCTCTGCGGCGGCTGCGGTGCAGGCATCGCGGTGCGCCAGGTTATGCTGGGTGCGGGAGACAACGATGTCGTCGTCGCCAACGCCACCGGTTGCCTGGAGGTCTCCACGACGGTCTACCCGTACTCGAGCTGGAACGCGCCCTTTATCCACAACGCCTTTGCTAACGGCGCCGCAACCTTGAGCGGTGTCGAGGCTGCCTACAACGGCCTCAAGCGCGCCGGCAAGATCCCCGCGGATAAAGAGATCAAGTTCGTGGGCTTTGGCGGTGACGGCGGCACCTACGACATCGGTCTGCAGAGCCTCTCTGGCGCTATGGAGCGCGGCCACAACATGGTCTATGTCTGCTACGACAACGGCGCCTACATGAACACCGGCATCCAGCGCTCCAGCGCTACGCCTCACGGCGCTTGGGCTACCACCAGCGAGGTCGGCAGCGCCCAGCAGGGCAAGCAGCAGCGCCGCAAGGACCTCACGAGCATCATGGCCGCCCATCACATCCCCTACGTTGCCCAGGCCTCTGTCAGCAACTGGAAAGATCTCGTCTCCAAGGCAGAGAAAGCGTTTACGACGCAGGGTCCCGCCTTCATCAACGTGCTCGCTCCCTGCCCGCGCGGTTGGCGTATCCCCAGCGACAAAACCGTCGAGGTTGCCCGCTTGGCAGTGCAAACCGGCTTTTGGCCGCTGTTTGAGGTCGTCGACGGTGTGTGGACGATGACCAAGGTCAAAGGGGAGAGGCTGCCGCTGGAGGAGTTCCTCAAGGTCCAAGGCCGCTTCAAGCATCTCTTCAAGCCGCGTAACGAAGAGCTCATCGCCCAGCTGCAGCAGGAATGCGATGACTTCTACGCCTACGTGGAGTCGCGCTGCAACGCCTAAAGGGCTCGTTGCTCGTTGTAGTGACGCTTGCATAGAAGCATGCCTTTGCGAGGGTGCCTTTGACGGGTGCCCTCGCTTTTTTGCGCGCTCGGCTTGCCTAATCGGGCCTTGCGCCGACAGATTGGCCCTTGAGCTGCGGTTTTGGATTTCTAGCACGTATGATGGAAGCAACGCGCTTTGGCGCGCTGAGGTTTCACCATCCCACAAACGTCGAGAGGAAACCAATGAGAGAGCTCAAGTCTATGGATGGCAACAACGCCGCGGCGCATGTGTCCTATGCGTTTACCGAGGTTGCTGCTATCTACCCCATCACCCCTTCGAGCCCCATGGCAGATTACGTAGACCAGTGGTCTGCGCAGGGCCGCAAGAACATCTTTGGCACCACCGTCAAGGTTGCCGAGCTTGAAAGCGAGGCCGGCGCGGCGGGCGCGGTCCACGGTTCTCTGACCGCAGGTACGCTGACCACCACCTACACAGCTTCCCAGGGCCTGCTGCTGATGATCCCCAACATGTACAAGATCGCAGCAGAGCAGCTCCCCAGCGTCTTCCATGTGTCTGCGCGTACGGTTTCCACTCACGCGCTCAACATCTTTGGCGATCACTCCGACGTCATGGCCTGCCGCCAGACCGGCTTTGCCATGCTGGCCGAGACCAACGTTCAAGAGGTCATGGACCTTTCTGCCGTTGCCCACTTGGCAGCCATCAAGGGCGGTCTGCCCGTGCTCAACTTCTTTGACGGTTTCCGCACCTCGCACGAGATCCAGAAGATCCAAGTTTGGGATTACGATGACCTTGCCGATATGTGCGATATGGACGCCATCAAGAAGTTCCGCGCCCATGCGCTCAACCCCGAGCATCCCGCGATGCGCGGCTCGCACGAAAACGGCGACATCTTCTTCCAGCATCGCGAGGCCTGCAACTCCCACTACGATGCCTTCCCGGCTGTGGTCGAGGAGTACATGGACAAGGTCAACGCCAAGCTCGGTACCGATTACAAGCTCTTCAACTACTACGGCGCTCCCGATGCAGACCGCGTCATCGTGGCTATGGGCTCGGTTTGCGATGTCATCGAGGAGGTCATCGACTACCTCAACGCACGTGGCGAGAAGGTCGGTCTGATCAAGGTCCGCCTCTATCGCCCCTTTGTCACCGCAAAGTTTGTTGAGGCTATCCCCGCCACCTGCAAGAAGATCGCCGTGCTCGACCGCACCAAGGAGCCCGGCAGCGCTGGCGAGCCCCTCTATCAAGACGTCATCACCGCGCTCGTGCAAGAAGGCCGCCTTGGTCTCACCATTACCCGCGGCCGCTATGGCTTGGGTTCCAAGGACACGCCTCCTGCAAGCCTGTTTGCCGTCTACACAGAGCTCGCAAAAGACGAGCCCAAGGCTGAGTTCACCATCGGCATCGTCGACGACGTTACCTTCAAGTCCCTGCCCGAGGACCCCAACTGTCCCAACACCGCAGCGCAAGGCACTATCGAGTGCAAGTTCTGGGGTCTTGGCGGCGACGGCACGGTTGGCGCCAACAAGAACTCCATCAAGATCATCGGCGATCATACGGATAAGTTCGTCCAGGCCTACTTCCAGTACGACTCCAAGAAGACCGGTGGCGTCACCATCAGCCACCTGCGCTTTGGCGATGCTCCCATCAAGAGCCCGTACTACGTCAACAAGGCCGATTTTGTCGCCTGCCACAACCCCAGCTACATCACCAAGGGCATGCGCATCGTCCAAGACGTCAAGCCGCATGGCTCCTTCCTGATCAACTGCCAGTGGGATCTGGCCGAGCTCGAGCACCACATGGATGCCGCCTCTAAGCGCTATATCGCCCAAAACGACATCCAGCTCTATACCATCGACGCTACCGAGCTTGCCATCGAGGTTGGCATGGGCAAGCGCACCAACACCATCCTCCAGTCTGCGTTCTTCACGCTGTCCGGTGTGCTGCCGCAGGCCGAGGCCCTCAAGTACATGAAGGACGCCGCAACCAAGTCCTACATGAAGAAGGGCCAAGACGTTGTCGACTGTAACCATAAGGCTATCGACGCGGGCGCCACGGCCTTCAAGCACGTGGACGTGCCTGCTTCTTGGGCAGAGGCTCAAGACGAGGTCAAGCCGCACGAGCTCGTCGGCCGCCCCGAGGTCATCAAGCAGGTCACCAACATCATGAAGCCCGTGGGCAATATGGATGGCGACCGTCTGCCCGTCTCTGTCTTCATGGATCACGTGGACGGCCAGTTTGAGCAGGGCGCCGCTAACTACGAGAAGCGCTTTGTCGCCGTCACCGCCCCCAGCTGGGATCCGGACAAGTGCATCCAGTGCAACCAGTGCACGTTTGTCTGCCCCCATGCCTGCATCCGCCCCTATGCGCTTGACGAGGCAGAGCTTGCCGCCGCGCCAGCGCAGACCAAGCACGCACCGGTCAAGGCCGGCAAGGCAAAGGGCCTCTACGAGTACACCATCTCCGTCTCTCCCATGGACTGCATGGGTTGCGGCGTCTGCATCGGCATGTGCAAGGTGGGCGCTATCAAGATGATCCCGGCCGAGGAAGAGTTCGAGCAGCAGGAGAGCTTCGACTACTGTGCGCTCAACGTCTCTGTCAAGCCCGAGACCGTCGACCTCACCCTCAAGGGCATGCAGTTCAAGCATCCGCTGCTCGAGTACTCCGGATCTTGCGCTGGCTGCGCCGAGACCTCTTACGCGCGCATCGTGAGCCAGATGTTTGGCGATCGCATGTACGTCGCCAACGCCACCGGGTGCTCCTCCATCTGGGGTGGCCCTGCGGCAACCAGCCCCTATACGGTCAACCACGAGGGTCATGGCCCTGCATGGTCCAACTCGCTGTTCGAGGACAACGCGGAGTTTGGCTTGGGTATGTACGTGGGCTACGAGGCAACCCGAGAGATCCTCATCAACGCTGCAAACAGCATCTTGGCCACCGAGCCCGACCTGGTCATCAAAGAGACTATCCAGGACTGGATCGACAACAAGGATGACGCCAACGAGTCCAAGCGCATCGCAGCCGAGCTTATGCCCTTCTTGGAGCAGCTCGCTGCCGACGGCAACAAAGACGCTCAGGTGATGCTCGAGCACAAGGACCACCTCACCAAGAAGTCCTTCTGGATCTTTGGCGGCGACGGCTGGGCTTACGACATCGGCTTTGGCGGTTTGGACCATGTGCTGGCCAGCGGCAAGGACGTCAACGTCTTTGTCTTTGACACCGAGGTCTACTCCAACACCGGCGGCCAGGCATCTAAGGCCTCTAACATCGGCCAGGTTGCCCAGTTTGCCGCAGCTGGCAAGGACATCAAGAAGAAGTCTTTGGCAGAGATCGCTATGAGCTACGGCTACGTGTACGTGGCGCAGGTTGCCATGGGCGCCAAGCCCGCCCAAACGCTCAAGGCCATCCAGGAGGCCGAGGCCTACCCCGGTCCGTCTCTGATCATCGGCTACAGCCCCTGCGAGATGCACTCCATCAAGGGCGGCATGCTCCACTGCCAAGACGAGATGAAGAAGGCTGTGGACTGCGGCTACTGGAACCTCTTCCGCTTCAACCCGGATGCCGGCGAGGGCAACAAGTTCATCCTGGACAGCAAGGAGCCGCAAGGCGGTTATCAGGAGTTCCTGATGAACGAGGCTCGCTACAGCCGCTTGACCCGCGAGTTCCCCGGCCGCGCAGAAGAGCTCTTTGCAGCCAACGAGCGCGCCGCAATGGACCGCTACGACCATCTGGTCAAGCTCAAGGAGATGTACACCGCTCTGTAGGCGATAGACAATCTCGCATTTGCTTGAGGAGGGTGCTTGCCGTAAGGCAGGCACCCTTTCTTTTCTTGGCGAGGAAAACAAAAAAAGCGACCCGAAAACGGGTCGCTTGTCAGATCGCTGGCGGAGGGATAGGGATTTGAACCCTAGGTACGGTTCTCCCGCACACACGATTTCCAATCGTGCTCCTTAAGCCACTCGGACATCCCTCCGTGCTTAAGTGCGTCACAAGACGCGAGATAGAATTATAGCAAATCTCGTGAAATTGGAACATGAAATCTGAATTTTTTTAAACCTGGGTTATAATCCCTATCACGCCGATTCACAGCGCGTCTCAAATGCGGAGGGGTGGCAGAGTGGTTGAATGCGGCGGTCTCGAAAACCGTTGGGCCTTCGGGTCTCGGGGGTTCGAATCCCCCCTCCTCCGCCAGATTCTTCTAACACAGGCGCCATCACATCAAAGGAGCGCTTTACGTGAGCACTCAGCAAGAGAAGATGAATTTCTGGAAGCTCCACGGGTTGCGCATCTGGACTCTTATCGGGGCCGGAATCATCTTTCTGGCGGTTCTCAAGCTCTTTGACCTTGTCTCTATAGGCGTCGCTACTATCGGGCTCACAGCCTTTATCGTCTTCACTTGCCATGGCGTGGTCAACCTCTTTGAAGAGCATCGTATCCCGCGCCTGGCCGGCACGTTGATTACGTTTCTTATCGGCCTTGCCATCATCGTCTTGTTGGTGATGCTGGTCGTGCCCGCCCTTATCACTCAGACGACAGAGCTCATCGCTGCTTTGCCAAACCATGCGCAGGCTGCCATAGAGTGGGCACGCGAGTATGCCAAGTCGGAGAACTCGCTGTTCTCCTTTGCGCAGGCTTACTCTGTGATCGACCGCGTTCAAGATTGGGTTGCCTCGCATGCAGATAGCATGGTCAACATCCTTACGGGCGGCATCATGGGCTTTGGCACGGCTTTGGGCACCTCGGCTTTTGTCATCTTTATCTCGCTCATCGCATCGCTTTGGCTTTTGGCAGACCTTCCCAAGATCTCCAAGGAGTTTCGCAACCTCTTCAACGATTCCCAGCAGGCAACGCTCGATGTCATTGCCAACTCCTTTGGAACAGCCATCTACGGTTGGGCTAAGTCGACCTTCATCTGCGCTGCCATCAACGGCGTTCTCATCGGCATCATCTTCTTGGTCGTGGGGATCCCGTATCCGTCTATCTTGGGTCTCATGGTGGGTATCCTCTATATCATTCCCTACATCGGCCCGCTTGTTACCTACGTGGTCTGCACGGTGGTTGCTCTTACTGCCGGCATTGTTCCGGGCATCTTGAGCTTGGTCATCAATCTGCTCGTGCATGAGAGCATCGTCAACATCTTGAGCCCCAAGCTCATGAAGTCCACCGTCAACGTCCATCCCGCCATCACCTTGATCGCCATCATCATCGGCGAGGGCATCGCGGGCGTGTGGGGCATGCTTTTGGCTGTGCCCATCGTCGCGGCCCTGCAGGCGATCTTCGTCACGTTCTTTGAGGCACGCACGGGCAAACAGCTCTACACAGAAGACGGCGCTTTGTTCCAAAAGGTCGTGGAAAAGCCCGTTGCCAACCATATCCACAACGCTGCAGATACTATCAACAACCTTGCCCATCGCGGCGATAAGGACAACGGGAACAATTAACCCGCTGCTTCTTAGGCGTATCCCCGCGCTGCTCGCTTTAATGCGATGCGGCTCTTGTCCGCTTTCTCACGGTTTCTTCAACCTATACTGCATCACACTAGACTGTAGAAAACACCCACGTGGGGTGCTTGTGCCTTTGCGCTATAGACGATGCAGCGAGGAGATGCCGTTATGGAGTCTTACGAAGACAAGCTCAGGTTTTGGAAGCTCAATGGAGCTAGGTTGTGGACGATTATCGCTGCGGTTGTGGTGCTCTATGCCCTGCTGCAGGTATGCTCTGCCATAGCCATAGGAGTTGCCACCATACTGGTAACGGCTATCATCGTCTTTTGCTGCCATGCACCCGTGGAATGGTTTGCGCGCCATGGCGTATCGCGCCTTTGGGGTACACTCATCGTCTACCTCATCGTCTTTATCATCGCGGTTGTCATGATCATCTCCGTCGTGCCTGCTTTGGTAAGCCAGGGCTCCATGCTTGTCGCGTCCCTGCCAACGTATCTCACCGAGCTCAGCCACTTTGTCACCAACTATGTCTCAAGCGATAACTCCATCGTCAACCAAGACCAGCTTCTCGATGCAATCAGCCAGGCGCGCCGCTGGCTTATTGCCAACGCGGGTACCTTTGCCAGCGGCTTGGGCGGGGGTGTTGTGGGTGTGAGCACGGCGTTGGGTAATGCGCTGCTCGTCATCTTTGTGAGCCTCATCGCTGCGATGTGGATCCTCATCGACTTTCCCAAGATCTCCAGGGAGGTGCTGAGCCTCTTTAGCGAGAAACAACGCGACAACCTCAACGTCATCGCCGGGTCGTTTGGCACAGCGTTTTACGGTTGGCTGCGCGCGACGTTTTTGTGCGCTGCAGTTAACGGCGTCCTTGTGGGCGTGTGCCTGTTTGTCGCCGGTATACCCTATCCAACGGCTTTGGCCTTGGCCGTGGGCATCTTGTACTTCATTCCCTACATTGGCCCGGTGTTCATGTACGTGCTCTGCGGCATCGTAGGCCTGACAGTCTCTCCTGTTGCGTGCCTTGTCACCATCATCATCAACTTTGTAATCAACGGCGCCGTCTGCAACTTCTTGAGTCCCAAGCTCATGAAGGACAACGTCAACGTCCACCCTGCTATCACCGTTATCGCCATCGTGATTGGCGGTGCGGTGGGCGGTATGGTTGGCATGCTTTTGGCTGTGCCCATCGTTGCGGCGGTTCAGACGATCTTCATCACGTACTTTGAGGCGCACACGGGCCGTCAGATCTGCACGGAGGACGGCGCCTTGTTCCTCAAGGTGGCAGACCATCCCATAGAGGACCCGACCGGAGTTTTCAAGCGAGTCAAGAGCATGGTTGATGACAAGGAGAAAAGAAGATAACCTGACCGCGTTGTTATTCTTGAGGAAGGACAAACGTGGATATCAATACGATTGACTGGAAAGAGGCCTGGGCGCACTACCAGCATGTTCGTCGTGCGGCAGATAATGCCCAGTACTGGAACGAACGTGCCAAGAGTTTTTCTCTTAAGGCTGGGACTTCTCCATACGCAGGTGAGTTCTTGCGACTTGCTCAGCTTGAGCCTGGCGAGACTGTTCTTGATATGGGTTGCGGTAGCGGTGCGCTGACGATTCCCTTGGCGCTTGCGGGTCATGAGGTCTACTCATGCGATTTCTCTACGGCCATGCTGGGTATCGTAGAAGAGGCCGCACGTGCCAATGGCGTTGCCGATAAAGTCCATACCAAGCTCGTGAGCTGGGCAGATGATTGGGATGCGGCAGATATGCCTGTTTGCGACGTCGCTTTTGCCAGCAGGAGCATGGCTGCCGATGACCTTTGGGATGCCATCACCAAGCTCGACGCGCATGCACGCCGCCGTGTTTGCGTGACGATGGGAACCAACCAGTCTCCGCGCATAGATGAGACTCTCAACGCCGCCGTGGGGAGACCCAAACCTGGACTGCCCGAGTTCGTCTATGCCATGAATATGCTGTGGACGATGGGAAAGAGACCCGAGCTCACCAACATCACCACCTTGCGTCAGGATCGCTTTGAGACGATTGAGGATGCTGTGCAAAAGCATGCTCAGATCATGGAGACAACGCCAGAAGAGACGGAGCGTTTGCGCGTTTATGCGGCTGAGCATATGCGTCAGGTTGAAACCGATGAAGGGCCGCGTTGGGAGTTCGATCACAAGCGAAACACCAATTGGGCCTTTATGTCTTGGAACAAGTAACATCTCTGCGGTTCAAGAAGACCCGTACCTGCGAGCAGGACGTTGATGCAACGTCGCAACTCAAGAAGATTCGCTGGTGCGAGTAAGGGGAGAGCACTGCTCTCCCGCGTAGGTCTCCGTCGGCTGCAAGCGGCGGCGATACGCGTAACCCAAAGCCCTGGTAACGACACAAAAAAGAGGCGGCAGACCATCGGGTCTACCGCCTCTTGCGTTGTTCCTGTCTGCTGCTTACTGCAGCTTGGTACCGCAGTTGGTGCAGAACTTATGCGCTTCGCTCACAGGGGCGCCGCATGAGGGGCAAACCGGCTCCTGGGCTTCTTGCTTCTGAGCTCCGTCTGCTTGCTCTGCAAGTTTGGATGCTGCACTGCCGTCATCAGCGGCGTCACCGTTACCATGGGCCTTGTCGTAGGCTTCGCGGTAGATCGCAGCGAGCTTTGCACCCTCGTCGCTTACTGCCTCCTTGCTTTTGTCGGTGGCGCCTGCTGCAGCACCCTCGGCCTCTGTAACCTTGGCCTCAACAACGATGGGCTCGCTGTCGTTTGGAACCTCGTCCTTCTGGCTAACCGGCTCTGTCTTGAAGCCTTGTGCAGCCTGCGAGGCTTTATCGGCAACCTTGTCTGCCGCCGCAGCGGCTGCGGTGCCAGCGGCGGTGACTGCTGCGGCTGCTGCATCGACGGTCTTGGCAAAAGCGCTGCCTTGCTCGGCCTCGCTGGTCTGCGCGTCGGCGGCGTGCGGTTGAGCAGGTGCCTTACGCTCGACGTAGCCGGGTTCAAAGGGCATGGGGTCGTTGACGCCGTTCCATTTGGCGGGCTCAAACTGAGCAACCCAGTAGCCGTAGGAGCGGTAAGCGAGGGCATCGCAGGCGGTATAGGCTACGACTGCCACAAAGAGCACTGCGAGCACGATGATAACGACGAGCAAGCCACCGCCGGTGATAGCGCTAACGAGCGCGATCATCGCATCGGCGTCAGATGAGTTGCTCATCACCGCATAGCTTCCCATTCCGCCCGCAAGCATCAACGGGATGCTTATCGCGCAGATGATGACGATGGCGATGATGACCGGCACGACCTTGAGCAATGAGATGAAGAAGCAACGAGCAAGCCCGCTGGCATCTTGGCGTGCCATGTTCCATATGCGCTTGAACTGCAAGCCTGCGCCGATCTTGTCGTAGATGGACATGCGCACACATGCGCTTGTGGCAATGACGCCCAAGATCAGCGTCAGCACATAGCTTGCGATGTAGATGATCACGCCGATAAGCGGCAGTATAGACAGGCAGCTTCCGATGATGCTCACGGGAAGCGTCCAGCAGATGGCAATGACGACGGCAAAGAAGCCCCATTTGAGACGCTTGCTTGCATCGCCCATCTTGTGAGTGAATCCGCGCGACATTCCCCATGCACCTTCGCGCGCCCAATCAAGCAGGTAACCTGCGACAAACAGGCTTCCCACGATGGGAATAAAGCTCACGAGCGACAAGATGAGGATAGGCTGCCACCACTTGGGGTCTTGGGTGAGGTCGTGCCATGCGTGGCTCAGGTAACCTTGATTGCTGTCCATCGATATCCTTCCTAGAGATCGGATGTCTTCTTGTGGCGCTGACAGTGCGCCAAAGGGCTCTTACTCGGCGGATTCATCAGCCTTGAGGCGCTCGAGCATGGCTGCTGCCTCGGCCTGGGTCTTGCTTTTGGCAAGCTCTTCTTGGGCCGCCTTCATCTCTGCCTCGTCTGCGGCGGCAACCGCTGCAAAGTCAAACCAGGTCTCGGCCTCGCCAACGTAGGCGAGCTCGTCCTCAAAGACGATGGCGCCGTCGCCGGCCTCGTCTACGCGATAGAGGTTGACGATGCCCATGGCGTGGTCGTCCTCGCGCGCTGCTGCCTCGATGACGATCGCATCGAGCTCGCCTTCGTCGGTGTCGACAAAGCCGTCGTAGCAAAAGCAGTAGTAGTCGGCAAAGTCGCTGGCGGTTGCCACAGCGGTTTTGGCATTGGCACGGATCTGCTCGACATCGTCGCCGGGGTAGTTCTCGATGTGCATGTTGTCGCCTTCGACAACAACGGTAAAGGGCTCAAAGGCACCAGCCTGGGCCAGCTTCTCTTTGGCCTCCTCTGCGCAGTAGCTGATGACCTTCTCCAGGACCTCGTCCATCTCCAGGGTCTCTTGCTCGTCGGTCTCGTAGATCTCCTCAGCCATTCTGGCCTCCTATAGTCGGGGCGCGGCCATGCAGCCGCGCCGCTTAAGCGATGTCTTTGGGATGCGTTTGCGCATCGCCTGTGATGGTACCATGCTCCTGCTAGCAGGAATCGCCCCGTTGCCGTTGCGGCAGAAAGCAAGGTCGTTGATGTATCCCCAGCTTTTGATCGATGCAAAAAAGGTCGAGGCAAACACGCGCGCCGTAGTCGACTTATGCGCAAGCCACGGCCTCAAGGTCGTCGGGGTGAGCAAGGACGTATGCTGCGACCCTGTAATCGCGCGGGCCATGGTTGCCGGCGGCGTGTGTGCTATCGGCGACAGCCGCATCGACAACCTCATGCGCATCCAAGACCTCGATATAGAGAAATGGCTTATCCGCACGCCGTCTCCAAGCGATGCAGAACGCATCGTGCGCTACAGCGACCTGAGCCTCAACAGCGAGCTTTCTACGGTGCGTGCATTGGCCGCCGCAGCCAGCGCTGCCGGCCGCGTTCACAAAGTGGTTCTCATGTACGATCTGGGTGATCTGCGCGAAGGCTATATTGACGAGCAAGAGCTCTTGGATGCCGCGCTGCAGTGCGAGGAGCTCTGCGGAGTCGAGCTTGCGGGTATCGGGGCCAATCTCAATTGCCTGAGCTTTGTGCAACCCGATGCCGCCAAGATGACGCAGCTTGTCAACGTGGCGCAAGCTATCAAAGAGCGCTGCAGCAAAGGCGACGATTTCATCATCACCGGCGGCAACAGCGCGTCTCTTCATCTGATGATGACCCAGGGTCTTCCCAACCAAGTGACCGACCTGCGCTTGGGCGAGAGTCTTCTTTTTGGCAAGGAGCGTGCGCAGTACACGTTTTTGCCCGGCACTTCAAACGATGCTTTTGTCATCGAGACAGAAGTCGTGGAGTGCAAGCGCAAGCCCAGCATGCCCCAAGGCACCATCGGGCCGGACAGCTACGGCCGCATCCACGAGTTTGAGGATGTGGGGCCGCAGGTGCGCGCTATCGTCACCGGCGGCAGCCAAGATTTTGACGTCGAGGTCATGCAACCGCAGGACAGCCGCATAAAAATAATCGCCAGCAGCTGCGACCACACCGTGCTCGATGTGAGCGCATGCGCTGACGATTATCCGGTTGGGTCCACCGTAAAGCTCGTTTGCGGCTACCATGCAACGCTGCATGCCTACACAAGCGAGTTCGTCCAGAAAGTCTACGTCTAGCTCACCGTACGCCGCTTGGTCTACGAGACAAACGGAAGGGTTATGATTCCCAGGCCAGCTGTGATGACAGCAGCCAAAACGCCAAAGGCGATGATGATCCCTATGGCGATGAGCACGTACTTGAAGCCCGTGTTAAAGCTGTCGCTGTGCAAACCTGCGACCGATATCACCACGACTACCAATGCGGCGATGATATAGGGTATCAAGCTGCCAAAATCCATTATCTGCTCCTTTGCGCGGTGTTGCGCCTTGCCGCGTTTTCTACTTGCAGGGGACGCCTTCGCCAAAGAGGAGGTTGCGCTCGTCTTCGGGCAGGGCGCTTCTGGCTTTGTCGCGCACGCTGTTCACGCCCACAAAGAACTGGCGCATCATCGCCACCAGCAGATAGCGGCCCTTGGGGCTGAGCGTGATCTGCTCTGCATCGTCTTTGTCAAACGCGCCTACGCTCTTCATGAAGGCGTATTCGGCAGGAAGCCCGGCTGCCACGCTGCAGCCAAAGTCCTCGCGCCATTTCTTCTTGTCGAGCCTCAGGCCAAAGAGCTGCATCATAAAGCGGTAGCGCATGAGGTCGCGCTTGCCAAACTTAGTGGAGCCCATGATGCTCATGTCGCCACGGCTGATGCACTCGTCGTACTCGCGCAAAGAGAAGCTGTTGATGTAATACGTTCCGTTGAGCAAAGTCATGCCGCCGCTGCCGATGGCGGGGTACTCCTCGTAATCGACGATGTACTCGTCGATCATCGCCTGCTCGGCCGTGTTGAAGGTCCAGCAGCTGCCAAAGGTGAACTTGGCGTCGTCTCCGCCGGTCAAGCCCTTGCAGATGATGTCGTAGAAGCGCTCCTCGCGGCTGTAATCCACTTTGCCCACCGTGGCTGCCAGGCTGCGCTCAACTGCCGGGCTGGCCATGAGCGGGTAGAACGTGGTCTGGTTGCAATGGCTTTCCATGATGTAGGCCATGTCTTTGATGAGCATCTCTTCTGTCTGCGCAGGAAAGTTGAAGATCATGTCCACGTTGAGCGACTTGAAGATCTTGGCGTCGCTTGTCGCGCGCACGCGCTCCAAGATCGTGTCTGCATCACCGTATTTCTCGTAGCGGTCCATCTGCTTGAGCAGGCCGTTGTCAAAGGACTGCACGCCTACGCTCAGGCGCTGCACCATGCCGTTGAGCTGCTCGAGATGGCTGGGGATGAGATGGTTGGGGTTGGTCTCGCTGCTCACTTCTTTGATGTCAAAGAGATAGCGCGCTTGGCGGATTGTCTCGGCCAGCTCGTCCATGAGGATAGTGGGTGTGCCGCCGCCCACGTACATGCTGTCAAAGTTGTAGCCCATATCGGCCAGCATCTGCATCTCGCGGCGCAGGTTGGCAAAGTACTTGCGCGCCTTCTCTTCTTGGAAGGGAAACCTGTTGAAGCTGCAGTACGGGCACAGGCGCTCGCAAAACGGGATGTGCATGTAGAGCATGTAGGGCTGGCCGGGGTTTGGTCCGGGCAGCTTGCCGCGGGTTGGCTTCATGTCGAGGTAGTGTCCGTTCATGACGCGGACCACGTTGGAGAGAAGTCGCTCTGAAAGCATGTTGCTCCTTGAAGATCAAAGGCGGATACGGGGCTGTCGCACGGTTTGCTGCAGACGGTGGCCTGACTGCAGGCGTCTGGGGCTAAACCATGCGGCTATTTGATAAAGAAGAACCAGACAAGCCAGGCGATGACAGCTATGGCAACCACGTAGAACAAGACGGTTCCAACCCAGCAACCCGGGTTGTTCTTGCTGCCTTCGACTGCCATCTTCTCGGCTGCAGACCTGCTGTCTTTGTAGTAGGCCTCGCCTTTCTTGGCTTTGGGCCTGCCGGCGGTTTTGAGCGTCTTGTAAAAGCTCGGGTCTTTGAGCGCGGCATCAAGCTGCTTGGGAGATAGGCGGATGTCGGGGCGCTCGCCGTTGCCCATGCGGTCAAAGCAACCCTCTGCAAAGGCATCCAGCGCTTTGGCGTGCTGAGGTTCGTAGGCGATGACAGCGGCCTCTACGTAGTAGCGCTTGTCTGCGGAGTTGTACATCAAGGCCCAAGGCGCCATGCGTACGATCCATCCGTCTTGCGCCAGGTCGCAAACGCGGCGCGCGCAGATCTCTGGCAGGTAGCCTACGACCTTGCCCAGATGGTTGGAGACGATGCCGCGGCAGCGCTCCTTGCCGCGCTCGTCGATGTAGTCTTCACGCTCAAAGCTAAGCTCGCGGCCAATATATACGCTGCCTGAAGTTACTTTGCAGGAGGCGTCGGCGCTCTCGTGGTCGAGCCTGCAATATGTTGCAAAGTAGTTCTCATCGGTATGGGCCATGTGGGCTCCTTGCTGTTCGTGTTTAACCTGCCGATTATAGCGCCCCTGTGCCTGCCGGCCCGCTATAGCGCGGCAGACGCGCCACTATTGCAGAGTTAGCGCTCGGTGCGCATGAGCTCTATCAGCTCATGCTCGTCCAAGGTGCGTATGTTGCTTGTAGGCAGGGCCTTGAGAAAGGTCTTGCCGTAGTTCTTGGTTTGCAGACGCCCGTCTGCCAGGATCAAGAAGCCGCGGTCTGTCGAAGTGCGGATCAGGCGCCCGGCTGCCTGCTTGAGCTCCATGACGGCTTCCGGCAGGCTGTAGCGTCCCCATGCAGCACGTCCCTCGCGCAGTTCGCGTTCCTGACTTAGCGGTTCGTTGGGGCGCTTGAAGGGCAGCTTGGGGATGATCACGCAGCGCAGCGTGTCTCCCGGCGCGTCAAAGCCCTCCCAAAAGCTCTTGAGGGCAAAAAGGCACAGCTTGCTATCGGCCAAGAAACGGTCGCGCAGGGTCTTGGTAGAGACTCCCTTGGTCTGGGCGATGAGCTCTATGCCTTGCTGTGCCAGCTGTGGCTTAAGCCGATAATAGAGGTCTTCCATCTCGCGGCGGTTGGTAAACAACGTCAGCACGCTGCCTCCCATGGCGAGATGAGCCTCAAGGATCAGTTTGGTTAGCCTCTCGGTGTAAGCGGGGTTGCTTGGCTCTGGGAACCCGGATGGCAAAAGCACCCTCATGTTGGCGTCAAAGTCGTAGCTGCTCGCCATCTGCTTGGCGCCTACCTTGCCTTCTTCAAGCAGGTCCAAGCCGCTGCCGTGCTCAAAGTAGGAGAACGGTTTGCTTGACCCCGTCGCCAACGTAGCGCTTGTGTAGATGACGCTTTGGGCATTGGGATAGAAGTCCTGGGCGAGCACCTGCCCCACGTCCAGACGCGCCGCAGAAAGCTTCTCTGCGTTGTCATTTGCATCGCAGCTGATGGTGGCGCTGTAGACGTAGTCTTTGTCGCGCCCGTCTATCACAAGTTCCAGTGCCGATTGCATCTCCCACAAGCTGCAGTGCTGGCTGGACAGGTCTGCGCTCAGGCTTGCCAGCTCCTCAAATTGATCGACCATCGCTTGCAGACGCTGCAGGCAGTCAACTAGCTCTTCGAGCTTCTTAGAAAGAGAGCGCCCGGGGCTTTCGAGCGTCAGCCAGGGGCCGCTGGCCCGCACCTCGTCATTGATCCACAGGGTTATGTGTTTGTATCCGCCCGTGCCGCCAACGTCCTGGCTTAGCTGGGCAAGATCTTTCACAAAGCTAAAGAAGCTCGTCGAGACGCTTTGCACGGTAGCTGCCATGGTTTGCGCTTTGGCGCACATGCCCTGCACCATAGTCCCGCCATCGCATTCTAGAGATTTGCGCCTGACCTGCGCTAAGGTGCCGTGAACGCTGTTTAAGCGCATGAGCTGCAGTTCGAGTTCGCGTGCGCTGACGGCAAAGCTCAGTTGTGCGCGAGCCTCCTGTTCTACAGCGTGTGCCTCGTCGACGATCCAATGTTTGATGCCGGGCAGGATGGCGCCTTCTGCCTTGACGTTTCTAAACAGGAGCGCGTGGTTTGTCACGACGATATGGGAGTTCTTTGCCTGCCGTCTTGCCCCGTGCAGGTAACAACGCAGGGGGAAATACGGGCAGCGTTTCTTGAGGCAGTCTGCGCTTGAGGCCTCGATCGCATAACGGGGAAGCCCCTTCCAGTGTAGGTTGAGTGCGTCGAGATCCCCCCAGGGGGTTTGCCAAGCGTAGGTGTGCAGCATAGCCAGCATCTCTATAACTGCGGGCTTTCGCGCTTGCTCTGTATCGCGCGCCATGCTCTCCACCTTGCGCAGGCATGGATAATGGTCGTAACCCTTGAGCGCGACGTAGCGCAAGCCGCCCAGCGCTGCGTCCAAGCGCGGCAGCTCGCTGTAGACGAGCTGGTCCATCAGCGTGTTGGTCTTGGTTGCGATGCCAAAGGTGATCTCGTTTTCCTTTGCTGCCATTGCCGCAGGCAGCAGGTAGGCCATGGATTTGCCTACGCCGGTGCCCGCCTCGAGCGCTCTGCAGGTGCTTGTAGACAGCGCGGTGTTGACCTCAAGCGCCATGTCGAGCTGCTCTGCGCGCTGCTCGTAGTTCTCATACATGCGCCCGGCTGCGCCATCGGCGCTAAAGGCGTGCTCTATCGCCTCTTTGGTGGGAAACACCACCTCGCGTTTTTGCTCCGGTGCAAGTATCACCTGGGTGTTGCTGTCTATCACGTGCTCCGACCTGCTGCGTCTTAAGGTCCACTTTTGCCCCTGGGGAAGGCTCAGCGCCGCTTGCGAGAACAGGTGTCGCAGCGGCCAGTCCGTTGCGGGGCTCAAGCTTGCGATGAGGTCTGCTAGGCCTTCGGGCAACGCGTAGACGCCGGCAAGCAACAGACGCCACAAACGTGCTGTTGCTTCAACATCGTCTGTTGCTCGATGCGTGCTCTGCGGAAGGCCAAAGGCGCAGGCGAGGTCCTTGAGGCGATGGCTGCGCATGCGTGGCAAGACGATGCGCGCCAAAGCCAGGCTGTCCATCCACTGCCCTGTGATGTCTCCGGGTTTGGCTTGCCGCATGATGACTGCCTTGTCAAACGAGGCATTGTGGGCAACAAGGTCGCGCCCGTCTGCCCACTGCGCAAACATCTCAACCGCAAGGCTTGGGTCTGACTTGCCGTTAACATCGGCGTTGGTGATTCCCGTGAGCTCTGTGATCTCTTGGGGGATGGCGCGTTGGGGGTCTACAAAGGTCTGGAATCTGTCTACGATCTTTGGCCCGCGCAGTACGCATGCTGCGATCTCTATGATCTGGTCTCGCGTTGGATCGAGCCCTGTCGTCTCTGTGTCTACAACCACAACCTCGTCTTCAAAGAGCTCGAAGTTGTCGTCTGCCCTGTCTGCGAGCGCAGCGTACCAGTCCACAACCTGCGTCGTAGAGCCGGGGATAAGAAAGCTGCTGTCAAACTTGTTTTCCATATGGTGCAGCCTACCATGCACATACGACATAGTGCGGGCCGTACGCTTGCCAACTTGCTGCGATATATGTGTCCGAGTAGATTTTTGCCCAGTTCGCACACGCTTGGATATGTGGTCATTATCTGCAAAATTTGCAATTTGTCGCATTGGTACGTTACCCTCTCACCTGCGAGTTTGCGCTATAGCGCCAGAAATGTACCCAAACGCAAGGATCGTATTTGAAGGTAGAAACCCCAATCAGGCGGTTTAGAAGGCCCCTGCGTGCTGCCCTTGCAGCAACGCTCTGCGCCTCTCTTGCCGCGAGCGGTCTACCCGCCTCCTCTTTTGCAGCAGGCGAGGTCGAGCGCGCCAACGAGGCCGTCGATGCAGCAGAGACCGAGGTCTCGCGCACTGCCAGCGCTTATGACAGCGCCGTTGCCGAGCAAGACCGCCTTGCCAAGCAGATCAGCTCCCTCTCCAAGAAGATCTCCAAGCTAGAAGAAGAGCTGCCCAAGCAGGAAGCCCGCAGCGACGAGAGCTGCGTCGCCCTCTACAAGCTCTCTGGAATCGACAGCAGTGTTGTCGCGACCTTGCTGTCTGCCAAGACCTTTACCGATGCCATCTGCATCTTGGACAGCTATAACTACATCATCAATCAAAACGTCCGTCAGATGGAGCATACGGCAAAGATGAAGCTGGAGCTCGAAGATTCGCTTTCGCAAGTAGAGTCCGATAAAGCAGCAGCAGATAGCGCAGCTGCCGATGCAGCTAACGCGTTGGAAAGCGCCAAGCAGGCACGCCAAGAGGCAAAGCAGCGCGCCGCCGAGGCCCAGGCTAAAGAAGCCGAGGAGGCCAAGAAAGCCGCAGAAGAAAAGATTGCCGCAGCCAACAGCAAGGCTGCCAAGAAGAAGGCGCAATCAGAAGCCAAGAAGGAACAATCCTCCTCAAATAGCGCCAGCGTTGACAATGTCGATTGGAGTGCCGATAAAACCGCTTTTGTCAAAAAGTGGGCGAGCCGCATCGACAGCTATCTTTCCGGCAGTCCTACCGCTGGCTGCGGCAAAGCGTACGCGGCAGCCGCCTGGGAGTATGGCGTTGACCCGCGTTGGGCGCCTGCCATCAGTTTGGTAGAGAGCAGCAAGGGCGCAGCTTGCTTTGCGAGCCACAACGCTTGGGGCTATGGCGGTTCGGGTTTCTCTAGTTGGACCGATGGCATCAACACGGTCGTTGCCGCGCTGGGAAGCAGCCTCTACGGTGGTGCACTGACTAAAGCCGCTGCGCAAACCTACTGCCCGCCTAACTGGCAGGAGTGGTACAGCACCTGTGCAAGCGAGATGGCCAAGATCTAACAAAGCGATGGACTTTGCGCCGATGCGGGGAGCATGCGGCATGAGCTGTAGGCTAGAACACGTCCGTACTTGGCGGCCAAGCAGCTATTGCAAAGCGAGCATTGCCGCTGCTGACTTCCACGATGAGAGCTGTCCGCAAGCCGCTTGGGTTGTTCGTGCCAAGAGTCTGATACTCTGTCACAATGCGAAACCTCAGGAAGCGCCTGCATCTATATAAGCTTGCCTGAAAAAGATAGGAGCAATCGATGATCAAAGAACTCAACCATGACGAGGAGTTTTTGGCTCAGGTAGCCGAGCCCGCTACCGCCGCCGATGCCGATGTGGCCCAAGACCTCGTCGATACGCTGCTTTCCCTCAAAGACGAGTGCGCAGGCCTTGCCGCCAATATGATTGGCGTAAACAAGGCCATCATCTGCTTCCTCAACGGTGCCGAGAAGGCCATCGTCATGTACAACCCCAAGATCACCTGGAAGACGGGTCTGTACAAGGCAGAGGAAGGTTGCATGTCTCTTGAGCGCGACACCGTCTGCGACCGTTATCGCCGTATCAAGGTCTGCTATCAAGAGCTTGTCGATGGTGAGCTCGTTGACCGCGAAAAGACTTATCGCGATTGGCTCGCCGAGGTCATCCAGCACGAGGTCGATCACTGCAAGGGCATCCTGGTCTAGCTGCATTTGGTCTGCACTGATATATCTAGCCACGGGGCTGCCGGCATCATGCCGGCAGCCCTTGTTGTTTGTTAGTGCGAGAAATCTCAAAAAACCTCCGATTCCCCGTTGACAGGTCCCCGTATGGCGCGTAATATACTTCCTCGCGCCGCACGGGGCAACACCGTGGAGCGCAGGCGGGC
>CAVAPV010000034.1:0-24518 GCA_963590525.1 Agathobacter rectalis
AGCGTCAGGACACAGAGCCTCGAGAGGCCGCCCTCACCCGGGCGGCCTCTTTTGCTCTTCTCCTTTGTCCATGCCATGCTAAAGTCTTAGGGTAATCTCAGACTAAAGGATGACAACTGTGAAGAGTTTTCCCGCTATCAACGTCCCTGTGAGAATCGATAGCTCCCTTAAGCGGGTGTTTGATGATGCATGGGAAAACTGCAAGGTCATCGTTTTTTCTGCTTGCTGCGGCTGCGGCAAGACAACGGCTGCGCGCTTGCTGCTCGAAGGCAAATCCGTCTATTACGTTGATATCTTTGCAGGCTTTGAGGTCAAAGAGCTCATCGGCGCGCGTAACTTTGATTGCGTCGTTATCGACAACGCCCAAGAGCTTGACGATAGCTACACCATCAAATGCGTCAGGTCGCTTTTGGACAGCGTCCCCCACATGCGTTTGATCGTGCTCACCAGGGGCTGCGTCCCTGCATGGATCTCTGCGTATCGTCTGCGTGGCTTGGCGTGCATCTTCGAAGAGCGCGATCTTCTCATGTCTCCCATGACCATAGCGCGCTTGGTCAACGACTACGGCGTGTCTATATCGTCGGCAAATCTCAATCGCCTTGCAGAGCATACCAGCGGCTATCCTCTGGCGGTGGCCATCATTGCCCGCTTGCTCGCTCAGGGCCGCGAATACGACGCAAGTTTGGGCTATGCCGCTGCAGATGAGGTCCATGATTTCTTCTACTCGGAGGTTTTTGACCGCCTTGATGCGCCTACCAAACGCATTGTCGAGCGCCTGACGCTTTTTGATTTTTTTACCCCGCAGTTGGCGCGCGTCATCACCGAAGACGATCACGCCGGTCAGCGTATGGAGCGTCTGCGCAAGACGAGCTCGGCTTTTGAGGGCGATGCGGATCATCCTGGCGCTTTGCGCATGAAGGGTCTTTGGTCGCGTTCTCTCAAAGATTGGGTGCAGCTCACCATTTCGGACGAGGAGCGCGCTCAAATCTACGAGCGTGCGGGCAATTACTACTCAGGCAAGGGCGAGGTGGCTTATGCTCTGGAATACTACGAGAAAGCGCATCGCCAAGACCTCATACGCCGCCAGCTCATAGAAAACGCGCGCTCGTATCTGCGCATCTCCAACTATCGCAGTGCGGAGCCCTACTATCTGCGTATCTCCAGAGAGAACATCCTCAGCTCCCCGCTGCTCATCTACGGCATGAGCGTTTTGTCGTCGCTGCAGCTGCGTCCGGACGAGGGAGAACTGTGGCGCGAAGAGCTGGTTGCCTTTGCCCAAGACGAGCGCAATGCTCCCAAACGGCGCCGCGAGGCCCGCATGCGCCATGCGTTCTTAAAGCTCGTGCTGCCCCAGTATGGCTCTGCCGGCTACATCGAGTCTTTGCAGCAAGTATGCGCCGTCCTCGACGAGACCGGCGAGGAAGCACCGCTTTGCTCTTTGGTGGCGGGTGCTCCGGGCTTCTTGGGGTCGATCCAGGACTTCTCTGCCCTCATGCTGGAGCATGACGGCGATATATCCGCCTATGAAGACGAGTTTGTGCACGTCTTTGGCACACAGGGTTCGTTCTTTGCGCGGTTCTTGGGCATCGAGTACGCTTTTGCCCAAGGCAAGCTCAAGAAGTTCCATCTCCATGAGCTGTCGCGTGCGCTGCCTGCCATACATCGTCAACGCCTTTACGATATGGAGTTTGCCGTTAACTCGATCATCGCCCGCGGAGAGCTCTATTTTGGCAACGCCAGCACGGCCTACGACGTTGTCGAGGCCATGATCGATAATTTTGCAAACAGCAATGTCTCAGAAGACTTGCTCCACCGTGCGCGCACTTTGCGTTGTCGCATGGCGCTCTACACCAAAAAGGAAAGCGTTGTGTCCGACTGGCTCGCAACAGAATCCGCCCAGCTCTTTGCCCCACCTGTGCCCGAGCATTCTTATCTGTACATGACCCAGGCGCTGGCCTACGCCGTGCGCGGTGAGTATCGCAAGGCGCTTTACTCGATCGACAACGTAGAGCGCTCCACTCCGGGCCGCACGCGCATTCTCAACGACATCTACTGCCTCATCCTTACCGCTATCTGTCATTACCAGCTCGAGGGGCCTAGCTGGCAGCGCATCTTGCAAGATGCCGTGGACGCTGCCGCGCCTTACGGCTATATAGGGATGTTCGAGCAGTTTGGCGATTTGCTGCGACCGCTTGTGGTGCAGGGAAACCTCAAGGCACCAGGCGATTTTGGCGACCAGCTTGCTGCTTTTGGGACAGGAGAGATAGGCACGTTTCCTGCGTTTGGCCAGCGCAGCAGGGTGTTGGAAAACCCGCTTACCCCGGCCGAGCAGCGCGTGCTCGAGCTGCTTTGCGAGGATAAATCCAATGCGGATATATGCCGCGCACTCAAGGTCAAGCTCCCCACGGTCAAAACGCATGTGAGCCACATCTTTGCCAAGCTGGGGTGCAAGCGCCGCTCCGAGGCGAGAAACATCGCATTGGAGCTTGGCTTGGTGTAGCGGCGGCGATTCTGACGCCATGGACAAAGCTTGTGCCGTGAGGGCTCGCTGCATTGCATGCCGCGCAACCGCGGATTGACGTCTTGTTTTCTTAATGCTGATTTTTGCGTCACACCCCCAAGCTATGATGAAAAGATCAGCTGAGTATTTGGAGGGTCTGCCCTTGAGCATTACATCGATCGCCTGCACATCGCAGCGCGCTTTGCGCAACGCTTGCTTGCAACAGGTGCAAAGCCTGCTTTTGGCGCATCATAGCGTGGATATCCTGGTTGGCAGCAGTGTGCAGGTTGCGCTTGTCAAAAAGCATCTTGCGGCGCAGTCTGTTGTGGGCGTGCAGGTCAACACGATCGAGCATTGGCTTGATTCGCAGTGGGAGCTTTGGGGGGATGGCACCAAGCTCGTCAACGCCCAGCAACGTCACCTGCTTTTGCGCCCGGCGCTTGCAGCGCTTTGCGGCTTGGAGCCTTCGAGCACATATCTCGATCAGTTCTCGGCTTTTGTTCAGGATGCCTGCGCTTTGGGTGCCAGCGTGCCCGATGCAGATATCGCAAAAGCGATAGAGACATACATGCAAAGCTTGGAGGAGCACTCTCTCGCAGAGCCTTATGCGCAGCTGGACGTTATCGCAGCAGCGCAGGCGGGCCGAGCCATCGTGTTCTATGGCGTTGATTTGCAAGTCGTGCGCTACCGCCGCTTGGCCGATCTATTGGACAATGTGGCTAGGCTCGTTATGCTGGAACGCGTTTTGCCTTGCCAGACATCACCTGCTGCTGACGATGCCTCTTGTGCGTTTGAGCTTGATGCCTTGCGTCAGCTGCTTTTTAGCGGGCAGGGTGGCCTTGCGCCTCAAGGTTGCTTCAAGGCCGCAGAGGTCCTGGGAACTCATGCAGAAAACGCCGCTGTGGCCCGTCTGGTCAAAGACGCCCTTGCACATGGGGCGGAGCCCGGGCAGGTCGCCGTCGTGTTTCCAAGCGCGTCCTCTATCCCTGCTGGCCTGCCTGCTCATCTGGCTCAAGAGGGCCTGCCTGTGAGGGCTTCTTTGCGCACGACGGTGCAGCAGACCTCCTTTGGATCGGCGTTCCTGCAGCTCGAGCGCCTTTTGGGCAAAGAGGACGACGGCTACGTCAACACCATGGCGTTTGCTTGCAGCGTCTACAGCGGCCTAGATGATAAGACGGCCCGCGGCTTTGCTGCTGCTTGGCGCGCTCAGGCGGGCTCAACGCATGAGGCCAGGCTTAAAGACCTTACCTGCGGCATCAAGGGCAGAGTCAGCTCCAAGGGTTGGGATGTCAAGCTTGCAAGACTACGTAAGCTTCTTGAGTCAGACGGGGCGGCAAACCGCGTACGCCTTATGTTTGACAATGCCCGGTATGCTGGGTTGGATGCAGAGCGTCTTTTTGACGACGCCGCCTGCGCAGAGGCGATTTTGGATCACATAGAGCTTTGCGCAAGCTTGGGCCAAGAAGTTTCCCTTGCCGATATCGCGGCTTTGCCTGTGCGCCTTGACCGCGTGTCTGACGGCCAGGAGAGCTGCGTGCTCATCACCGATGCTTCTCAGGCTGCGGTGCTTGAGGGCGTGGAGCATGTTGTCTTTGCTCGCCTCGATATGGATAGCTACCCTATGTCGGCCTCGCCGTCGCCGTTTGATCTGTGTTTGCAAGAGATGGGCGCCAAGTTGCCGCAGGGCAAGGCGCTTGTCCAACGCATCCGCCTGCTTGACGCCATAGAAGCTGCTGGCAAGGGCTTTTCTTGCTATCGTCTCACGCACAGCAAAGAGGGCGAGGAGACTTGCCAAAGCGCTTTGTGGGACGAGCTCATGAGCGCCTATCGCACGGATGCAGACGCAGACGCTCCCGTGCACGCTTTACCAGCGGCCCTTCTAGAAGCAGATTGCGCTTTGCGCATATGCGAGGCTGATGAGTTCAAAGCCAACAAGCCGCAAGCAAGTACGAGCTTTGAGGCGGTGCGTGCCCAGGTTGCCCAAGAGGCGCACGACCTGCTCTTTCCAGATTTCGACACCTACAAAGAGGCCTTTAGCCCTACGGCTCTAGAGGATTACTATCGGTGTCCCTATAGGTGGTTTGTGTGCAGACGCATAGGGGCCAACTCGCTTGACAAGCCCTTTGACCAGATAGCCAAGGGCAATCTTGCTCATGCCGTGCTCGAGCGCTTCTATCTGGATCTAGCCCAAGAAGGTATCGAACGTGTGACCCCAGACAATCTGCCCGATTGCCTTGTCATTGCAAACGCGTCGTTTGATTGGCAGCTCAATCATGAGATAGAGCGGCATCGTCTTAACCTTACTTGCGAGCGCGATATGCAAGAGGCACAGGTTGTGCGCAAGCAAGTGCTCGACTTGGTCAAGCGCGATGCCAACTTCCTGCCTGGTTTCAAGCCGACGTTTTTGGAGCTTAAGCTCGAGGACCCGGACGGGGCTCCTATGACTTATGCCGGTGTGCACGTGCGCGGCAAGGTGGATCGCATCGATGTCGATGCTAGCGGCAGGGCCGTGGTCATCGACTACAAGCTCTCTGGCTTAGCAAGCGGCTACGGGCTGGCGGCAGATGATGCGCTTCCCACGAGGATCCAGACGGATATTTACGCCTTGCTTGTGGAGCGCTGTCTTAAGGCGCAGGGCGTGGAGGTTTCTGTTGTGGGCAGCGTCTACCGCAGCTATTCCAAGAACATGCTGCGCGGCGTCTACGATGCCGGCATAGATTGGGGTAGCGCAGAGGTGACGCGCACCAAGCTCGATGGCTTGCCCGGTGCTGCGCGCTTGCAAGGCTACCGCGAGTATTTGGCGCAGGTGGAGGCCACGGTGGAGGGCCTGCTCAAGAAGATGAGAGAGGGAGACATCGCAGCCCGTCCGCTTTGTGCGGACGCGTGCGAGTACTGCCTGGCTGCCGGTTTTTGCGATAAAGGAGGCAAAGCATGAGCAAACTGACTGCTAATCAGCAAAAAGCGGTCGAGTGCGCAGGCAGGCCGCTGTTTATCCAGGCAGGTGCCGGTACAGGCAAGACCTTTACGCTCACCAAGCGCCTCGCCTATGGTCTGTCTGATCAAAGCGGTCCGCTGCTTGAAAGCGTGGACAACGTGCTCACCATCACCTTTACCAACAAGGCTGCAGCGGAGCTTTTGGGCCGCGTGCGCGCCGAGCTGCGCGCGCAGGGCTTGGCAGACGCCGCCTTGCTCATAGACGGTGCTTGGATATCGACCATCCATGGGATGTGCAATCGCATCTTGAGCGCCCATGCGCTCGAGGCGGGCATAGACCCCGGTATGCCGCTTCTTTCCAATGAGGACGCCAGCTCGCTATTGCAGCAAGCGGTAGACGAAGCCTTGGGGTCCGATGCCATGGAAGAGCTCGTTAGCGCTTTTGGGCCTTCGGGTGCCTGCGCCTTGGTGGCGCAGCTTGCCTCTTTGATAGAGATGGCGTCGGATGGTGCAGAGAGCTTTGAGCTGGGACCTGAGGTGCGCTCGGATCCTGTCAAGGCCATGAGAGCCTTGGCGGAGTCTTTGGATGCGCACTTGGCATCGCTTGAGGAGCTTGGCGTGAGAGAAGCCCCCAGCGCCGCGTGCGCAAAGCAGATCGACCGCTTGGAGCTTGCTGCATCTACAGCTGGAGAGCTTGCTCAATACGATGATTTGACCTGGGATATCGTGGCTCGGGAGTTGGGCCAGTGCGCGCCTCCCAAAGGCGGTGCGCTCAAAAAGGCCTATCGCGAGGACTTTGCCGCAGCGTTCGAGCTTGTGGCCGATGCGCGCGTCATGTCTGCGTCTGCGCAAGCCTCAAGCAGGCTCAAGATCGCTTTGGAACTGGCTTGCCAGGCATCAGAACGCTACCGGGCCACCAAGCGCGCTTGCGGCGTTCAAGACACCAACGATCTTTTGATGAACACGTATCGTCTGCTTAAGGCAAATCCTCAGATTGCCGCAAACTACCGCGAGCGCTTTGGCAGCATCATGGTTGACGAGTTTCAAGATACAGACATCTTGCAAGTGGGTATTATCAACAGCTTTTGCGACAAGCAGCTCTCTACGCTTACCACCGTGGGTGACGCGCAGCAAAGCATCTACGGTTTTCGCGGGGCAGACCTCGAGACCTACCGCAGCGTGCGCAAGCAGATGAGCGATGCGGGCAGCCTCGAGGTTTCACTCGACGTCAACTACCGCAGCCACCCCGATATCCTCGCATTTGTCGAGTCCATCTTCTCCAAGCCCTCCTTCTTTGGGCAGGAGTTCTTGCGCATCAGCGCAGGCCCCGCCAACGTGCGCGAATATCCTTGGGCACCAAGCGGCTCGCCTCGTGTAAGCATGTACCTGGCTGCGGGGCAAAAATCCCCCAACGGCCGCTCGTCGACTGCCGTCAGCGACCTCAGAGAGGCAGAGGCGCAGTTTATCGCCAGCCGTTTTGAGGAGCTTGCCGCCAAAGGCGCAAGCTATGGTCAGATGGCTATCTTGATGAGCTCTACCAAATCTGCCGGCCCCTATCTTGCCGCTCTGCGCGAGCGCGGCATTCCTTGCGCGGTAAGCGGCGGCAGCGATTTTTATCTGCAACCCGAGGTAGGTGTTATGACGGCGCTTGTGCGCGTGCTAGAGCTCCCAGATGATGATCAGCCGCTTCTGCTGCTTTTGGCTTCTCCTATGTTTGACGTCTCCGACGGAGACTTGCTGGCTTTGCGCACCATCGCCAAGCGCGAGCTGCGCAATCCTGCCCTTGATGATGTGCGCCCCAAGGTGAGTTTGTTTGATGCGCTCGAGTACCAGGCTGCGCGTTTGCCGCAAGACGGCAAAGATCCGTTGGTGAGGGCATATCAGATCTTAAGCGAGGCATATGCGCAGGTGGGAGCCGCTCCGTTGAGCCTTGTGCTGACAGACGCGCTTGAGCGCTGCGGCTGGCTTGAGGAGCTTAAACTCGGAGGCGCCGCCGGCCTTGCCAAAGCCGCAAACATAGAGCGATTTATCGATTTGGTGGCCGAGTTCGAGCAACAATCTGGCCCCAGTGCGGTAAGTGCGGGTGAGCATTTTAGGATGCTGTATGACATGGCCCAAGAAGGCACCGGCGCCAAGGGCAAGCCCGGCCGCATGGTCGCCTTGGGCAATGACTCTGTGCAGGTGATGACCATCCATGCCAGCAAGGGCCTGGAATTTCCCATCGTTGCCGTTGCCCAGTACGCACGCAGCTCAAATGCCTCGGCCAGCCCCAAAGAGGCTATCGTGCTCACGCAAGACGGCAGCAGGTACATGGCGCTTGCCCCGCTCATCGATGGCGAAGCAGCTGCAGACGTCAAAAAGCACGCTGCCTCTTATGGCTGCGAGGTCGATAGCTTTGTGCAGGCCGCAAGTGCACCTGTATACAGTGCTTATGCCGCGCAGCTCAAGGCGGCGCGCGAGCAAGAAGAGGTTCAACGCTTGCTCTACGTGGCCCTTACCCGCGCACGCGACATGCTCATCCTCGTTAGCTGCGACAAGAGCTTTGCGAGCAAAGGAGAGCTTGCCTCCGGTTTGTTTGCCGATGTGGCCGATGTGCTTTTTGCAGGCGGGTTCCCGTCTGGCGGCGGCACCTTTACCTTGGATACGGGGTGTCTGGTCGAGTGCATCGTGCAGGAGGTTCCCTACGTGGTGCATGGTGCAGCTGGTGATGCTTCAAGCGATGGCGATGCTTCAACCAACGAGACATGCGAGGAGCTGGCGGAGCAGCAGGCGGTGCAACCGCTTACGCCGCGCGTGCACACCTTGCTTGCCGATAGACCAACCCCTAGTTTGTCACATAGAGCCGTGCGTCTGGAGCAGCCCATCGCCTCGTACTCCTCTATCGCTCAAGCGAGAAAAGAGAGGGAGGGTAAAGTCGAGGTCTCGTCGCAGGCGGCTCGACAGATCTGCCGAGCTCATGACTGCGCACCCGAATGCGCCTTCGCTCCCTGCAGCTGCGGAACTCGCGAGCTGCGCTCGCTCAAACAAGTCCTCGCTCCCGCAGGGGGCTCAGACGCATTCTGCTCCGTAAATCGCTCGACAGATCTGTTCGAGCCACAAGCAGCAGGGCATCAATCCGCAGCACCGCAACCTGACGCAGCCGCAACAACCCAGCAGACCGTCGATCAAAACGATGCCTCGGCAGCAGCAAAGCCGTACGTCGCACTCAGATCGTCAGAGAAGAAACCGGAGACGGTCTCGGTCGTGGGATCGGCGTTTCACCTTGTGGCCCAGTGGATTGCCTGCCAAGACAACCCTGCCGCGCTGGCCGTAGGAGATAGCGCCTTGACGGCGCGCATCGCCGCGGCTGCACGTCGCTATGCTTTGGATGAGCAGCAGCGCGCGCGTTTGGATGATGCCGTTGCCGCATGGCTTGGCTGTCCGCTTTTTGCGCGTGCCTGCCTGTATGCTCACCATCTGCCAGAGCACGCTTTTCTAACCCAAGTGGACGGCGTGCCCGTAGAGGGTTTTATAGACTTGCTGTGTTATGACGCTTGCGGTGGCAAGGCCCTGGTCGTGGATTACAAGACCGGTGTGGGAGCAGACGACGATGAGCTGCGCAAACGCTATGCCTTGCAGGCAAGCGTCTATGCCTACGCGTTGCTTTCAAGTGGCTTTGCCAACGAGGTAGAGCTCGTCTTTGTGCATCCGGAGGCCGCACTCAAAGAGATCGTCTACGTTTTTACCGCTGACGATGTGCCTGCGTTGGCAAGCGCTATTTGCGAGTAGCATGGCAAGAAAGCATCCGTCATCGCGCTAGGAGAGGTTTTGGATCCGGTTCAGGTTGTCTTGTTTGTTATAGCCGGCTTTGTCATCGGCATCTTTAGCGGTCTTTTGGGCATTGGCGGCGGCACGCTCATGGTGCCCGTGCTCAGGTTGGGCTTTGCCCTGGAAGCTGTCGTTGCCTCTGCTACAAGCTTGTTTACTATTGTCTTCACGAGCATCGGCGGGACTGTTACCCACCTGCGCAATAAGACGGCTTTGCCCAAGCTCAGCCTCTGCCTGGGCATAGGCGGGGCGATTACCAGCTCTCTTGGGGCGATGCTGGGCAACATGAGCCCTAGCTGGGCGATCATGCTCGTTGCAGCGGTGATCATCGCCTACAGCGCTTTCAACATGCTGCGCAAGGCGATAAAGCTCCCCAAGAAGGGCGATGCGCATTACAGGGGTCGCCTCGTCATGGCTACTAAGGACGTCAGGCAAAAATTCGATGAAGACGTTGAGTGTGTCCATGGCCTGGGCACCAAGGCGGATGCGTCTGCTGATGACGTTGCAGGCTCGGTTTCTTTTGTCGCACCAGCGGCAGACGAGTGGGTTATCACGCCCAAGCTCGCGCTTGCGGGCTTTGGCATCGGCCTTATCGCTGGTTTGGCAAGCGGCTATGTGGGCGTTGGCGGCGGCTTTATCATGGTGCCGCTTATGACGGCGTGGCTGGGGGTTCCCATGCACAAGGCAAGCGGCACGAGCCTTATCGCCATCATGATCTTGGCCATACCAGGCGTGCTCATGCAAGTGCATCTGGGCAACGTGGATTACCTCGCCGGAATCTGCCTGGCATGCGGCTCCATCCCCGGGGCGATGTTTGGCGCGCGCTTTGTAACGCGCATTCCCGAGCGCACCTTGCGTTTTGTCTTTGCAGCGTTTTTGGGGGTTGCGGCCTTGAGCTTGGTGCTCAACGAGCTGGGGGTCTTCTAGGACCGCCGCTTTTGCAGT
This sequence comes from Agathobacter rectalis, assembly GCA_963590525.1. Taxonomy (GTDB): domain Bacteria; phylum Actinomycetota; class Coriobacteriia; order Coriobacteriales; family QAMH01; genus W2P13-069. The sequence continues at coordinate 10,187 of CAVAPV010000034.1, forward strand.
GGCTTGCTAACGCGCTGTTGCATCGCCCTGTTGCGCCACCGGGTCTTGTCGCATCGTGCTCTGCAGCCTTTTCGAGTGACATTTGGGTCTGTTTATCGCCTGCAAATCGCATTCTGGCTTGGCTTTTAAGCTGTGTGAAATCCGTGAAAGGTTTTGTGCTTTGCGCGTTTAGGGCATAATTAGCTGATTGTGCTAAAAGGAGGCATCTGTGTCTAAACACTCGCGCAAGCGCGCACGTCATAACAAAGCCCAAAAGCGCACCGGTCTTATCGTGGGTATTCTCGGCGCTTTTGTCGCCCTCATGGCCGCATGCGTCTTTGCCGTTGTCATGGTCTGCTCCACCTGGTTGCAAGACCTGCCCGACTACAGCAACTTGGACCTCTACTCTAAGTCTGGCTATTCCACCATCTACGCGTCCGACAGGACGACGGTGCTTGCCAAGATCACGCTGGAAAACCGCATCGAGGTAGCTCGCAACGAGGTCTCGGACTACGTGGTAAACGGCACCGTGGCAACCGAGGACGAGCGCTTCTACCAACACAACGGCGTCGATATCATGGGTATCGGCCGCGCTGTGATCAACAACGTCACCGGTAGCTCGCGCGAGGGCGCATCCACCATCACCCAGCAGCTCGTGCGCAACACCGTTTTGCTCGACGAGATGAACTCGATCACCGTCGAGCGCAAGATTCGCGAGATGTACATCGCGCTCAAGGTCGAGCAGGAGTACACCAAAGACCAGATCCTCATGATGTACCTCAACGTCATCAACTACGGCGACGGCAACTACGGCATAGAGACCGCTGCGCAGGATTACTTTGGCTGCAGTGCAAGCGAGCTCACGTTGGCGCAAGCCGCCATGCTCGTAGGTATCCCGCAGTCTCCCAACGCAAATAACCCGCGCGAGCACTACGACACCGCGCTCGAGCGCAGCCACCTTGTCTTGAGGCGCATGCTCTCCAACGGCTATATCTCACAAGACGAATACGACCAGGCGGTGAGCGAGAAGCCGCAGCTTTACAAGCACAAGAGCAACGAGGACAACATCAACACCAACTTGGCCCCGTATTTTGTCGACTATGTCAAGCAGCTGCTGCAGACCTCCGAGTTCAATATCTCGGAGTTGTCGCAGGGTGGCTTGTCCATCTACACCACGCTTGATGTCAAGGCCCAAAAGGCTGCCAACAAGGCCGTCAAAGAGGGCATGGCGCAATACGACAGCGACATGGACGCCTCGCTTACCAGCATCGATCCTTCCACAGGCAATATCGTGGCGATGGTAGGCGGCAAGAACTACAAGAAAAACCAGTTCAACCTGGCTACGCAGATGAGCCGCCAGGCAGGCTCTTCCTTCAAGACCTTTGCGCTCATCGCCGCCATGAGCGAAGGCGTGAGCCCGGACACCTACATCGATTCTTCTAGCCCCGCAGAGATCACCCCCACTTGGACGGTGAGCAACTCCGAGGGTGAGGGCAGCGGCAACATCACGCTTAGGAGTGCTACCACGTACTCCGTCAACACCGTTTACGCACGCTTGGCCCATGGCATCGGCGCTCAGTGCATCGTGGATACCGCCAAGAAGATGGGCATCACAAGCGACCTGCAGCCGTTTGAGTCTATCTGCCTTGGCGCGCAGGGCGTCAATACGCTCGAGATGGCCAGCGCCTATGCGACGCTTGCGGCCGGCGGCGTCTACCACAAGCCCACGGCCGTGCTCTCCGTTGTCGACACGCGCGGCAACGAGGTCTATAGCGCCGGCGTCAACGAGGGCGAGCAGGTCATCAGCGCAGCTATTGCCCAAGAGGCAACCAACATCCTCAAGACCGTTGTGGAATACGGCACCGGCACCGCGGCTACGCTTTGGTGCGGGCAAGAGGCCGCAGGCAAGACCGGTACGTCAGAAAACGGCCGCGACCTGTGGTTTTGCGGTATAACGCCGCAGTATTCGACTGCAGTGTGGAGCGGCTACAGAGAAGAGACCTCGACCGGCTTGTACGGCGGCAGCACATGCGCGCCTATTTGGCGAGCATACATGGATGCCGTGCTCGAAGGAGCCGAGCTCGAGGAGTTCCCCACCACAAACGAGACCGTCACCTACAAAGACGGCTGGGATTTTGCCGAGAGCTGGGGTAGCGATAGCGCCTACGACAGCAACGACGAGGACTCTGGCGAGGAATACGACTCCTCGGATTCTGATTCCGGCTCTTCGAGCAAGAAGGATTCAGACTCCTCTAGCAAAGACAACGACAGCGGCGGCAAGAAGGATGACTCGGGCGGTAAGATCGACCCGGCTCCCACGCCCGATCCAGATCCATCGCCAGACCCGGATTCGGGCGATGAAGACGGCGCTTAGACCCTGATACCACCCATCGCCAGGCTGATGATGTCGCGCGTGAACTTGTAGCCGTATGGCGGCTCCTCATGCCAATCTCCTGCGGCGTCGCGTACGAGCTTGTCTATGTCGGCGCCCTCGCGTACGGTGATGTACTCGTCAAACCAGACATCGCGGTCAAAGGCCAGCAGGCGTCCGCCTTGCCTAAAGACGACTGCCTGAACCAGCTTGAGCTTGTTGACAGGAATGTCTCCGCAGGTGAGCTGGGCGGTGTCTACCACGAGGTAGATATCGTCGATGTAGAGCTCTACGCCCGTCTTGCGCGTGATCTTCTTGCTTGCCGGGCACCAAAGCTCACGGCCATCGTCGGGCATAAGCTCCAACACAGAAACCTCTTCGAGCTCGCCTTGCGGGCCCAAAGGCAGGCGCTGATGCTTGTTTTGGATCAAGAAGCCGCAGCCGCCAAAGTCCAGGCGTATGGTTTTGTAGACCTGGTCTGGGTCGTTGAACATGATGTAGGCTTCGTAAGACTCGAGCGTCCATCCCAGATACGAGCGCAGCATGCGCTGCGAGTTGTCGTCAAGCAAGCGCACGGTCTCGATCATGGCTGCTCCTCTCCTTCTGTAAAACCAGATGTGCATGATAACGCCTTGATGCGACATGCGCCCATGTGCGTGGTACCTTAAAGACGCAAGCTCGGCGCTAGCACTTGCGAGAGGAGTCGCAGCGATATGACGCAAAAGACGAGCAGAACGCAAAGCCGCAATACAAGAGGCAACGGTGTCTCGGGTAGAGGAGTTGCCGGCAAATCGCAGCGCGCGCAAAGCAACAGCGCTTTGCGGCATAAGCGTAGCGATGCTCAGGTGGATTCTGTGGTGTATCGGCAGCGTAGCGGTGCGGCGGCGGCAAGCGCTTGGACGCCACCTAGAGCACTGGTTATCGGCATCGCCATCGCGGTGCTAGTGGCCTTGGTTGCGGGCGTCGCGGTGAGCTGCTCTAGCTCCAAAGCAAACGAAAAGCAGTGGCAGCATGATCATTATTGGCAGACTACGGTCGAGGCAGCCGAGGATTTCTACGGCGTAGACCGCGCGTACACGGCCCTGATACTCACTATGATTCAAGTGGAATCCGACGGAGACGTCGATGTGGACAAGCGCCATGATATCTTGCAAACCTACGAGGGAGACGGCAAGAAGATCTTGCTCAAAGGCGTGAAGAAGCAAGGTGTTGCCGGCAAGACGCCGCAGGCAAGCGTCTATGCGGGAACCTACGAGCTGTCTTTGTGCATCGATGATTTCAAAAGCTACCTGGGCCGCGACCCGCAGCCTGGCGATCTCAACGACATGGCTTTGCTCGCTCAGGGCTACAACTACGGGCACTTGGGTTGGTTCAAATGGCTCAAGAAGCGCGGCATAGACACTTGGACACTAAAGGTAAGCGAGCGCTATCAAAAGCGCATCGACGGGCTTGGGACTGCCAATCACGGCCAAAAGATTATGGACACCTATCCACGCATCACGGGCGAGGATTAGGCGCCACCGTGAGGGTCGGCTCCGGCAGCGCCTAGATAGTTCCTAATCATCAGCAGGTCTGTTGGTTGTTTTGCGCGGCTCTTTCTCAGCCGTTTTTTCGAATCGCGTATGCCGTCGCATACTGCCTTTCTGATAACCAGATACAAGATCAGAAACAACACTGCTAACACAATGATTGCCTGTAAGGCGATTCCAGCAAGGGCTGTCAATACGTTTGGGTCCATGTTGCTTCTCCTTATGCAAACTTAATTTTCATGAAGCCTTTGCCACGGCTTATGCCCATAGCTCCTCGATGCTCTCATTTGGGACTGCAACCTCTTCGCTTATCTTTGCAAGGGCGATTTCTGGTGATACTGCAGCTGCGGCTGCACCGACGACGGTTGCTTTAAGAAAATCCCTACGCGAGGGAGTCTCATTGTCTCTGCTTTTTGCTGCCATCGCTTTTCTCCTATCCCTGTATTTATGTGTGCGGAGTAAATGTCCGCTTACTTATAAAGACGGAGAAAAGGCCAATTGGTAACAGTATGATTTTTAGAAATCGAATTAAACCGTTACCTATGGAGCTGTTTTCCGTCTTAATAGACAGAAGAGTCTTTTCCTGTGTTGGAGGTCGGTATGGAGGACAAGGCGATTGTTGATTACTTTTGGGCTAGAGACCAACTTGCAATCATCGAGTCAAAGAAAAAATACGGTGCGTTGTGCAGGGGCATTGCTTATAGATTGATTCAGAACTCAGAGGATGCCGCCGAATGTGAGAACGATACGTATCTGCGCGCATGGAACTCAATTCCGACGGCTCGACCAAACAGACTCGGTGCCTTTTTATGTCGCATAGTGAGAAACCTGTCTCTCGACGTTCTTGATAAAAGGAAAGCGGCTAAGCGAGGTGGAGGAGTCGTTGAAGAAATACTAGACGAGCTCGATGAGTGTTCATTGCAGTTGAGGCAGCAGCCGGATGATGGAGACAACAGACACCTTGCTCAGGTCCTCGATTCTTTTCTTGAGCAGATGCCGAAATCTGCGCGTGTGTATTTTATGCAACGTTATTGGATGGGGTATTCGATAAAGGAGATTGCAAGGTTTGGCAATGTGTCACAAGGAAAAGTGAAGATGAGCCTTATGAGATCTCGTCAAGCGTTGCGTCGCCGGCTTGAGCAGGAAGGAATCGATTATGTCGCATGATCATGCTGCGAGCTGGAACCTGTTGTGCTCTCTTGGGAGCGTACGTGATGAGTTTGTGCAAGAAGCGATTTCTTGTGCTGCCAGAAAAGACGACGGCAAGGCTGTTGTTAACAGCGATCAGCCTTTGAAAAAAATCTTGCCAAAGCTGCTGCTGGTGGCTGCACTTGCTGCGCTGCCTGCGAGTGCGATGGGCAGCAGTTCTTTGACTGACGCTGTTGCTGCTAAAACAGAAGATGTGGGCATGAGCAAAACGATGGTTCAGTACGTTGCTTCCGAGCTTGGCCGTCAGCATGTTGAACCATGGGTTGTAGATAAAATGCCCCCTCTCCAACGCAATGCGGAGGGGAAGGTCTATGGCTTTAACACGCCAATGACTGATCTTGTTGTGACGTTAACTGACAATGGCAAATTTGGCTATTCGTATAGAAGCCAATTGTATGCGACGGGAAACGAATCAGACGAGCAAGTGGAGTACATGCGTACTCACACTCGCAAGCTGCCGGTATACGAAAAAGACGGGGAGACCTTGGTTGGTTACTACACATGCGGGTGGTTTTGGGAAGGTGTGAATTGAAGCAAAGAGCTTGAATAGGGCATCGGCATTGAAAGCTTTGCATGGAACCGTGGTGAGAGATGGTTATGAGGCACGGGTCATATAGAAGCAAAAACTCTCAAAAAGGGTCTAGCCGCAAGGCAGTTAGTTGGTTATAATTCTTACTCGCGCCTTACGGGGCGCAGTTGAAAACCGCACGGTGGCTGTGGCGCAGTTGGTTAGCGCGCCAGATTGTGGCTCTGGAGATCGAGGGTTCGAATCCCTTCAGCCACCCCAGGTTTTCTTGGACCGTTAGCTCAGCTGGCAGAGCAGGGGACTCTTAATCCCAAGGTCCAGGGTTCGAACCCCTGACGGTCCACCACTGATCGCAAAGCCCCTCATCGAGGGGCTTTTTTGTTGCAGGAACCCTAAACTCCTTTGCAACAACTCGTATAGCCCGCTCTTACGTTATCCTACAGGGACTGTTTTTTAGTTTTGAAGGATTGCTTGATGGCTGATACAAAACATCATTCCGGCGAGCGCGAGCGCTTTGCCTCGCGTCTTGGATTCATCCTCATCAGCGCTGGCTGCGCAGTGGGTTTGGGCAATGTCTGGCGTTTTCCCTATATCACAGGCGAATACGGTGGTGCGGCGTTTGTCTTGATGTACCTCGTGTTTCTGGCTGTGTTCACGCTGCCCATCTTGGTTATGGAGTTTGCCGTGGGCCGCGCCTCGCAAAAGAGCACGGCGCGCGCTTTTGACGTGCTCGAGCCTGCGGGTAGCAAGTGGCACATCTTCAAGTGGGTTACGTTGGTTGGCAGCTACCTGCTCATGATGTTTTACACGGTTGTGGCCGGCTGGATGCTCGCCTTTACCGTCAAGAGTGCTCAAGGAGTTTTTGTTGGCACCTCGAGCGATCAGGTAGCCCAGGTTTTTGCAGACCTCATGGCAAATCCGATGGAGATGCTCGTCTATATGGCAATCGTTGTGGCTATCGGCCTTGCCTGCACGAGCGCCGGCCTGCAAAAAGGCGTAGAGCGCGTGACCAAGGTGATGATGAGCGCGTTGTTTGTGATCTTGATCATCTTGGTGGTGCGTGCTGTGACCTTACCCAACGCGGGTGCAGGTCTGGCGTTTTACCTTGTCCCCGATTTTGGCAAGATCTTTGGCAACGGTTTTGGTGGCTCTATGGAGGCCATCTATGCCGCTATGGGCCAGGCGTTTTTCACGATGTCTGTGGGTATGGGTTCGATGGAGATCTTTGGCAGCTATATCGGCAAAGACCGCAGCCTTCCGGGAGAGGCTGTGCGCGTGGCCGGCATCGACACCATGGTCGCCCTCATGGCGGGCCTTATTATCTTCCCAGCTTGCTTTGCCTTTGGCGTGGAGCCCGGCAGCGGCCCAAGCCTCGTCTTTATCACGCTGCCCAGCGTCTTTGACCTTATGCCTGCCGGGCGCGTGTGGTGCACGCTGTTCTTCTTGTTCATGAGCTTTGCGGCGTTGTCCACCATCATCGCCGTCTTCGAGGCGATCATGAGCTTTTCTATGGACCAGTTCGATATGCCGCGCAAGAAGTCTTGCGCCATCAACGGCATCCTCATCTTTATCTTGAGCCTGCCGTGCCTTTTGGGCTTCAACGTGCTCTCTGGTGTTGTGGTGCCCGGCATCGGCGATATCCAAAGCGTGGAGGACTTTATCGTCTCCAACAACATTCTGCCTGGCGGCGGCTTGGTCTTCCTGCTCTTCTGCACGATGAAGAAGGGCTGGGGCTTTGACAACTTCATCAAGGAGGCAGATGAGGGAGAAGGTCTCAAGTTCCCGCGGTGGATCAAGCCCTACGTATGCTATGTCTTGCCGGTTCTCATCGCTATCGTTCTCGTCAACGGATGGATCCCGGTTATCAGGACCTGGATCGGTATGTAGCTTGCCACGCTGTTTTGCGGCAAGCGGCAGATGAACCGTGGCAGCAGCTAGGCCGCAAGCAACAGGCTGCTTTTGGCAATAGGCGCTCGAAGCAGCAGGCGATATTGAGTTTTACTGTGTGCTAGCTGCATCACTATCGCCGGCTTATCTGGCAATAAAGGGGGAGGGGTCATGATCGGAACGATCGTCAACGCTGGGTGCATCCTGGTGGGAAGCCTTGTGGGCGGCACGCTCAAGAAAGTGATGAGCGAGCGCCTTAACAACGCGCTTTATGCCGCCATGGGCTTGGCGGCTTTGGTCTTGGGTGCTCAAAGCGCCATCAATAACATGCCCAACTCAAGCTATCCGGTGCTGTTCATCTTCTCGCTTGCGGCAGGTGGCGCCATTGGAACGGCTTTGAGACTGTCAGATCGTATGGAGAAGGCTACAAGCTCCGATGATGCTGCTCAGGCGCAGCAAACACAACAAGAACCGCAAGTGCAAGGCGGCGCCTCTGCATCTCAAAAGAGCCGCTTGGCAGAGGGCCTCGTTACGGGTTGTCTCCTCTTTTGTGTGGGTACTCTGTCGATTCTGGGCCCTGTGCAAAGCGCCTTGCAAGGCGACAACACCTTCTTGTTCACCAACGCCATGCTCGACTTAGTGACCTCTGCGGTGCTTGCCTCGACTTACGGCATCGGCATGGCGCTTGCTGCGCCGGTGCTCTTCTTATGGCAGGGCGCGATCTTTGCTCTGACCTTATTACTTGGGGATTTTATTACCACAACGATGATGACAGAGCTTTCTATCGTGGGTGGTTGCCTCATCATGATGTCGGGTTTTGGTATTTTGGGTCTTAAGGACTTCAAAACCTTGGATTTCTTGCCTGCATTGGCTATTCCCATCGCCTGGTGTCTTATCGCGCCATATCTGGGTATGTAGACTCACCAGCAATCAATTAAATCGATAATATCAGTTGCCCTGTGACCTCAAAATCGGGGCCGTTTGCCTCAAAAGAAGCCGCCTTGGCGGGCGCAGAATACGGCGCGCCTATAATCCACAGCTATCTGCATAGAGCACGCCGCGGCTTTGCGCCATGACGTCACGTGGTTGGGAGTAACGATGTACTTCGATAAGTCATCTAAGCTGGACAATGTTTTGTACGACGTTCGCGGCCCGGTGGTCGACGAGGCAAACCGCATGGAGGAGATGGGCACCCATATCCTCAAGCTCAACATCGGCAACCCCGCGCCGTTTGGGTTCCGCACGCCAGACGAGGTCGTCTACGACATGGCACGCCAGCTGCCCGAGTGCGAGGGCTACTCTTACTCAAAGGGCCTGTACTCTGCGCGCAAGGCCATCATGCAGTACGCGCAAAACAAGAACATCCCCAACGTCACGATAGAAGACATCTACACCGGCAATGGCGTGAGCGAGCTTATCAGCCTGTGCATGCAGGCATTGCTCGACGATGGCGATGAGATCTTGATCCCCTCTCCGGACTACCCCCTGTGGACGGCGTGCGCCACTTTGGCTGGCGGCCGCCCTGTCCATTACATCTGCGACGAGCAATCCGAGTGGTACCCGGACATGGAAGATATCCGCTCTAAGATCACCTGCAAGACCAAGGCCATCGTTATCATCAACCCCAATAACCCCACCGGCGCGCTCTACCCCAAAGAGGTGCTGGAAGAGATCGTCCAGATCGCACGTGAGAACCAGCTCATGATCTTCTCCGATGAGATCTACGATCGCCTGGTCATGGACGGCCTAGAGCACATTTCCATTGCGTCCATGTGCCCGGATCTGTTCTGTGTGACTTTCTCTGGTCTTTCCAAATCGCACATGATCGCCGGCTACCGCGTTGGCTGGATGATCTTGAGCGGCAACAAGCGCTGCGCTGCCGGCTACATTGAGGGCATCAACATGCTCTCTAACATGCGCTTGTGCTCCAACGTGCCTGCGCAGTCCATCGTCCAGACGGCGCTGGGTGGCCATCAAAGCGTCAAGAGCTACGTCGTGCCCGGCGGCCGCATCTACGAGCAGCGCGAGTACGTCTACAACGCTCTCAACTCCATCGACGGCATTACGGCTGTCAAGCCCAAGGCGGCGTTTTACATCTTCCCCAAGATCGACACCGCCAAGTTCAACATCACCGACGACGAGCAGTGGGCGCTCGATCTTTTGCGCGAGAAAAAGCTCCTTGTAGTGCACGGTCGCGGCTTCAACTGGCACGAGCCCGATCACTTCCGCGTGGTGTATTTGCCGCGCATCGAGGTCCTCAAAGACGCCATGGGCAAGCTGGGCGATTTTATGGCCACTTATCGCCAGTAGACGGGTGGGTCAGCTGTCCTAAAGCAAAAGGCTCTCAACAACTTTGGATTTTGCGGGTGCGACATCGCCGGCTTATGGCTGCTGACGGTGTCGCGCTGCTTTTTCTGCTGCACGGCATAAAGCAATGGGAGACCCGCTCACACGCGTTTGAGTGTTGGCAAGCATACTGCCGCAGGATTATCATCGCCTTAGATAGTATCCATGAGGATGGAGGAAGACGGTCATGGGTGTATACGAGCAGGAGCAGCAGGCGATAGCGCAGGGCAAGGCCCAACGTGGGCAGGCGGTGCTCGATTACTTTGCCGAGCTAGACGCGCAGCTTGTCGATGAGAACGGCATTCCGGTCGAGCAGTCCTTGCAGTCGCATCGTCCGGATTACTCAAAGACGCTCTTTGCGCCAGAAAACGATGACATTTACCAAGAGCTGTGTCGCTTTATCGATCAGCCTGAGCCGCGTTGCTTTGACACGCTTGATAATCAGATAGAGATCGAGGGCTACACGGCCAAGGATATTTACGTGACGATGAAGGGCGGCAACAAGCGCATCGTCTCTTTGGATGGCGCGGCCGTCTACAACATGCTCGTCAAGCTGCGCACGCAACCAGCAATCGCCAAGAAGGTTTTGGGATTCAAGCCCACTTGCTACCAAGGCGGCTGCAACTAAGAGAAGCCCTGCGCGCTTGCTAAGCATCTGGTTGCGAGCAGCATCGGTTCGCAGGTGCAAGTAGGGGAGAGCACTGCTCTCCCGGTAGGTCTCCGTTGGCTGCAAGGGGCAGTCACCTCGCATCGCTCAAGAGCCTCGCTCGCTTTTATTGCGGAGAATCGTCTGTCAAGGCTTGTTGTTGCGTGCGGTCTTGGTAGCTTATAGGTTATGACAACGCATCGTAGATATAACCAATCTGTGCATCACCGCCGCCAGAAGACAAGTCGCCGCCAAGCCATTGCGCCCAAGCGGGGCTATCGCCGCGGCGTCGCCAAGCGCGCCCTGCATGCTGTGATAGCCGTTGCTGCGGTGGCTGTGGTTGCTTTGCCGCTGCTCAACCCGCAATCCATCATCGCCGAGGAACCCGCAACTACCCAACGCAGCACGCTCGCCAACCTTATGTCGCAAGCGCAGTTTGCGCTCCTCGAGTCTAAATACAAGGCCACGCTCGCACCCGAGCAGCATATAGATCCTGCCGCGTATGCGGCTGCCGTGGATAGCTCCGGCCTCAGCCCGATAAACGCTCCAAAGCTATCCGGCATCACGCAGGATGCCAGCGGCACCATAATCAGCTGGAAGAAGAGCGCAGGCGCTCAGGGCTATGCCGTCTACAAAAGCCTCGACGGGCAGATCTGGGAGCAAGCGGCCTCTCTCAAAAAGAGCGCTCGCTGCTATCACGATACCGCCGTGGAGGCAGGCGCCGCCTATTGCTATGCCGTTGTCGCCACTACCAGCGCCGATGGCTACCGCAACAGCAGCAACTCCAACATCACCCGCTATGTTTTCTTGCAGTCGCCCGATGTCAAAGTCTCCAAGCGTAAGACTAGTGCGACCATAAGCTGGGATGACGCCCCGCAGGCGACGGGCTATACCGTGCAATATGCCGCCAACAGGTTCTTTATCGGCGCAAAGACGCTTGAGATAGCCGACGGTTCCACGACGAGTGTCACCGTGAGCGGGCTGGGCAAAGACGCCAAATGCTATGCGCGTATCAAGGCTTTGCGTGCGGCGGGCGGGGATGCCGGCAACGGCAACACGGGCGATACTGCCGATAAGGGCAGCAACGACAGCGGCTCGGCTGACAGCTCGACCAGCGGCTCCAACACCACTTCGACCGCCAGCTCCGCCGCCAATCCCAACGCAAGCGCCACCGCAGGCCCCATAGCAACAACTGCCTCTAAAGCCTCGTGGTCTTACAGCAACAACGCTACAGGGGATGTAGACGCTACGCTTTCGCAGATCAAGGTGATCAAAAAGGTCAAGGTCAAAAGCGCCAAGTCCGCCAAGAAGGCAAGCTCCAAGAAGAAGGCCAAGTACAAGAAAAAGCGCGTCGTCTTTGAGTTGCGCCGCGCGGCAGGCCAAAAGCTCGAGCATTACGACACGCTGCAGGGAAGCTGCCAAGCCGGCGGCTACGGTTATTACGCACTCAACGACCGCAACCTCAACAAGAGCAAGATCGTCAAGGTCAATCTCTCTACGATGAAGGTCGTCAAGGTCTCCAAGGCGCTCGATATCTACCACGCAAACGACATCACCGCCAACACCAAAGAGGGCTACCTGGTCGTCAACCACAGCTCGGGCGATCCGCTGGGGCTGTCTATCATCGATATGAACACTCTCAAGATCAAACGCGACGTGACTATCCCCAATCACGTGAACGGGCTGTTCAACGCAGCCGAGGCAAAAGACGGCGCCGGAATCTCCAAGATTCGCGGGGTGAGCTCTATCGCCTATAACGCGCAGCGGGACTGCTACGTGGCAAGCGTTTGGAGCACGCATGACATCGTGGAGCTTGACGCCAATTTCAAACCCACACGTATCATCGCGCTGGCCGATAAATCAAGCGGGAGCTACCAGAACATCGCCGTTGGAAACGACGTCATCGTTGTCAGCACTTGTCCCAACGAGGAGCAAGGTTCCAATATCCTGTGGTGCTACGACTGGGACGGCCAATTGCTGTCCAAGACCTATCTGCCTAATTCAACCGAGCTCGAGAGCGTTTTCTTTGAGGGCAGCTGCCTGCACGCCAACTTCTATGTGTCTGGGCAGCAGACCAAGACCAAGACGGTGACCGAGACCCAATACACCACCAATGCCGCCGGCAAAACGGTGGCCAAGAAGGTCAAGCGCAAGGTCGAGTACACGGCTGTCACGCGCGACAATTACTGCTTCAAGGTCAAGGGAATCTAGAACCTGCCGATTATATGCGGTGTTGATGCCTGAGGAGTAGCTTGGGACGCGGAATGCTCCTGCCCCTTGGGGCCCAGAGTCGCTTGAGGTGCTGTTATGCGCGAGAGGCCATGACGATGATGACGCTGATCACGCCTACGGCGATAAGCGTGAGTACGCCAGGGAGCCACGAGCGTGTTTTGGCGCGCGCTTCGAGTCTGGCAAGCTGAGATCCGTCTATCAGTCGTACAGCGCAGGGGTCGGCTTGCTCGGCTGCGGCTTGGGTAAACGAGGAGTTGGTGACCACCCATGCGCCGTCGCATTTGTAGTAGGCCTTGGCGGCGTAGACTTCCTGCACGGCGGCGTTGCCTACGGGCTTGGCATAGCATTTAGCCTGCACGGCGATCTTTTTGGAGCGGCGCGTGAGGATGAGGTCCGCGCCGTGATCGTTGGTGCCGCCAACAAGATGCACCCCGTAACCGAGGTTTCTAAAGACGCGCGCGAGATGACGCTCAAAGGCAAGGCCGGCGTCCAAGCGTTTGTTTTTGCGAGTTGGCAGTTTCATGCCTGCAAGCATAGCAGCATCGGCTGCGTGTTTATGCGATGGCAAAGCCCTGGTTGCCTCAAAGCCAAAACAAGGCAAATATCCCAAACCGTACGGTAACCGTATAGCGTAAGATAAACGCCGCAACTACGAGGGCGCTGCAAAGGGCGCTTTGGATTTAGGAGAACATCGTGAGGATATTTGGATTGGGCCTCCCCGAGCTCGTCGTCATCTTGATCATTATCTGCGTCTTGTGCGGCCCGGCGCTTTTCAAGAAGCTGGGCGGTCGCGCCAAGAAGGTTGGCAAGGCGGCGGTCAAGGGCATCGAGACCGGCGCTACCAACGCGGGTGTTGATGTGGATAAGATCAAAGAGGAGAACAAGGGCAAGACCGTTGCCGAGCGCATCGAGACCTTCCAGGACAAGGTCGACGAGAAGCTCGAGTCCAAAAAGGACATCGATTTTGGTGATGGCGATGGGGACGCCAAAGAGAAGGCCGAGGCCTAAGGGCCCGTTTTCTGTAGATAGCGTTATGAGCAAAGCCGGCACCCGAGTAGGTGCCGGCTTTTTTGTTGCTGGGGATGTTGGCGCGCGGAGTATCGATTGCAAGGCCCTTCGTGCCTTACGGCACGCTATAGCATGTCGTGGCTCACGGCGCGACAATCGTGAGCTCTCAGGTAAATATGGTTAGCGAAGTGCCGTCAATTCGCTGGTGCGGGTAGGGGCGAGCACTGCTCGCCCGGTAGGTGGCACCTGCATGCAAGGGTCGTAGACACGCGTGACGACGTAGGGGAGAGCACTGCTCTCCCGGTAGGTTTATATGACTGGCTGTAACAAAAAGCGATCCATGTAATCAAAGCACTTCAAGAATGTGTCATTGCGGCTGTAAGCTTGCGGACAGCCGTAACAAGGAGCGTCAAAGTCGGCCGCAGGCCGCCGCGCAGCGGCTTGCCCTTGACACGACTTACTCCGAGCGAAGCGGCCGATAGGACGTGTAGTCGAGGAATCTGGAACGGGGAATCGCGGACTCATATCCGCAGGTAGAAGCAATAATCTGCTGTAACAAAAGGTATACCTTTTGTTACACGCGGGCAGGTGGGCCTGCG
>CAVAPV010000035.1:0-24307 GCA_963590525.1 Agathobacter rectalis
TCGTGGTGACCCAGGTGTACTCGTGGCCGAGCGCGGGGATGGTAGAGCTGCTGGACACAACGTTGCTCACGCCAAGGTCATAGCAGCCCTTGCAGTAGCCTGCTGCAGTAGAGCCGCTGCTCGTGCAGGTCGCAGAGCTGCCGCCAAGCCAAGTCGTGCCAGACTCAGCCGCATGAACAACGTAGATAGACCCTACGTAGTGGATGTCGTAGCCGCTGGCGGGAACGTATGAGCTTGGATCCTCGCTGAACTTGCCGCCAGTGATAGCAATCCTCTCGTCGCTTTTAGCGTTTCTTGCCGTTCCATTGAGGAAGCTGCCGCCTGCGATCTTGATGGCGCCGGTCTGCGTGCAATCTTGGGCACACAGAGGTTTCTTAAACGTGCCGCTGTTGATTTGAATCGTGCTGTTCACGGGGTTGTTGTAGTCGCTGCCAACCCACACAGAATACGTAGCACCATCAAACTCGCCGCCGTTAACCGTTACCGCAGCAGTCTCGGGCTCCTCGCCTTGGCCATCATTTGAGACGTAGAGGGCATAATAATCCGATGTGGAATACTTGCCCCCATTTATAACGGCAGTGCCGCCGTCAACTCCAAGACAGCCCTTGGTGCCATAGACCTCGACAGTGCTGCCAGATGCAGGCGAGAGCTCGATTATGTTTTTAGAGACGATGGCATAGGAGTATTTACTAGCACAGTCAAACTTGCCGCCGGTGATCGTAGCGACGCCGTTGTTTCTCACGGCAAGCGAGGTGCTTGTACCACTGGTTCCTTCGGCTGTGGTCAAAAACGTGCCGCCGTTGATGGTGAGGACAGCCTCATTCCAAACGCACGCGCCGCCGTTGGCGTCGCAGGCAACGACGGTACCGCCGTTAACGGTCATGTTGCCCTCAATCCACACAGACGCTTCATAATCGTAGCCGAGCTCATTGTCGAGACCGCGGGTGACTATCTTGCCGGTCTTTGCAGCGCTGGAATCTTCAAGCGTAAAAGTGCCCCAGTTTTCAACGGCATAATAGTGCTTCGAGTTGTTCTTGCTATTAACGGCACTCGTCAATGTCTTACCGTTGAGATCGAACGTGACCTCTTGCCCAGGTTGGATTACAACGCCCTCAAAGTTGTCCACGTTGGCCAAAAGCTTGACAGCCTTATCCGTTGTGGATGCAATTGCAGCTTCAAATGCCTCGTCCAAGCTCGCATATGTTGACTCACCCACGGCAGCAACGGCAGAGTTGATGTTTTGAGTCGCAGGTTCGCCACCATCACCCGCACTGCCAACTCCCTCGCCCAACGCGACCGCTGGCGCAAAGGCAACGACCATGGCCGCGCTGAGCGCACTGGCAAGCATCTTCTTACTTAGATCCGCAGACTTCTTCTTCATATCAATGCCCCTTCTATCCACATAACCCAAGCCCGCTCACGTCCACGTGCCTCGAGGCCGCCGCGGGCATAGCTACCAAACAAAAAGCCCTGCATCCCTAGCCGGCTTTAAGCCAAGGGATGGCAGAGCGAAAGCACAATCTGTGATTATTGGTATTGAGCTGGAGAGAGCGGCTAGAAAGACCAGCCGCTAGCAAATGGGCGCTAGGAGCAACCCCCCCCCCGGCACGCTGCCGGGGCTGCTGGGCAGGAAGCACGCAAAGCGCACAGGAGGCCACGTAGAGACAAACTATGCGTCTTGCACTGCCTCATAACCGGCTCCCTAGCGTGATTGCAATCAGATGTCCAAATGTTACTACATGCAAAGTACGGCGTTTGCAGAAAATACACCTGCAATTCAAAGCAAGGTGCAATGTGGGTGTTTTCTAGGACAGGAATCTTGGCTCTACGACTCTTGCGCTTCTACCGCAGATGCTTCATCGGACGCAGTGGCATCTACAAGCAGCGCCCAGACGTCTTCTGCTACTTGACGGGGAATGCCATCTACAGCAGCAATGGCCTCCAAGCCTGCTTGGCGCATGCGCTTAACGCTGCCAAAGTGCTTGAGCAGCAGCTTCTTGCGCTTGGGACCCAAGCCGGGGACCTCGTCCAAAATGCTTGCCACCATGCCCTTGTCGCGCAGCTCGCGGTGAAAGGTGATGGCAAAGCGGTGGCTCTCGTCGCGCACGTGCTTGATCAAGTAGAGGCTGGGGCTGCCGCTGGGCAAGACGATGGGACCGGTCTCGTTCCACGGGACAAAGATCTCCTCGTCGCGCTTGGCCAAGCCGCACACGGGGATGTCATCTACGCCCAAGCTAGCCAGCTGCTCGATAGCAGCCGTGAGCTGCGGCTTGCCGCCGTCGACTACCAAGAGGTCGGGCTTTGAGCCAAAGCGCTCATCGGCCATGCGCTCCTTGCAATAACGGCGGCCCAAGACCTCCTTCATGCTCTCGAAGTCGTTGGCCTCGCCAAAATCCTGACGGATCTTGAAGCGGCGGTACTGGCCCTTGTCGGGCGTGCCGCCCGTAAAGACCACCATGCTCGCCACGCTGTAGTTGCCATGCAGGGTGGATATGTCAAAGCACTCGATGCGCATGGGCGGGCCGGGCAGGGCAAGCGCGCTTTCAAGCTGCAAAAGTGCCGTGTCGATGCGCTCTTCGTCGTAGCGCGTGCGCACCTTATGGCGCATGAGCGCATGCTTAGCGTTGAGCTGGGCCATCTGCAGCAGGTCGTGCTTCTCTCCGCGCAAAGGCACCGTGACAGCCACCTTGGCGCCGTGCTTGCTGGCAAGACGGCGCGTGAGCCACGACTCGATGCTTGCCGCGTCCTCATCGTCAAGCTCCTCGGCGATGACGACCTCATGGGGGATGCCCTCGGTCTCGTGGTAGTAGCGGTTGAGAAACTGCACCGCCAGCTCGTCGTCAGAGACGTTCATGCCCTTGTCCAAGATGAAGTCGCAGCTGTTGATGATGCGGCCTTCGCGGATCACAAAGACATGAGCGGCAGATATCGTCTCTTCGCGGTAAAAGCCCACCACGTCCATAGAGAGGCTGCGGCTGAGCACGGCCTTTTGCTTCTCCTGCAGCGCGTTGATGGCGCCTAGGCGGTCGCGCACGCGGGCCGCGCGCTCAAAGTCGAGGTTTGCCGCCGCCTCGCGCATCTCATCCTCTAGCTGCGAGACAAACTCCTCGCGATGCCCAGACAAGAAACGCTCCACGCGCTTGACATGAATGGCGTAGTCCTCGGGCGTGATGGCCGCGCAGCAAGGGCCGGCCCCTTTGCCGATGTGGTACTCAAAGCAGGCTTTATCGTCTGGGCTGGGTGCATGTCCCGCCTTGAGCTTGCGCACGAGCTTCTTGTACTCCGCGCAACTGGCTTGGCAGATGGGCACCACGCGGCGCAGCGCCTCGATGGTATCGCGCGCGGCACGGCTGTCTGTGTAGGGGCCAAAGTAGCGCGTAGAGCTCTTGTGCTTCTCGCGCGTGTACTTGATAGCCGGGTAGACCTCGCCTTTGGTGAGCGCGATAAAGGGATAGCTCTTATCGTCTCTAAAATCCACGTTGAAAGGCGGGTGGTACTGCTGGATGAGGTTCTTTTCCAGCACGAGGCTTTCGGTCTCGTTGCTGACAACGATGTAGTCAAAGCTCGCCACCTGCTCCATCATCATGGGGATCTTGGCGCGCTCGTCTTGACCCAAGACGTACTGGCTCATCCTAGAGCGCAGGTTGATGGCCTTGCCCACATAGAGCACCTGGCCAGTGGCGTCTTTCCACAAGTAGCAACCGGGTTTCTCGGGCACGCTCTTGAGCTGCTCGCGCAGGGAGGGCTGCGGCTGGTTAGCGGGCATCTTTGCTGTCCGCCTTGGCGGGCTCGCCAGATGCTACGGCAGCAGGGCTGGCGCTCGTGACGTCCGCACCCGCGGCATCATCGCCTGCAGTGTCTACAGCTTGCGCGCTTACAGCAGGCATAGCGCCCGTTTGACCAGCAGCAGGCTTGCGAAAAGCATCCGGGAAGTAATGGTGCTCGAGCACGGGCCCCAAGAGCTTGAGCTTGAAGACCACAAGAGCCGATGCGATGAGCAAGACGATGAGAACGGAGTACTTGACCAGACCGCCTAGGTTCCACACCAAGCAGCCGCCCACCGTGAGCAGCGCCGTCCAGGCGTAGATGACGAGCACGGCCTTGCGCTGCGAGAAGCCCTGGTCGAGTAGGCGATGGTGCACATGGCCGCGGTCGGCCTGCTGGATGGGCTGGTGGTTGAGCGTGCGGCGGATAATGGCGCTCGCGGTGTCTATGACAGGCACGCCGGCGATCATGATGGGCACAGCAAGCGCCGTGATGCTGGAAAAACGCGTGGCGCCCATGAGGCTGATCACGCCCAGTGTGGTGCCCAGCAAAAGCGATCCGGAGTCTCCCATGAAGATGCTGGCAGGATGAAAGTTGTAGATCAAAAAGCCCACGCACACGGCGATGAGCACGATGGCCACGAGCGAGGCGTCGTTGCGCACGAGGCTCACCGTCAAGACAAAGAGCCCCGCGGCGCCTATGCCCGTGATGCCCGCCGCCAAGCCGTCAAGTCCGTCTATGAGGTTGATGATGTTGGCAAACGCCACCAAGTAGATGACCGTGACGGGATACGAAAGCCAGCCCAAAACCACGCGGCCGTCGGCCAGGGGGATCTTGAACCCGCTCATGAGCACGCCGGAGTTGGCGATGATGACAGCTGCCACGATCTGCCCCAAAAACTTTACGCCGGGACGCAGGGATTGGACGTCGTCGATGACGCCCACCACAACGATGACGGTGATGCCGATCATCACACCCATCATGCTCACGCCGCTGCCTTGGGCCAAAGAGAACGGGCCGGGCCAGACATGCGCGAGCTCCAAGATGTACTCGACGGCAAAGGCCGCCAAAAGTCCCGCGTACATGGCCACGCCACCCATACGAGGGATCGGTTCTTTGTTGACGCGGCGCGCGCCGGGCTGGTCCACGACGCCATGCTTGATGGCAAACGAGCGCACCAAAGGAACCGCAGCGACAGTCACTGCAAAAGCAACAAAGAACAATATGAGGTAGTGCCACCAGATAAGCATAGTTTTGAGATTATAGACGATAGGGATGAAGGGCGCGTGTAGGGAGGCGCGGCAAGACACGCCGCGCCCGCTTGTACGTGAAACTGCCCGCTCTAAGCGCGCGGATACGAGCCGATGACCTTAACCTGACGCAGCTTGAGGCGCAGGCAGTCGAGCGCCATGCGGACGTTGGCATCGTCTGCGTAGCCCTCGATCTCTACAAAGAACATGTAATCGCCCAGCTCGCGCTTGGTGGGGCGGCTTTGGATCATGGTCATGTTGACCTGCGCATATGAGAATTCGGAGAGGATCATGTTGAGCTCGCCGGAGCGGTCGGCGCGCAAGAAGAGCGCAAGCGTCGTCTTGCCCGGGCCGCTATGGCCAGCCTGCCCGTTGCCGATGAGCACAAAGCGCGTCTGGCTCGTGAGATGATCCTCGATGGCCTCCTCGTAGACCACCGCGCCGCAAAGCTGCGCTGCCAGCGGGTTGGCGATGGCGGCCACGCTTTTATCGCCAGCAGCCATCTGGGCTGCAGCAGCAGTGCTCGTTGCCATGCGCGTGGTGCGGCCGGGGAGATTTTGATGCAGCCACCTGCGGCATTGCCCCACGCCTTGCGGATGGCTGGCGATGGTGGTCACGTCGTCGAGCGCAGCACCGGGCGCCAAAATGAGCGCCTGGTGGATATCGAGCACGCACTCGCCCAGGATCTCTGCGCGTGAGGTAAAGGCAAAGGCGTCCAGCGTCGTGGTCACCGGGCCCTCAAGCGAGTTCTCTATGGGCACCACGCCGTAATCGGCCTGACCGCGGTCGACCATCTCGAAGACCTCGCCCATGTTCTCGCACATGAGGCCGTCAAAATCGGGGTCGAGCTGCCCGCGATCGGCAAAAGTACGCACCGCCTGATGCGTCCAAGTGCCAGCAGGTCCCAAGAAGGCGACGGTTGGTTTGCGAGTCATGTGCGCGTGCTCCTTGCAGATGAGATAGATGAGGTTGCAGATGCAAGGCGTTATTGTAGTCGATTGCGCTGCTGTGCAGATGATGAGACCGCAGGCCGGCTCTGCGGAGCAGCTCGAAGTGCCGCCCGTCGTCCTCTCTAAGCTCATGCTCTACGCACCCGAACGCGTCTGCAGTCTCTGCAGCTGCGGATCTCGCGCCTACGGCGCTCAGACAGTCCTCGCTCCCGCAGAGACTGCAGACACGTTCTGCTCCGAGAAATCGCTCAGAGAGCACGTCGGGCACGGCAGCTCCCGCACATGCCAATTTAACGCCTCAAGCAAAGTTCAGAGACCTACGCGGGCGAGCAATGCTCGCCCCTACGCCGTTACGCAAGCAACCGCCCGTAGCACGGCAACGCCACCTACGAAGCAATCGACGGCTGCCTCAAACACACATCGACACGGACAGAGAAGATTCGCAGGGGGGCGTAGGGGCGGGCACTGCCCGCCCGATCGCGCCATAAGGCGCGACACGTCATGACGCACACGACAACGACGAAGCCCGCGAGTTCCACAGCTGCAGAGGGCAAAGGGCATATTCGGGAACGGAGTACGAGTCCAGGACGCCTGACTGCATCCCAAAGCATGCTGTACCGCTAACCTACTCTGCGATCTGCCAGGTGCCATCTGCTGCTTGGCAGATCATCTGCTCACGCTCGAGCTCGGCCAAGATGCTGGCGAGCTCATCCGGGCCTGCAGCGCACCTGCCGCATGACAGCTCGAAAGCATCAAGAGCCGCAGCAACAGCATCTGCGGGCTTGGGGCCGTCCAAAAGGCAGCGCAGGACAAACGCGCGCTTTTGACGATGGCTACCCTCGAACTTGCTCTGACGCGTATGCTGCTTGCTTTTGCGCGAGGGGTTGGGGTGCGTCTTCTTGAGATAAGCGCCGTAGTCCAGCAGCGCGTAATACCAGCCGCGCACATCGCCACCGGCAGCAGGGCAGGCAGCCTCAACCAGCGGCACGATCTGCTTGTCATCCACTGCTTCTTGGCTGGCAAAGAGCTCGTGGATAAAGACGGTGCGGACGTTTGTCTCTAAGTAGATGCCGGGTTCGTTAAAGGCAAAGGCCCTGATACCCGCGGCGGTAGCCGGGCCTATGCCAGGCAGCGCGACAAGGTCATCGTAAGCACGCGGCAGGCTGCCGCCGTGGTGCTCCACGATACGCTGGGCACATTCTTGAAGACGCTTGGCGCGGCTGTTGTAACCCATCCCCTGCCATTCGCCCAAGACATCGGCCAAAGACGCGCTGGCCAAGGCCTCGACGCTGTCAAAGCGCTCGAGCCAACGCTGCCAGCGGCCGTCAACGCGGCTCACCTGCGTTTGCTGCAGCATGACCTCGCTGATCCAGATGGCATAGGGGTCGCGGGTGTTGCGCCAGGGCAGGTCGCGGTAAAGGGCACGCCCCTGCTCCCAAACCTTTGCTGTAAATGCGGCGAGTTCCAACGGGTGATTATCGGCTAAAGCGCGAAGCGCTAATCCCAATCGGCGACTTCCCAGCGGCAAACGCGCGCAACCTTTTTGAGGATGCCGTCTGGATCGGTGATGACGGCATGATGCGCGTGTTGAAGCATGGGCAGGTCGCTGTAGTGGTCGCTGTAAGCGCGCTCGAGCACCCAGTTGCCCACGCCAAAGCGGCCATCGCAGTAGCCTTGCAGCTGGCGCAGCTTGACGATGCCTTGCACGGGCTCGCCCACGACCTTGGCGGTGTAGCAGCCGTCGACCTCCTCCATGACAGTAGAGACCTGGCCCTCAAAGCCAAGCTCGGCCACGATGGCATCTGTCATGGGCTTAAACGATGCGCTGGCCAGGATGGGGACCATGCCTTGGGCCTTGACCGATGCGACCTCGCGGCGCGCGCCGGGGCGGATGCGCTTGGCGATGTGCTTGTTGTAGACCTCCATGATGCGAGCGTCCACGTCTTGGACTTTCTCGCCCGCAAAGGCGGTAAAGAGCAGCTCGCGCGGGGTGGCCTCGCGCTGCGGCAGGCGCAGGCGGTACTTGAGGCCCCAGATGCCCATCTTGAGGCCGTTGCGCAGCTTGAGGTCGCGGTGCAGCAGCAGGCGGCGCGTGAGGATAAAGGGAGACTCTCCGTCGAGCACGGTTCCGTCTAAGTCAAATGCGGCAACGCGAATCAAGACAGGGGCTCCTTTGCAGCCAACAGGTGGTTTGCTTTACATGCGGTAAGAGGCGCTCTATTGCAGCGGCGGCAGCGGCAACAGCAGCAGTGCATATGCACCGCCCAAGCTTGCAGCATTGCAGCAGATACGGCACTACCTCTTTCAAACAGACGATTGATTATAACGTCTTGGACTCACCGCCATGCCTTGGCATCGCAATCAAGGCCAAATCGTAAGCATTGGTTAAGGATGTTGCCAACAAGACAAACACCCGCACTCGCCTTAAGGCAAAAGCGGGCGCATTTGCATCGCGACATAGGCGCTTGCGGGCAGCCCAAAAGCTACTAGGCGCTGCGATAACCGTTGGGATTGGCCTGCTGCCAGCGCCAGCTGTCCGCGCACATGCGCTTGATGTCGTATTGGGCGCTCCATCCCAGCTCACGCTGTGCTTTGGAGCAATCCGCCCAGCATGCGGCGATGTCTCCCGCGCGGCGGGGCTTTATGGCATAGGGTATAGAAACGCCCGTTGCCTCCTCAAAGGCATGCACCAGCTCGAGCACCGATGTCCCCTTGCCCGTACCCAGGTTGTAGATGCTCACGCCGCCTTGCTCTTTGAGCGCCTTGAGCGCTGCAACGTGGCCGCGTGCAAGGTCGACTACATGGACGTAGTCGCGCACGCCGCTGCCGTCGGGCGTGTCGTAGTCGTCTCCAAAGACGCCCAGCTGCTCAAGCTTGCCGATGGCAACCTGAGTGATATAGGGCATGAGGTTGTTGGGGATGCCCGTGGGGTCTTCTCCCATGGTGCCGCTTTCGTGCGCACCGATGGGGTTGAAGTAGCGCAGCAAGACGACGTTGAAATCACCTTGCGCATGCTGCACATCGGCCAGGATATCCTCGATCTGCCCCTTGGTGCGGCCGTAGGGGTTGGTAGCCGGGTGCTTGGGTTGGGTCTCTGGGATAGGGCAGGCATCAGGCGTGCCGTAAACCGTGGCGCTGGAGGAGAAGACGATGTTCTTGCAGCCGGCGCGGCGCATGGCGCGCAGCAGGCACAAAGTGCCGTTGACGTTGTTGTCGTAGTACTCGAGCGGCTTTTGGACGCTTTCTCCCACAGCCTTGAGGCCGGCAAAGTGGATCACGCAGTCGATGGGGCCAAAATCGGCAAACGCGGCGTCAAGTGCCGCCTCGTCACGGATATCGCCTTGCACAAAGGCAGGGCGCGCGCCCGTAATGGCCTCGATGCGGTCTACGACCACGGCGCTCGCGTTGCAAAGGTTGTCGTAGATCACCGCCTCATGGCCGGCTTGCTGCAGCTCGACGACGGTGTGGCTGCCGATAAAACCGGCGCCTCCGGTGACGAGAATCCTCATATCGCCTATCACTGATCCCTTCTAGTTCCCGGTGGGGGCAACGTACGGCGTGCGCATGGTGGTCGCGTTCATGCGCGCCACATGCGTGCCCAGCTCGTCGTGCACGTTTATCTCGTAAAAGCACATGCTGCGACCCTCTTTGACGCAAGTGCCCGTGGCAATGAGCCGCCTGCCCCTAACGCGGCGCAGCATGTCGCAGCTGTGGTTGACCGAGCAGCTGGGCGTTTG
This sequence comes from Agathobacter rectalis, assembly GCA_963590525.1. Taxonomy (GTDB): domain Bacteria; phylum Actinomycetota; class Coriobacteriia; order Coriobacteriales; family QAMH01; genus W2P13-069. The sequence goes on from CAVAPV010000035.1 coordinate 9,703, forward strand.
GTTGGCGTTGGCGACAACGGCCAGCGCAAAATCGCACAGACCCATGATCGTGCCGCCCATCACAAAGCCCTGCGCGTTGTGATGGCGGTCGTCGATGGTCATCGAGACAACGCTTTTGCCCGGCTCGTAGCTGTCCACGCGCGCACCTAGGCACTTGGCGGCAAACTGGTCTTTGGCAAAGTACTCGCAAAGCTCCTCAAAGCTCATCTCCTTTGCCGGCGATGAAGAATCAGCTGTTGCTGCCGTGCCACCGTGTTGCTGCGCTGCGGCATCTGTTGCCTGCATACCCATCGATACGCGCCTGCCTCCCACGCGGCCGCTTGTCTGGGCCGCCTGTTTTAAAGCTATTAATTGCAAAACCCCATGATAGTTGTTTGCCGCAAACTCCCGCGGCTCTTTATCGTAAAGCCCTTGTTTCAGGCCGCAGCAGGCAATAAGCAGCAAGCAGCAGGCTTGACAGTGCTCACCGTTTAACAACCGCAAGGTCACCCAGCTGTCAGACCTCCAACCGCAAGGCCGCAAGCCCGCCAACCCGTAAGCTTGGCGCAGATTGCCGCAACGCGCATGCGCAACGGCGGGCAGAGTGGTAAAGTACAGCAGTTTGCGCGCAGCACAAAAAGCCGCGCCGCTACCACGCCAGACGACAACGATAGGAGCATGACCAGCTATGGCAATGCCATACACCAGCACCGATGCAACGCCAAGACCCGCACACGCAAAGCTATGCGTAGCGCTTCTGGTTTTGATGGGATTCTCTTTGGGATCAAGCGAGTTCATGGTCATCGGCATCGAGACCGAGCTCTCCCAAAGCCTGCAGGTGTCGTTGTCTGCGGTGGGGCAGCTGGTAAGCCTCTTTGCCCTGCCCTATGCCATCATGACGCCCGTATTGGCCCTGACAACCGGGCGCTTTAAGCGCCACACGTTGCTCAAGGTCTACTGCGTGATCTTAGTAGCAGGAAACCTCGTATCCGCCCTGTCTGCGACCTTTGCCGGCCTTGTTGCCGCCCGTATCGCCATGGGCGCCATCGCCGGCGCGCTCTTGGCGCTGGGCACCACCTACATCCCCGAGCTCGTGGGCACCAAGCGCATGGGCTTTGTCATATCCGTCGTCTATGCGTCGTACTCCGTGGCGATGATCGTCTCTACCTCGCTGGGCAAGATCGTGGCCGACGCACTCAGCTGGCATGTCGCCATGTGGGCCGTCTTCGTCTTGGCGCTTGCCACCTGCGCGCTGCTCGTCTTGTTCATGCCGCGCTCTGGCAATACAGATGAACCTTCGACCTTTGCCGAGCAAGTGCAGCTGCTGCGCGAGCCCTGCATCATCTTTGGCATGCTCATCTTTGTCTTTGGCGTGGGCGCCGTCTACGTCTTCTACAGCTTTATCACGCCCTACCTGGAGCAAATCTTGGGGATGGACACCATGGGCGCATCCACCACGCTCATGTTCTACGGCGCCATCTGCCTTGTCTCCAACCTGGCAGGCGGCTGGGTCGACACGCGCTTTGGCATGAAGGCGCTGCCGCCCATCTTTGCTGTGATCGCACTCGTGCTGGCCGGTATCTCGGCCCTTGACGGCGCGATGCCCTTCTCGCTGATCTTGGTCTTCATGGTCGCGCTGTTGATGTACTCGTTTTCTATCGCCTGCATCACGCTGTTCATGCGCATAGCACGCGACCGCCATCCCAAGGCGCTCACACTGGCGACCTCTGTCGAGCCGCTCTCGTTTAACGTGGGCATCGCCTTTGGCAGCGCTGTAGGCGGCGCGGTCATCGCCAACACGGGCATCATCACATGCGGCTATGTTGGCGCCGTGCTGGCTGTGGTCGCAGCGCTGGTGAGCATCGTGACCATGCGCTTTGCCAAAAAGCTCTAGCGCGCCGTAGCTCTAAAGGCCGCTGCTGCCAAAAGACCGCTGCCGTCAAGTGTCGCTGCCGCCAAGCCGCCGCCGTTAAAAGGCCCTAAATCGCTCATAGCGTTGCTGCTGCAGCGCATCGGCATCCAAGCCCGCAAGCCCGGCCAGAGAATCGCGCAGGAAATCGCGCACGTGACCGGCGGCCTGGTTGCGGTTGAGATGGGCCGGGCCGTCGCCTTCGCAGATCACCACATCCACCACGCCCAGCTCAAGCGCATCGGGCGCGCACATCTTCATGACGTCTGCTGCCTCGGGCGCACGCGAGCCATCCTTGAACAGGATGCTTGCAAAACCCTCCGGGGACAACACGCTGTAGACGCTGTGCTCCTGCATCCCCACGATATTTGCCACGCCCAGCGCCAGCGCGCCGCCGCTTCCGGCCTCGCCCAAGACCACGCTTACCACCGGCACGCCAAGGCCGCTCATAAGCTGCATGCTGTTGGCGATGGCCCCGCCCACGCCGCGCTCTTCGGCCTCTTTGCCGCAGTAGGCGCCCTGTGTGTCTATCAGGCAGATAACCGGCATGCCAAACTTGTCGGCCTGCTGCATGAGCCTCATCGCCTTGCGATAGCCCTCTGGGTGCGGGCAGCCAAAGTTACGGGCGATGCGCTGCTCTAGGTTGACGCCCTTCTCCTGCGCGATGACCGTCACCGCACGCCCCTCAAACCAGGCGATGCCGCCCACAATGGCGCCGTCGTCGCCAAACTCGCGGTCTCCGTGCAGCTCGATGAAGCCGTCAAAGACCTCGTCGATATAAAAGCACGAGGTAGGGCGCTGCACGTTGCGCGCGAGCTGCACGTTGTCCCATGCCGCAGACCTTGCCGATCCAGCCGCTCCTGCGCCAACGGCCTTGAGGCCGGGAAAATCGGCCACGCCGCGTTTGCGCAGCGCACGGGCCACGCGCTCGTCTCCAAACAGATGGCCCAGCACCCCAAAACCGCGCTTGCCGCGAGCCTTGCGTAGATGCTTGCTCACATAGGCGTCATCGGGCGTCACGGCAGCAGAAGCGTCGCCCAGCATAGAGCCGCTTGCGCTTGCCAGATATGCCGCCCCTCCATCTGTGTTGGCCATGAGCAGGCGCACGCTTTGCGCCAAGAAGGCGCGCATGCTGCTGCGCGGCACCACCGCGTCGATAAGCCCGTGTTCAAGGGCAAACTCCGCCGTCTGGAAGTCGTCGGGCAAGGTCTGCTTGATGGTGTCTTGGATCACGCGGCGCCCTGCAAAGCCGATGAGCGCACCGGGCTCGGCGGCGATGATATCGCCCAGCATCGCAAAGCTAGCGGTAACGCCACCGGTGGTTGGATCGGTGATGACGCTGATGTAGGGCAGCTTGGCCTGCGCATGCAGACGCAGCGCCGCAGAGGTCTTGGCCATCTGCATGAGACTCACCAGGCCCTCCTGCATGCGCGCACCGCCGCTTGCCGTAAAGATCAACAGCGGCAGGCGCTCTTTGGTAGCGCGCTCGACGCAGCGGGTGATGCGCTCTCCCACCACGTAGCCCATGCTGCCCATCATGAAGCTGCTCTCCATGATGCAAACGGCCACAGGCAAGCCGTACAGCCGCGCCATGCCGCTGCGCACGGCCTCGTCAACGCCGCTGCGCCTGCGGTTGCGCTCCAAGGTCTGGCCATATGAGGGAAACCCCAGCGGATCGGGCTCGTCTAAGGAATCGCTCCAATCGACCCAAGTCCCCATGTCAAAGGTCGCCTCTATGCGCTCTTGCGCACTCAGGCGATACAAAGAGCCACACTCTGGGCAGCAATCCGCGTCGGCTGCCAGGGCGCCGGCGTCGTGGACGAGCTTGCACTTGGGGCAGCTGCGCCATTTGGGTTGCCACGAGACCGCGTTTGCCGGCGCGCTTGCCTCGACCCAGCTTTGCCGCAGCTTGTCGCTCTCAAGCGGGCGATAAACGCGCCAACCGTTAGCCCGCGCCGCACGCAAAAGGCCGTCTGTTGGCTCCATGGCGCCGGCAGCAAAGAGCAAGACATCGGCATCACAGCTTGTTGCCGCCTGGATGAGCGCATAGTCGTTGCGCCACAGCTGGGTAGACTCCTTGGCTCCCAACGCCACGAGCTGCGCGCCGTAGAGACGCTCTGCTTCATGCGGCTTGGCACTAAAGCCCGTGATAAAAACCTGCGCGCTACTGCTGGCAAAGCAGGCCTTTACCGTCTGCTTTGCCGCCGAGCCACGCCCCACGACCAAAACACGGCGTCCGGCGCAAATCGCTGCTGCGTCTTGCACCACGACAGCGCTTTGGCCGGGGTCGCAAACATCGCCTGTGCCTGCGCCTTTGCCAGCCGCTAAGCCGCTTGGGGTTGCATTGCCGGCCGCAGCGCTGTTGCCCGCAGCGCCCTTGCGGGTCTTGCTATCCTTGCCAAACATCTAGCCCTCCTTGGCTAGGATGTATCTTTGCGTGGCGCTCGCGCACACGGCATCGCCCTTGTAGGCAACCACATTGGCTGCGCACAGGCGCTTGCTGGAACGGGTGATGGTAGCCTCCAAGCGGATGGTGTCGCCGGGGGCCACCTGAGCGCGAAACTTTGCCGCGTCGATGCCCACCAAAAAGCCCACGTTGCCGGCAAGCCCATGATCAGCCAGCAGACAGCAGCTGGCAGCCTGCGCCAAAGCCTCCATGATGATCACGCCCGGCAAGACGGGATGTCCGGGAAAATGCCCCTTGAAAAGCTCGAGGTCGGGATCTACATCCAGCTCAGCCACGATGCTTTTGCCCGGGACGCACTCGAGGATGCGACTCACCCACACAAAGGGGTCGCGATGCGGCAGCAAGGCCTCCACGCCCTCGCGCCCGCAGGGAAACTCCACCGCAGCGCTCGTCGCAGCTGCCGCCGTCTTGCTTGCCTGTTCTGTCTCGCTCATGTCGACACCCCTTTCCTACTCGCAATACGCCGAGATAGCGATAGAGGCGTTGTGGCCGCCAAAGCCAAAGGAGTTGGAGAGCGCGACCTTTTGCACGATGCCCTCGCGCAGCTGGTTGGAGACGCATGCAGGTGCCTGAGCATCCGGCGTCTCAAAGCCCACAACGGGCGGCACCACGCTGTTTGCAACGCTCAACGCGCAGACGATGGCCTCGGCCGCACCAGCGGCGCCCAGCATGTGACCCGTGCAGCCCTTGATGCTCGTCACGGGGATATTGGCCGCATCATCGCCTGCCAAGGCATGCAAGGCGGCCCACTCCATCGCGTCGTTTGCATGCGTGGAGGTGCCATGGGCGTTGACATGCCCCAGGTCAGCCGCAGTAAAGCCCGCCTCGTCAAGCGCTTGGGCCATCGCACGCACTGCGCCTTCGCCATGGGGCTCGGGGGCTGTCATGTGGTAGCCATCGCCAGTAGAGCCAAAGCCTACGACCTCGGCGATGATGTTGGCGCCGCGTGAGCGGGCATGTTCCAAGCTCTCCAAAACCAGCGCTGCCGCGCCTTCGGCAGCCACAAAACCGCTGCGATTGGCGTCAAAGGGCTTGGAGGCGTTAGCAGGGTCTTGCTCGCGCGTGAGAGCGCCAAGGTTGCCAAAACCTGCGATAGCCATAGGGCTTATGGATTCCTCTGTACCGCCGCAAAGCGCTGCATCGGCAAGGCCGCATTTGATGAGCCTAAAAGCCTCGCCCACGCAATGCGTGCCTGTCGCGCACGCCGTCACAATGTTGGTGCACTCGCCGCGCAGGCCGTAGCGGATGGCGAGGTTTCCAGCTGCCATGTTAGAGATCATAGTGGGGATAAACAGCGGGCTCACCTTGCGAGGGCCGCGCTCGATGAGATTGGCGACCTCACGCTCAAAGGCCGACAAGCTGCCGATGCCGCTGCCAAAGACGCATGCGATGCGCGCTGTGTCCTCTGCTTCAAGGTCAAGGCCAGACTGCTCGATAGCCTCGTCGCTGGCAATAGCGGCCAGCTGGACAAAGCGGCTTAGGCGGCGCGACTCTTTGCGATCAAAGTAATCGGCAGGATCGTAGTTAGGGATCTGGCCAGCCACATGGGCATGCTGGTCGGCAAAGCTATCGGGTAGCGGGGTGATGCAGCACTTGCCGCCGCACACGGCCTCCCACAACGCAGCAGTCCCCACGCCGGCGGGGGTGATCGCGCCGGTTCCCGTGATGACCACACGATGCGTGCTTATGCTTTGGGTGCGCTTTGCAGCTGCTGCCTTTAGCGCCTGCGCCGTCTGCTCGTCTACTTGTGTCACGATTGCGTCCTTCCTATAAAGCCATGCCGCCGTCTACGGCGATGACCTGCCCGGTGATATACGATGCCTGCTCGCTTGCCAAAAACGCCACGGCGCTTGCTACGTCTTGCGGCTGGCCAAAGCGCCTTGCGGCGATGAGGTCTACGATCTTTTGGGTCTGCTGGGGTTTGAGCGCCTGCGTCATAGCCGTCTGGATATAGCCCGGGGCCACGGCGTTTGCGGTGACGCCCTTGCGCGCCAGCTCTTTGGCCACGGCCTTTGTAAAGCCGATTATGCCCGCTTTGCTCGCCGCATAGTTGGCCTGACCGGCGTTTCCGACAAGGCCCACCACGCTTGACACGCTCACGATACGGCCGTAGCGCTGCTTGACCATATGGGCGCTGGCATGGCGCGTACAGTTGAACGCGCCCTTGAGGTTGGTGGCGATGACATCGTCCCAGTCTTGCTCGCTCATGCGCATGAGCAACCCGTCACGCGTGATGCCGGCGTTGTTGACGAGCACGTCGATGCGCCCAAAGCGGGCGATAACCTCATCGATAAGATCGCCTGCCGCCTCAAAGCTGGAGATATCGGCGCAGATAGCGCAATGACCTGCGGGACAGCGCTCCTCGAGCTGGGCTGCCAGCTCTTGTGCCGCCGCGGCGCTGTGCGCGCCTGAGTGGTTGATGACAACAGCAAAGCCCTGTGCGGCCAGCTCTGCCGCGCAGGCAGCGCCTATGCCGCGGCTTGCGCCTGTGACAAGCGCCATACGCTTGGGGGCGCTATCCGCCTGAGTCTCAAGGCCCGCCTGGGTTGTCTGGGCCTCCAAAACCGCATTGGCCATCTGAGCTGCCGCCGCTGCCGTTGCGTTAGCGGCAGATGCGTCTGATGCGCTACTCATCGCCTGCCTCCTTATCTGCGCCGCTCTGCAACTTGGCAGCGCCTACGTACTCGTCAAAATCTGCAACCGTGCCGAGGCTTACGCGCCTGGTGCTGCGGTCTTGACGTTTGACCAAGCCGCACAAGACGCCGCCAAAGCCGACCTCCACAAACTCGCCCGCGCCTTCTTGCAGCAAGGCGTTGATGCTTTGCTCGAACATGACCGGGCTTTTGACCTGCATCCCCAAGCGACGCGCCGCATCGGCTGGCTCAAAGGGCTTGGCGTCTGTGTTGCACAGCAACGTGCAATGCGGCTCAGCAAAGCACAGCCCTGCAGCAGCAGTCTGCGTTCGTGCAGCCGCTGCCTCCATGAGCGGGCTGTGAAAAGCGCCTGCCACGTTGAGCCGCGCCGCCCTCTTGCCGGGACGCGCACCCCATGCCTCCTGCGCACGGCTAACGGCATCTGCGTCGCCGCTTACAACCACCTGGCCTGCGGCGTTGTAGTTGGCAGGCACGAGCACCTGGCCCAAAGCGCACTCCTCGCACAGCTCACTTGCCTCGTCGTGGCTTGCCTTGAGCAAAGCACACATGGCGCCGCGGCGCTCTTTGCATGCCTGAGCCATACCAGCCGCCCGCTCTTTGAGCAGGGCAAAGGTATCCTCTACGCTCAGCATCCCGCTTAGCGCCAAGGCGCTGATCTGCCCCAAAGAAAAGCCCACCATCGCATCGGGCCTATACCCGCGCTCCAAAAGCTCGCGGCCAACTCCTATGGTGAGCGCGGCGGTAAGCACCTGGGCGTTAAAGGGTTCGTCGACCTCTGCTTGCGCGCCGCCTAGCGCCAGCGCCGCCACGTCAACACCCGTCACTCGGCAGGCAACGGCAAAGGTGTCTGCCAACAACGCAAAGCGGCCGTCCAGGACAAAATCCGCACCCATGCGCGGCGCTTGAGCCCCCTGGCCGGGGCACAACCAAACTGCCATAGCTACCTGGCCTCCTTCCATGCTCGGCTCGCATTGGCATCGGCCATGTCTTGCAAGCGGCACTCCCCCCATGCAAGCGCCTCGCTCATGAGGTTGTCTACGATCTGCCGACAGGTTTGGATGTCTTGCACCAAGCAAGCGCTCTGCCCAGCCATGAGCGATCCACCTTCCACATCGCCCTCTACCGCACGACGCAGGCTTCCGGCCAAGCTCATCTCTGCGTCTTTCTCACCGCGCGCTGCTGCAGCCTCTGCCGCTTTGGCTGCACGGGCAAAGGGGTTCTTGAGACCGCGCACGGGATGTCCGCTCATGCGTCCGGTGACGATGGTGTCGCTGTCTTTGGCCGCAACGACCTTGCCCTTGTAGCTGTCGTGCACGGTGCATTCTGCGCTGGCCAAAAAGCGCGTGCCCAGCTGGACGCCCTCCGCACCCAAGGCAAAGGCGGCCGCCACGCCGCGCCCATCGGCAATGCCGCCAGCCGCGATCACAGGGACGCTCACAGCCTCTACCACTGCGGGCACCAAGACCATAGTCGTGAGCTCGCCGATATGGCCGCCTGCCTCGCAGCCCTCTGCGATGATCGCATCGGCACCGCAGCGCTCCATCCGGCGCGCCAACGCCGCGCTTGCCACCACGGGTACAACCTTGACGCCGGCATCCTTCCACATGCCCATGTACTGGCTGGGGCTGCCCGCACCTGTCGTGACAACGTCAACCTGCAGATCGGCTACAGCCTGCGCCACCTCTTGCGCATGCGGGCTCATGAGCATGATGTTCACGCCAAAGGGCTTGGTGGTAAGCGTGCGCGCCAGCTCGACCTGCTCGCGCACCCAGGCGCCGCTGGCACTGCCTGCAGCGATGATGCCCAGGCCGCCTGCATTGCTCACCGCGGCGGCAAGCTGGGCGTTAGCCACCCAAGCCATGCCACCTTGGATGACAGGCTGCTCTATACCCAAAAGCTCGGTGACTCTTGTTTGCATGTATCCTCCCTTGGGGTTTGACGTAGCGCCGCTGTTGGCAGCGGGCAGCAATAAGCGAGCGGCCTCATGCAGCACCGCCCGCCTTATACGGCTCCTACAGGCTTTCCACCAATGCGGCCAGCTCGCCCACAGTGGTGATGTTCTCAAGACCCGTGAGCTCCTTGCCAGCCTGGTCCTCGAGCTCGCAGGTGAGCTCGGTCATATCCAAAGAGTCGATCTCCAGGCTCGCAAACGTGGTGTCTGCGCCGATGGTGGCAGGGTCGATGCCAAGATTGCTGTTGAGGATGTCTTTGATGGTTTCCATTGCGTTCATAAGAGTGTCCTTTCCTAGGGCTAGCTCCCTTTGGGCCAGCCAGATCAAATTTCCCTATGCTTTTTGCGTGGTGCGCTGCGTGCTAAAGAGCCAGGTCGCAAGCTGCCAAGCAGGCTTTAAGCCTCCTGGCTGCGCTCTTTGCCGGCCTCGTACTCTTGGTCAAAGAACTGCTTGATGTTTGCCACTGCCCGTGCAAAGGCACGAGACTCCTCGTGGGTAAGACCCGCAAGCGCGCTGTCGATCATCTTCTTGTGGAACATGTCGTGCGTCCTTAGGGCCTTGCGTCCGCTGCTCTCAAGGCTCACGAGCATCTGCCTGCGATCTTGCTCGCCGCGCTGGCGCACAACATAGCCCTTGCGCTCCAGCTTGTTGACGGCGGCTGTGACCGTGGCCAAGGTGACGCCCAGCTGGCTTGCCACATCCTTCATCGGCTTTTTGTCGTGCATGCCGATTGCCTCCAAGGTGTGGATCTCTGCTATAGAGAGGTCATGGGTCAGGCGGTTTTTGAGCGAGCGCTCCTCGATGCGCGTGATGGAGTTAAAGGTGCTGGTCAAAAGCTCGTTGACGAGCTGCTTTTCCTCTTTGGTAAACTCCTCGCCCTCTTGGCTTGCTCCATCGTTTTCTTGCGCATTGCCTTGCGTTGCCTTTACCGCTGACATCTGGGTCCTCTCAGGTGACGTTTTATCAAGCAACCACTTTACTACGCACTGGCGCAAGCCACGCCCAAAGCACCCGGTCCCAAATGCGAGCCGATTGTCGCACCGCACAGACAAGTGCCGCAGTCGATGTAGTCGATATCGGCCTCGTCCACAGCGGCCTTGAGCTTTGCGGCCTCTGCAGGGTTGTTGGCATGCCCAAAGCGGATGCGCAACCTGCCAAGCTTTTCCTGCTCGGCTTTGAGCGCTGCCACGATGCTCTTTCTGGCGCCGTTCATCCCGCGAGCCTTGTCAAAGGGCTTGATGCGGCCTGCCTCGTCAAAGGTCAAGATGGGCTTGATGTTGAGCTTTGTAGCCGCAGCAGCGTCCTCTTGCGCCAGACGTCCCCCTTTGAGGAGGTTTTCAAGCGTGTCGCAGGCGATCAAGAACTTGGTGCTGCCGATAAACTCGCGCGCGATGCTTGCCGTCTGCTCAAGGCTCATGCCAGCATCACGGCACTCAACAGCCTTTTGGATCACCAAAAACGACTGCATGGTCGCCCCCATGGTGTCGATGACCTCGATAGGCGCATCCACATCCTTGGCAGCCAAGCGAGCGCTTTGCACGGTGCCAGACAAGGTCTCGGCGATGTTGAGCACAAGCACGCCGTCATAGCCCTGGGCTATCTTTTGCTTGTAAAGCTCCATGAAATCGTACGGTTTGGGGCAAGCCGTCTTGGGCAGGCTTGCCGCGGCAGCCATGCGCTTGTAGAACTCAGGCGATGATATCTCCACCTGGTCTAGATACGATGCGCTGTCGATGTCGATGGTGAGCGCGATCATGGTCACGTCCATGTCCTCAAGCTCCTGCGGGCTCATATCGCAGGTGGAATCTACGACGATTGCAAAACCCATATGCGTCCTTTCTGCATGACACGGGGCCGATAAGAACGATTACAGCTTGCGGCTAAGTATTTAGTTTGTCAAACTAATTAGATTGAGAGCGACTACTTTGCGCATAATTTGCGCAAGAAACAAAAGGCGCCGGGCAAAGCAGCCAAAAACTCCCCTGCATACGCCGCGCTACAGCTAAAGGACATCCGCAGGTGCAAGTAGGGGCGAGCATTGCTCGCCCGGTCGCGCCGCGAGGCGCGACGTAATCGAGAGGTCGCGGGCAGCACTAGCTCGCAGGTGCATCCTGACGCGCATTTGCTACGCAAGCTGCTGCAACCTACGCGGGTTGGCAGTGCCAGCCCCTACGCAGCCTTGCCCTTCTTGACGGTCTTCTTGATCTTGGTGGTGATGGTCTTGGTTGCCTTTTTGACCTTGGCAGAGCCCGGCGTACTCATCGTGAGCGTGGTCTTGTAGCTGCCCGCCTTCTTGAGCTGCTTGGCGGCGTTGTTGACGGCCTTCTTAAGCTGCTTGTAGTTGGCCTTGGTCATCCACTTCTTGCTCTTCTTGACCTTGCTGCCGTTGCTTGCCACGACAACCTTCTTGAGCGTCTGCTTTCCTGTGGTTACAGCCGCCTCGAGCTTTTTGAGCTGGGCGACGGTGGCAAAGTCGTCTACCTCGGCAATGGCCTTGATAGATGCGTTGTCCACGGCAACGTTGCCCTTCTGGTTTTTGACCTCCCGGACAACGCCCGTCCAATCAGCCCATTGGATCTCACCTTCATCGCCGCCAGTTCCGCTTTGCAAGACCTTGCCTACCATGCTCTCGCCCCTGTTGACAATGCCTTTGAAGTAGACCTTGCTACGGTTGTCCTTTGCCTCCTCTACGGCTTTGTCGATTGCAGCCACCACGTCGGCGCTCTTCATGAGCGCCTCCAAAGCCGCTTTGACAGCAGCCTCGACAGAGAGGCCACCGCGCTCGGCCGTGCCATCGGCAGAGCTGTAGTACTCGGTGAGGTATTCGGTAAAGCTCTTGCGATAAGCCTGCTCTACGGCTTCCCTGTAAGCTTTGCCGTAGGCTTCGAGCTCTGCATCGGTAGGCTGGGCTTGGCTGTTGATGGCTGTACCCTGGTAATAGGTGCCGTCAGAGGCTTGCTGCGTTGTCACCACCGCATAGCGTTGGCCTTTACGCATTGGGACCCACTGGCTCTTATCGATATGGAAGCAGTGGTAGCCGCCGTACTTGAAGGTCGTCGTGCCCTCGTAGGCAAGCGTACTATGTCCGGCATCGGTGGGCGACTTTGCGTCCTCGTCAAGCAGGTAGACCTTGAAATCGACCGTGGTATCGACCTTGTAAGTTGCAACAGCCATCGTGCGCAGGTCCATATCCTCATCGGCCTCAAAGATGTTGGCCGCATAGATGGGGCTGTCCTGGCTGCCGTTGACCACCGCGCCGTCAGACACCAGGTAGTCGTACTGGTCCACTACAAACACGTCGTTGTCGTTGTAGCTTGTGATGTCAAAGTCGTAGGACTCGGGCATGCAGAGGGATTTATCGTAGTAAGAGATCCAAAAGTAGCCCGTGTGCTTGCCGTTGTCGTCCACGATGCCCCAGCTGCTGGGAAAGTTCTTGCTGTCATCGCAGTCGCCGGTCTCGGACCCCCAGCTGTTCTTGACCAGCCAGGCTCCGTTACCTGCCGGCGTATGCGCTGCCGCGCCCTCCTTTGAATTCTCAAAGCCCTTGGCAAAGTTCGAGGCGTCGTAGTTGTCATCCCAGCCGATGATCGTCACCGCATGGTTGGCGCTGGCGTCCTGGTAGGTGTAATGCGCCCACTCGGTACTGATGTACTGGGCCTCTTTATCGCTGTCACCGGGCGTGGAGTTATCGGCGGCAAAGCAGACAGAGACAGCGCGGCTAAAATCGTCGCTGTCGTTTTGATCTTTGTAGATCTCATCTTTGATGATGTTGACGGCGTCCCAGTTCACGCTCTCAAACTTGCCGTTGCTATCCAGATTGCGCGTATCGGGCAGCTCGTTGCCGTTTTCGAGGTTGAACATGGTGCTGTTCCACCAGGAATCATCGGTCTTGTCCTTTTGCTGCGACTCTATGGTCCAGTCTGTGTAGACGGTCTTGCCGCTTGAGTCTTTGTAGTTGCCCGCGTAGCACTTCTTCTGGTACTTGAGGACGGTCTTGTCTTTGGCAAGCGCGTCGATTTGCGACTGCGTGAGGTACTCGATCGAGGTCTTGGACGTGACCTTGAAGATCCCAGAGCTGTCAGTGCTGCCCGTGCTTGATTTTCTGGTCACGACAACGATGTAGACGGGATCGTCTTTGTGGCTTTTGCCTTTGTTGTAGATGCCCGTGTTGCGATACGTTGCCGCCCTCTCTGCGATGGGTCCAATGCCCGATGCAAAGATATTGGAGCCAAAGTTGAGCCAACCGCCGGTGTTGAGGCCCAGGTTGGGATCTGTCGACTCGTTGTTGTAGCCCTCGCCTGCTTGGGCTTTGCCCACATACTTGGCAGGCGCGCCACCGCGCTTGTAGACCGAGTTAGCCAGCTGCAGCTCGGAAAGGTCGATATTGCTTTTGGCATAGGTTGTCTTTGCCTTAGAGAGAACAGAGGTCTCGCAAGCAGCGATGGTAGCAAAACCCCAGCAAGTGCCCCAGGGGTTTTGGAACTTGACGGGAGAGACGACGCTGTCTTTGGTGTTGCCGTCGCCGTTGGGGTCGCGCAGGTCGTAGCTTGCAGGAAGGGTCGTGTTGGTGGCAGCCGCAGCATAGAAGTTGCTCGTGGTATAGGGCTGGTACCCAGAAGAGGCAGCCTCTTTGGCTGCGTCATCCCAACCTTCCAGGGCGCCTGTTGTGGCAGCACTGGCCGCTGCCGGCAGGATGCTCGTAAACGACGCAGCCAAGACGACAGACAGACCCGTCTTAAAGCAGCGCAGCGGCAGCTGGCGCACAAAGGCGCCCTCGCACGGCCTGTTATGGGATGCGGATTTGTTCATAGATACCCCTTCTTCTCTGATGAGAATGGCGATAAACAGCGTCTGTGCGCAACGCGGGATAGCGCAGCTGCCAAACGCGAGGTTTTGCAAAAAGCCATCCTCTAATTATAGGCGATGCGGATTAAGGCGCTTGCGGGGTACGGGCACAAGCGAGGGCAGTCAGGCCAAGCAGGTTGCTGCGACTGCCAAGGCAGAGGGCTTGAGCGCTGCCATGGTCACGTTGGCAGGAAATGGCACTGCATAAAAAACAGCCATGACCAAATCATGCCAGCATGACCACTTTTTTATCCAAATCCTGCCAGCGTGACCGCATACGCAGGTGCGTGAAAAAACTTAAAACGCTGCCAGGAAATCGCTGGGGATGGTTTGGCAGATACGTTTAGCGTCTTCCAAGTAAATTCGCGCGACCTTTACGCGCAGCTTCTCGGCTGCCTCCAGGTCGATGGTCGCAAAACAGCTCACCTCAAGCTGCTCTTGCGCAGCACCCGCCAGCGCGTAGAGCACGCGAGCGTCTTCTTGGTGTAAGCCGGCTTGCCGGTCGAGCATGGTGACCGTAGTGTCGAAGTAGTCGTAATCTGGAAAAAAGCCGTTTACCAAGCCCATGATGAAAAGCGAGCTTGCGCTGTACCCGGCAAGGGAGTCAAACGGCACGATGAGCACACGGCCCTGATCGAGCTGACGGGGTGCGGCAAGCAAGGCATCAGCATGCGAGCACATGCACTCGGCAAGCTGCGCCGCAGGAGCTGTCATGCAGCTTGCTCTGACAGCGGTCTCGTTTTGTGCATTTGCGCCCAGGCAAAGCTCTGCCAAGTAGGAAGTAGGGTTTTGCACATGG
>CAVAPV010000036.1:0-23976 GCA_963590525.1 Agathobacter rectalis
GTCTGTCAGCGCGTTCTCATCGGCAAGATGCCCAGAGCAAAAAGAAGGCGCGCCCCGATGTGGGGACGCGCCTTTGGGTTGCATCAGCCAAGCAGCAAGCGGTGGCTAGCGCTGGTTAAAGGGGACGATAGTCGCCGGACGGCCGTTTTCGTAGACGAGCTTGGGCTCGCCTTCCAAAAGCGGGGCAAAGTACTTCTTGGCCTCATCTGCGATGCCGGCGTAATCAGGCAAGATCCACTCTTTGGGGAACTGCTTGACGTAGTTGGCAAACTCGCTGGCAGGGCCCGCAAAAAACTGGGCGTTGTAGGGCGCATCGAGGTTGGCTCGGGGCTTAATGCCCACGACGCTGCTGGTAAACTTGCCGTCCGCGCTGCGCATATGGGCGCTTTGACCCAGCTCGAAGGCCTCGGTCACGTCCACCAGGCTTTGCGCAAAGTTGCTGGAACGGGCAGCGCGGCTCAAGTCCTGCACCACGCCGCGCGGCGCGATACCCGCATCCACGATCATCTGCTTGAGCTGCAAGCCGGCACCGCCCAAGATGGCATGGGCAAAGCCGTCGTTGGCGCTGTCGCCGGCGCTGATGTAGGTGCCGTCTGCATAGCGGCCACCCTCGCTTACCACGATGTAGCACTCGTTTTTCTCGTCCATGCAGCGCTTGACCTGCGCCAAGAAGGCCTCCTTGTCAAAGGGCTGCTCGGGCAGCACCAGCAAGTCAACGTCTCCGCTCATGCAGCAGCTGGCAGCCAGCCAACCGGCGTCGCGACCCATGGTCTCAAGCACAAAGACCTCCGGGCGCGTGTAGGCAGCGTAGTCCAGATAGGTTGCGTGGGTGATCTCTACCGCGACCTTTGCGGCGCTTGCAAAACCGGGGCAGTGGTCCACGGGCACGAGGTCGTTGTCCACGGTTTTGGGAATGCCGATAAAGCGCTTGTTGATGCCGTTGGCAGCAGCCCAAGAGCTCAGCGCGTCGACGGTGTCCATGGAGTCGTTGCCGCCGATGTAGAACATGCACTCGATGTCATGGGCATCCATGACCTCTACCAGGCGCTCGTAGTCTTGCGTCTTCTCGCGCGAGAGCTTGTAGCGGCAAGTACCCAAGGCGCTTGACGGGGTCTGCTTGAGGATCTCGATCTCACGGCCGGAAAGATCGGTCAAGTCGTAGAGCTTATCGGCCAAGACGCCCTCGATGCCGTGGATACCGCCAAAGACGCGATCGTAGTAGGGGTTGAGCTGGTTGGCGCGAATCACACCAGCCAGGCTTGCATTGATGACGGCGGTGGGGCCGCCGGACTGGGCAACGAGGCAGTTAGCCATGAGGTCTCCTTGGTTCTTGGTGACAGATTTGGTTATTGTCCCACATTTGCGCGTGCTTCTTGCATGCGTCTGGCGTCGCTGCAGTGCAAAGGCGATGAGGCATCGGCAACGATGCCCAGAAGCGCTGCAGCCAAAGAAGGCATAGGCGAGCGCGCAAGCCGCTGCAAGACTTTGCCTAGGCAAGTCCCTTGGCGGCAGCCACACCCAAAGCCACGCCGGCAAGGCACAAGGCAAGCGTGACGGCAACGTAGACGGCGGCAAGGCCCATATCCCCCGCAACCCAAAGCTTGTAGGCGTCAAGGCCAAAGGTGGAAAACGTGGTAAAGCCACCCAAGCAGCCTGTCGTGGCAAAGACGAGCAGCTGGGCATGATCGGGAAAACGCTGCGGCAGCCAATAAGCCAAAAAGCCCATCAGCAAACAGCCGATAAGGTTGACGGCAAAGGTCCCCACAGGAAACCTAACCGCCTGCTGGCCAGCTGCGGCATAGCTGATGCTCGTGCAAAGCTGCGTCACCAAGTAGCGGGCCGCAGCCCCGATAAAACCGCCGCAACCCACAACCAATGCGTGAATCCACACAGCAGACCATCCCCCTCTCTCATGGTCAATCGAAACAGACATACGCGCGCAGCAATGCAAACACATCGCATGTGAGCATGGGCAAGCTCTAGCGCACGCGCTTTAGGATGACCGCAAAGTGGCCGTCGGGGCCGCCTTGGGCAGGCAGGCTTTGGAAGAAGCCGGCATCGGTCACGCAGTCGTCAAAGACCTCAAAGGCCGGCGCGCACTCGATGATCTCGAAACCCTCCCCTTGCGCGCTTTTGAGAAACGATGCCACGACCTCGTCGTTTTCACGTCTCAAGATAGAGCAGGTGGCATAGACCATCACGCCGCCGCAAGTCACAAAGCCCGCCGCAGACTTGAGCATCGCCAACTGTATTGCCGCAAGCGCGCTCACGTCCTTCTTCTTGAGGCTCCATCTGATCTCTGGATGGCGGCGCAGGGTTCCCGTGCCGCTGCAGGGAGCGTCGATGAGGATCGCGTCAAAGCTAGACGGCAAACCCTCTATGCTGGCAAGGTCTGTGGCGTCTCCAACATGCGCGTAAACCGATGGGATGTGCTGTGCGCTCATGCGCTCTTTGAGCAGCTGCGCCTTGAAGGCATGGACGTCCACCGTGTGGATGATGGCAGGCTGGCGATACCACGCATGAGCGTTGCGTTGCATGAGCATGGTCTTGGTGCCGCGACCCGCGCCGATCTCGAGCACGGTGCCGTCAACGGGAACCATGCTCGCCACCTGCTGGGAGGCAAGGTCGGCCGCAAAGCGCTCGCCGGGCAGATAGGGATTGTCGACCATATAGGTGGGTGCGGGCTTCAAGAACGCCTCGAGCATATCTTGGGTTGCCTGGATGCCGTACTGCATGAGCAGCGCATCGCAAAACCAACGCTGAACAGCGTAGTAGCGCGCAAAGGCCGTATGCTCGGTGTCTTTATCGCCCCAAGGAAACGCCTTTGCATCGGCAGCCATCTTGCGCAGCACCGCGTTGGCAAGACCGGCAGCCTTAGGGGCAACAAAGCGCACCATCTCTACGCCTTGGTCGACAACGACGTGGTCGGGCTTTTGCAGATAGACAAGCTCGTAGGCGCTGATGCGCAAGGCGTCGCGCACGTTGTCCTTGATGTCTTTGGGGCTGTTGAGGTTGCGGTTGACAAGCTCGTCGAGCGTGCCCGCACACATAACCACGCCAAAGACAAGTACCTGCATGTAGTCAAAGTCCTCTTGGGAATGCTGCCATCCGCTGCGGCGCGCATCGATGAGCTCGCGAGCATAGGCATCGCGCTCGCGCACCTCGCGCACAAGCTGGACTGCCGCCTGGCGCGCCGGTGTGAGCTTACCGGACGCAGGCTTGCCGCTAGCTGCGGCAGGCTTGCGGCGCTTGTTGCGTTTTGCGGGGTTGTTGCTTTGGGACATGCGTTTTCCTTTGAGGGGTTATCGGCTGCATCGCGCATCCTTGTAAGCGCGATGGTGCGAAAGCGAGATATGAAGCCGGGGCTGCTAGAGCGCCTGCCACACAGGTTGGGCTTGTCTTAGGCCGTTGATCCATCCAGTGACGGGCATTTCCTTTTTGCCCTGCGGCTTGACGATGTCAAGCTCCAAGGCGCCATCGGCAAAACCCAAGGCCATGCGCTTCTTTTGGAGCAGCACCTCACCTTGGCCAAGGGCATCTGCCGCGAGGTGGGCGCAAACGACCTGCACCTCTTTGCCGCAGACAACGCAACGCGCAGGGGCACGGTGGTTGGAGGCCATGATGCGGCGCAGGGCAGCATCGCAGGTTTGGTCTGGGGCAAGCAAGACCTCTTCTTTTGAGATCTTGGCGGCGTAGGTGACAAGGGACTCGTCTTGGGCAAGCCACTGGGCGTTGCCGGCTTCTTCTGCTGCAAGCGCCTCGACCATGCCTTGAGCACCGATACGGGCCAGCTCGCAGGTGAGCTCGTCGGTGGTCTTGCCGGCAACAGGCACGCTGCCTGCCGTGATGTAGTCTCCTGCGTCAAGGGCAAGCTCGACCTTCATAGAGCAAACGCCTGCGTACTCGTCGCCTTCCAAGATGGCGCGTTGGATGGGAGCGGCACCGCGCCAACGCGGCAAAAGCGATGCATGCACGTTGTAAGTGCCCAAGCGGGCAACATCGAGCACAGGCTGCGGCAAGAGCATACCGTAGGCGGCCACGACCACGGCGTCGGGCTCAAAGGAGGCGAGCTGCTGCACAGCTGCGTCGTCTTTGAAGGTTGCCGGGGTAAACACCGGGATGCCGAGCTCTAGCGCCGCCTGCTTGACCTCGCTGGGATGCAGCTCCTTGCCGCGGCCAGAGGCAGCGTCTGCGCGCGTGTAGACGGCGACGACGTCGTGTCCTGCGTCGACAAGCGCTTGCAGCGTGCAGACGGCGTAGGCAGGGGTGCCCATGAAGACGATGCGCATCCTAGCAAACCTCCCCCGGGCGGGCGCCGCGGTTGCGTGCGTCGTCGTACTCTTTGAGCGCTTGCAAGCGCGCAAGCGGTGGCAGGCGATCAACAAAGGTCACGCCGTCGAGATGGTCGAGCTCATGCTGCATGCAGCGGCCAAAGAGCCCGTCGCTCTTATAGCGCACAAGCTCGTAGTTCTCGTTGTAGCATTCGACTTCGACCCACTCCCAACGCTCGACATCGCCGCTGATGCCGGGAACAGACAGGCAGCCCTCGCTGTTGACGACCGTAGTGTCTGCATGGTCGACGATCTGCGGGTTGATCATGACGATGGGGTTCTTCTTGAGAGGGCGCCCCTTGCTGTCTTCTTCTACCCAGTCGCAGTCGATGACCACAAAGCGCTTGAGCAGACCCACCTGCGGCGCGGCGATGCCCACGCCGTCGGTCATGTACATGAGCTTTGCCATGTCGCGGGCAATCTTCTTTATGGACTTGTCGCCGATCTCGACAGGCTCGCAGGTCTCGCGCAGCAGGGGATCGGGCAAGGTGATGATGTTCATCGGCAACCTCTCTTTGCGTTTGTCGCATTTGGTCACAAGTATAGCTAAAGGCAGGGCCGCCAAGCGCAAAAGAGGCGGCCGGCATTGCTGCCAGCCACCCCTAGAGAAAAGCGCCCGCAAACCAAGCCGCAAAGCTTTGAGCCTACATGGCTTTGCAGGCATCTTGAGCGCCGCCTACTTGCGGTAGGCAAGCCAGTACAGGATGCCCACGAAGATCGCTCCGCCAACGATGTTTCCCAGCGTGGCAAAAGCGATGTTGTAAAAGCAGCCGGCAACAGGCAGCACGCCTACGCTGCCATAGCCCATCATGGACGCGACCGTGCCCATGGGCAGAAAGAACATGTTGGCAACGCAGTGCTCAAAACCCATGCCCACAAAGGCGGTGACGGGAAACATGCAGGTCACGATTTTGTCGATGACGCTTTTGCCCGCAAAGCCCATCCACACGGCCAAGCAGACGAGGAAGTTGCACATGATGCCGCGGCAAAAGATCGCAAGCGGGCTTAGAGCCTCTTTGCCGCTGGCAACAGCCACCATCTGGTTGCCGATGGTGTTGTCTCCGGCCTTCATGGCCATGACCCCCGTGCCCACGATGACAAGCACCAGGACAAGGGAGCCAACCAGGTTGCCCAGATAGACGACGACCCAGTTCTTGGCAAGCTTGCCCCAGCTGATCTTTTTCTCCACAGCAGCGATGACCATGAGCGAGTTGCCGGTAAAAAGCTCTGCTCCGGCGATGACAACCATGATCAGGCCGATAGAAAACATCGCCGCGCCAAAGACGCTCGAGACGGCAAAGCTCAGGGTTTGGTCGGCCTTGACGTAGGTCATGAACAGCGCGCCCGTTCCGATAAACAGACCCGCTGCGATGGCAAGCCACCACATGCGGCTGACAGACATAGACGCCTTGCCCATCCCGACGCTTTGCGCTTTGGCGACAATAGCCGCCCCGGCCAGATGATCCGGCTTTAGAGCCGCGATGTCTGCCTTGGTGATCTGATCGCTCACGTTGCTCACATCCTTTGCCTAATTGCGCCGCATGCAACCATGTGCCTGCGACTGAGTGTTATCGGCAAAGATGATAGAGAAAACAAAGTTGCGCACCCGCCGCCAGGCTCTTGCAAAGCGGCGGGTGTGGGCAGATTTGCGGCGAGATGCAACGCGCGTGCGTGTCAGCTATGCATCGGCAAAGCGAATAAGCCCGCTGCCCTTCTCAAAGCGGCCAATGCGCCAAGGTACTCGGCCACAGCGCTGCGCAAACTCGCGCTCGAAAACGGCTGCATCTTGGCTAGAGAGCGCCACGAGCATGCCGCCGCTGGTCTGCGGGTCGCACATGATGCCCATGCGGTTATCAAACTGCTCGTCATCCAAGGTGCCTTGGCTGACAAAACCCTCTGCAAAGTCCATGATCGTAAAGGTGCGGCTGGGACGGCAGTACTCCAAGTTAAGCTCCCATGCCTTGTCAAAAAGCGGGATGGCGTCAAAGTCAAGCACAGCGTCAAGCCCGCTGTCTTCTACCATCTCATGCAGATGGCCGGCCAAGGCAAAGCCCGTGACATCGGTGGCGGCATGGACGTTTGCGGCAAGCATCGCTTCTGAAGCCGCGCGGTTGAGCTCGGACATGCTCTCTATGGCAGGGGCAAAGTCATCGGCCGTGCACTCCCCTATCTTGTAGGCGGCGCTCAAAAGCCCCGTGCCGATGCGCTTGGTAAGGTAGAGCACGTCGCCGTCATGCGCACCAACGTTGCGCACCACGCGCGCCGGGTCTACAAGGCCAAAGACGCACAAGCCGTACTTGGGCTCGGGGTCGTCGATAGTATGCCCACCGCACACGGCAGCGCCGGCAGCGGCAACGGCATCGGCGCCGCCACGCAAGATGTCGCGCGCAACACCGGTACCCAAGGCACAGTCGAGCGCGAGCACGTTGAGCGCAACCGTGGGACGGCCGCCCATGGCATAGACGTCGCTTAACGCATTGGCAGCAGCCACACGCCCAAAATCGTACGGATCGTCAACCAAGGGCGTGAGAAAGTCGACTGTCATCACAGTGGCCAGATCGGGCGCCACTTGGTAGATCGCCGCGTCATCGCTTGTCTCGAAACCCAGCAAGAGATTGGGGTCTGCCACAGCGTTTATAGAGGGAAGTATGTCTTTCAGGTCACCCGGACCCCACTTGGCGGCTCAACCGCCCTTGCTTGTGAGCTTGGTGAGATAGACCTTCTCGGCATCTGTCACGGCAACCCTCCTCTCATCAGATGTGCCCCATCACAGCAATTAACCTGCGACAAGGCAAACAAAAAACAGAGCTGATGATACCAATACCTGCCATGCGGCGATTCAAACGATACCGTTGCGCTTTGCAGGTTTGCGCAAGCAAAAGGGGCTGGATGCGTGAGAAGAGCTTGGAAAGAGAGAATGAGGCGGCGCGGGAATCGGATGGAGAGAGGAGTCCGATTCCCGCTGGAGGTGCCGCCTCGGAGTCGAGAGCGATGCGCGCTTGGAGGAGATACGCATCTTTGGAGAGAGGGAAGTTAGCTATCGTTAACTTCTGTGACCACTATAACCCAATGAGTTAGCCTATGCAAACTTTTTTTGGAATTTTTTTCAGATTCCCCGCTGGGTTGGTGGGTTTATCACTTGCCGCAACAAGAAAAGACAACCCTTGCAGGGGCAGGTTAGACGCATAAAAACCCAGATGATAGGGGCAGTTTGCAATCAGGGGCCGCTGTCAAAAAATCTTTGGATGCCGGCTTTTGCCACAACAGCGACCCCAGGGCAAAAGACATGCGACAACCGCATAGATTCCAGATAAAGAGTTTGCGTATGGCAACTTGCGTCTTGGTGCAGGCAGAGGCAAAAGTTAGCTGCGGCAAGCGCAAAAGCTAGCGTAGGCAAACTTCAATAGTTACCTGCCTGCAACTATTTGCACGATGCAAAAGTGCAGCTAGCAGGCTGTTTTTCATCAGAAATTCATCGTCTCATGAGCGCAGTTGGACCCTATACTACAGGCAAGGAAACGACAGTTTCGCACCATCGGCAAACCCCTTACTGAAAGGAACCATCATGGCTTGGTACACCAACGCAAAACTCTGGACAGCCGTAGGCGGAGCAGCTGCCACCCTCTTGATCCAGCAGCTCGCCAAGACCCCCTGCGTGCGCAAGACGGCTATCGCCTGCGCCTCCAAGGCGATCATCGCCAAGGAGAACGCAGACGCAGCACTGCAGTCCTTTAAGGATGACACCGAAGACGTCTGCGCCGAGGCCCGCGAGGAGGCCAAGATCAAGGCCGAGGCCGCTCAGAAGGCAGCCGAGATCGAGGCTCGCATCCGCGCCGAGGTCGCAGCAGAGCTTGCAGCCGAGCAGTCCGCCAAAGAGCAAGAGTAATCCTTCATGCTCTACAAGATCGTACATGAGATTCCCGGCCGCATGCGCTTGTCGCTGGGCCAATACGCCTTCACGCAGGAGCAAGCCGCAAGCTTGGCCCATTTCTTGCGCAGCCAGGCGGGGGTAATCGACGCACAGACGCGTGCCGCCAACGGCAGCTTGCTTGTCACGTACGAGAAAGGCCATCGCAACGCCATACTGGATGTCATCGCCAACATGTCGGCCGACGACATCCCCTCTGGGGCAGACAGCACCGCGCCGGACATGGGGGCTTTGACCAACAAGTTCCAGATCGATCTGGGCTGCGCTGTGGGCTGGCATCTGGCAAAGAAGCTCTTGCCGCCGCAGGTGCGCGCAGGGCTTGCCGTCATCGGGGCCGTGCCCTTTGTCAAAGAGGCTGTCGTGGCTTTGGCGCAACGCAAGCTCAACGTGAGCGTGCTCGACGGCGTAGCCATATCCACATCCCTGGCACGCCGCGACTTCAAGACAGCCTCAAGCGTCATGTTCTTGCTCAAGGTATCCGACATCTTGGCAGACTACACGCAAAGCAGGACGCGCTGCGCGCTGCGCCAGAACATGGCCATCTGCGCAGACAGCGTCTGGCTGGTGCAAGGCGACCAAGAGATCGAGGTAAGCCTGGACAAGGTGCGCCTGGGAGATATCATCCACGTGCGCATGGGCCAGCTGGTGCCCATCGACGGAGAAGTCACCGCTGGCAACGCCCAGCTCAACGAAGCCTCCATGACCGGTGAATCCACGTTGGTTGCCAAAGAGGCGGGCATGAGCGTCTTTGCCGGCACGGCTGTAGAAGACGGCGACCTCTTTATCAAGACGACCGCCATCCCCGGCCAGTCGCGCATCGACCACATCGTCGACATGGTAGAGGGCAGCGAGGAAGTCAAAGCAGCGCTGCAAAGCCGCGCAGAGAAGCTTGCAGACAGCCTTGTCCCCTTGAGCTTGGGCGTCTTTTTGGCAGACCTCATCGCCACGAGGAGCCTTGTGCGTGCCTCGAGCGTCTTGATGGTTGACTACTCGTGTGCCATCAAGCTCTCCACCCCTATCGCCGTTATGTCGGCCATGAGAGAAGCCACCAAGCGCAATGTCGTGGTCAAGGGTGGCAAGTTCTTGGAGCAGCTGGCCGGAGCCGACACCATCGTCTTTGACAAGACGGGCACGCTCACCACAGCCCAACCCGTATGCCACAAGGTCTTAACCTTTGGCTCTATGAGCGAGAACGCCTGCCTGCGTCTGGCCGCGTGCTTGGAAGAGCACTTCCCCCACAGCGTTGCGCGCGCCATAGTCGCAGCTGCACGCGAGCGCGACTTGGGCCACGGCCGCGAGATGCATGCCGAGGTGAGCTACATCGTCGCCCACGGCATATCCTCAAGCGTCGATAACCGCAAAGTCGACATCGGCAGCGCGCATTTCATCTTTGACGACAACGGCGTCAAGCGCCCAGCCAACCTGCGCGAGGTCATCGATCGCGAAGCCCCCACGTCGTCTGTGGTCTTCTTGAGCGTAGACGGCAAACTCGAAGCAGCCTTGTGCATCAAAGACACCCTGCGAAGCGACGCCAAAGACGCCATCGCCGGGCTTAAGGCACGCGGCTTTAAAAACATCGTCATGCTCACCGGAGACAGCGAGAACTGCGCCGCCGCCATCGCGCAAGAGCTGGGCATCGACGATTACCGCAGCCAGGTTTTGCCAGAAGACAAGGCAGCTCATGTAGAGGCCCTCAAAGCCAAGGGACACACCGTGGTCATGGTTGGAGACGGCATCAACGACTCCCCCGCCCTGGCTGCAGCCGACGTCTCTTTGGCGATGAGCGATGCAAGCGACATCGCGCGCAGCGTGGCAGACATCACCTTGCTGCGCCCCACGCTCATGGCGCTGCTCGAGACCAAAGACATCGCCGACAGCCTGATCAAGCGCATCGAGGGCTCGTTTGCCTTTATCGCAAGCTTCAACACGGCGCTTATCGCCGCAGGCCTCATGGGATTTATGGCCCCGACGATGACAGCCATGCTGCACAACGCGTCTACCGTGGCGTTGTCTGCCCTCAACATGCGTCCGCTTTTGCCGCAGGGTCAAGGCGACCATGCCAAGGCATCGGATGAAGACACTTTGCAAGCAGATTGCAGCAGCACTAACGCGTCAGATAGGTTTGATATCTACGCCGAGTGCGCAGGCTAGAGAGAGGACAGCTTATGAAACGTCACAAGTTCTGGTCGTATGCAACGGTGTTTTGCGGGGTCATGGCTGTTTGGACCGGCATCCGCAAAAAGTAGCACCTAACTGCCCGTAACGCACAATCGCCCCCATTGGCCCAAAGCAGAGCCGATGGGGGCGAATCTTTTTTGCTCGGTTAGATGCGCTTAGCGGTTTATGCCAACGCAACAGGCGGGGCTGCCGTGCAAAGGCAACTGCGCCCGCGGCCGTTAAATGCTTGTTGCTGCGGCAGTGACGGGCACGATGCCGGTGTGCAAGGCGGCAGCGCCCATCATGAACGAGCGATAACTCACACCCACCAGCCCGCTGTCTTTGAAGAGCTGTGCGAGCTCGTCTTTTGAGAGGAACTCCTGCGTGCTCTGATACAGCCAGACATACTCGTCGCGCTTGGAGAGGCCGCCGCCCAAAACGGGCATGACACCCTTGTAGTAGACCTGGTAAAACGGCTCGATATAGGCGTTATCCGGCACAGAGGCATCCAGGCAGGCAACCAGGCCGCCGGGGCGCGTAACGCGCGCCATCTCGCTTACAACCTGTGCGTAATCCGGCGTGTTGCGCAAGCCAAAGCTCACCACGCATGCATCAAAGGTGCCATCGTCAAAGGGAAGCTCCATGGCGTTGCCCTCGACCAGCATGACGTTGTCTTGGCCTTGCGTGCGATGGCGGGCAACGTCGAGCATCTGGGCAGAAAAATCCAGCCCCACGACCATGACGCCGGGATCTGCAGCAGCGATGCGCTGGGTGATGTCGCCCGTACCGCAGCAGACGTCGAGCACCTTGCCCACGCTGCCTTGAGGGCACGACGACAGCGCCGCGTTGACCAGCTCGCGCTTCCAGAGATGGTGCATTCCCAAGGAGATGCGGTTGTTGGCGGCGTCGTACTGGCTGGCAACAGACTCGAATACGCCGTGCACGTGCTCTTTTGCCATGGTGGTAAAGCTCCTTTGGAGTCAGGGGAAACCGTGTGTCTAAGGCTGCTATTGTAGCGCGGCTGCCCTAGCGGTTGTCTGTGAAGACGCTCAGGTAGTAGAGCAGCTGCATGATGCTCGTGAGCGCGGCGGCAACATAGGTGAGCGCTGCGGCGGTGAGCACCGTCTTGGCGCCGTTGCCGGCAACGTTGAGCGTGTTGTTGGCATAGGCCAAACCGCGGCGCGATGCGTTGAACTCGACGGGCAGCGTGACGATCTGGAACAGCACCGCAAAGCCGTAGACAAAGCAAGCGAGCAAGATCAAGCCGGTCATCTGGAAGAAAATGCCGATCATCAGCAAGATGAGCCATGCGCTGGAGCCAAAGTTTGCCAGAGGCACCAGAGCGCTGCGGATGTTCATGGGAACGTAGCCGGTGGCATGCTGCACGGCATGGCCGCACTCGTGGCAGGCAACAGCGGCTGCAGAGACGCTGGTGGAGTGGTAGATGTCCTCGGACAGGCTCACCACGCGGGTGCGCGGGTCGTAATGGTCGGTCAAGGTACCGGCCACGCAGTTGACCTGCACATGGGTAAGGCCGTTGTCATCGAGCATCCTGCGAGCCACCTGGGCGCCGGTGAGGCCGGTTGCCGAGTCAACCTGGGAGTACTTCTTGTAGGCGTGGTTGATATACCACTGCGTACCAAGGCCCAAGACAAAGGTGACGATGATGAGCATCAAGTAGTTCATGGAGGTCCTTTCTAAAAAGCCTGTGCCCCAATGCTACCGTGGGCAGTCAACAGCATGATGGCGGCACGGTTAATTTGACGCAACCTAAAGAGGCTCGCTTGCAGGCAGCCTTAAGGTTGCATGACCTGCAATCGGCAGGCAGCAAGCAAAGCCATGGCAGGAAAGCCAGCGACAATCTAAGCGATCGAAGCCGCTTTAGGACAGCGCCGGCATGAGGCTTACCATCGCAGCCAGGATGAAAGCCCCGTTGATAAAGAGGTTGGCCTTGTTGATGGCCCCCATAGAGGGCCCGCGCGTCTCGTGCACAAGAGGCGTGGTGAGCGTGAAGCGGATTGTGCCGATGCCCAAAAGCAGGCAGACGACAGCTACCCACATGACGCTTGCCCCATAGCCCCAAAAGACCAAATGGAGCACGCAGGCAATCCAAAAGACGATGCACACGCGGTATGCCATGCGAAAACGCGCACGCCCCATGACCACGGCCGCCGTCTTGCGGCCGATGGGTTTATCGCGTTCTATGTCGCTACAGTTTTGCGTGGCCATCACCAAGGCGATGCCCAGCACAAAGGGCGCGGTGCTCACCAGCGCGTTGGCCCAGCCTGCAGGCGTCATGATCCCCAAGTCAAACAGGCCAGTGCCGCTGCTGTGCGCCGCAAAGATGACGATGTCTGCCAACGGGATGAGGCAGCCCATGACAACGCCGCTTACGAGCTCTCCCACCGGAAAATAGCTCACCGGCAGCTTGCCAGAGCTATAGCAGACGATAAACACGGCGCCTATCGCGCCAATGACCAGCGGCAAGGCGCTGCCGCTCCAAACGGTTGCCACCAAACCCGCCGCAAGCGCCACGAGCATGTAGACCACGCCAAGCGCGAGCACATGCGCCGGGTTGGGGTTGTCGTAGACGAGCACGGCATCTGTTGGGTCGTCGGAGTTTTCTGCGGTGTCTGTACCGGCCTTGAAATCCGCCCAATCGTTGAGGGTGTTGACAGCAGACTGGGCCGCCACCGCGCAAAGCAGCAGCACGCACCAGATGCACGCGTCAAAGCCATAACCCTGCGACGCGGCAAAGACGCCGCCAAAGACGGTGGTGAGCACGCTGGGGCCAGGCCAGGTGTGCGGCGCGGCCAAACGCGCGCACATGAGCGGCGTGAGGCGGTTGTATTCCGTAGCTGCCATTACTGCAAAAACCACTCTATATGGCCGCAGTTAGTGCATATGAGAGCATGCGCGCTCCTGTTGAGCCAGTCGTAGCCAAAGTACGTGGCGCCTGCCGTGTTGAGCTGTGCCTGGTCGTCTTTGAATTCTGTCCCTCCGCAATGCGAGCAGACCACGATCCTATCGGCCACTTGAAAACGGCCGGACTCGCCGCAAAAGGCCTTTTTGAGGTTGCTAAAGAGAGCCATGCCTACTCCTTGGCACCGTATTGCTCGTAGTAAGCGGCGATGGAAGCCTGCATGCTGGCATCCAGCACGCCTTTATCGGAGAGATACTGCGTGACCTCTGCCATGGTGACGATGGCCGCCGTGGGGAAGCCGTATTTATCGCTAACCTCGTCGCAGGCGCACTTGACGCCGCCACGACCAACCTCTTGGCGGTTGAGGCTCACGATGAGGCCTTGGACGGTGATGTCTGCCGCAGCGGTGATGATGGGATGGGTCTCGTCGATGGACTTGCCGGAGGTGGTCACGTCCTCGACCATGATCACGCGGTCTCCGTCTTGCAGCGCGTGGCCCAAGAGATTACCGCCCTCGCCATGGTCTTTGGCCTCTTTGCGGTTGGAGCAGTACTTGACCTCTTTGCCGTAGAGCTCGTAAAGGCCCATGGCGGTGACGACGCTTAGGGGAATGCCCTTGTACGCCGGGCCAAAGACGACGTCAAAGTCCAGGCCAAAGTTGTCGTTGATGGCCTTGGCGTAGTACAGGCCCAAACGATGCAGCTGGTCGCCGGTGACATAGGCGCCCGCGTTCATGAAAAACGGGCTCTTGCGGCCGCTTTTGAGCGTGAACTCGCCAAACTTGAGCACCTGGCTTTCCAGCATGAACTCGATGAACTCCTGCTTGTATGCTTCCATGAGGTTTGCCCTCCAGTCGTTGGTTGGATATCTGCGTTATTGTAGCGTGCGCCTGCGACGCAGATGCAGTTGCAGGCAGGCGCGTTGGACTAGCGTGCGGCGCGAGCCGACAAATCCCTGATAGAGGTGTCGTAGACGAGCTTGCCCATCTCCACGACACCTATGCTGCCGGGGTCTGCAAGCCAGCGAGAAATCATGAACAGCGTTCCGGCCAAGGTGTACTCCAACATGAGGTCGAGCTCTTGCTCGGTATGGTCCCCCGCGTCTTGGATCACATAGCGGCGCCACAGCGGCTTGAGCGCGTCTTTGAGCCTGACGGTAAAGGCCGGGTCGCCCTTGGGCCCCAGCAAGACGACGATGTAGCGGCGGTTGCGCTCGTAGTAGACGATCACGTCTTTGAGCGCGGCCATCAAGGCGATCTTGCCGGTATCTGCCGCCAAGCGCTGCATGCACGACTCCACGCAATCGGTCATGCCGTCCACAAGGGCGCTCTCTATGGACTCGAGCAGGTCGTAGATGTCTTTGAAGTGCAGGTAGAAGGTCGCGCGGTTGTAGCCGGCTTTAGTGCACACCGCGCTCACCGAGACCTTCTCTACGGGGCGGGTCTCGTACAGGCGCCAAAAGGCCTCCTGGAGGTCTGCCTTGGTCTGCTCGGTTTTCTCGGGTCGCTTTCTCATGCGGGCGATGATAGCACGACACTGTGTCGAGCTTTAGGACGCCGAGGCATGGGCGGGTCTGCGGCGCGCATGGCGACAGCTGTGGCCGTGCGATGCGGAGTGCGCCAAGCGGGCATACGGCAACGGCGGGCTAGCGATGGGAGCGCCAGCGAGTAAGGCGACGCTCTGCGATGTCAAAGAACTCGTAGACCACCACGCCCATCACGGCCAAGGCGATGATGCCGGCAAACATGCGCGGGTAGTTGACCATAGCCCAGCTCTCCATGATGAAGTAACCCACGCCCGTAGAGCCGGCGATGGCCTCGGCAAAGAAGAGCACGGCGATGGCCACCGCCGAGCTCACGCGCAAGGTGGTAAACAGCTCCGGCAAGGTGGCGGGGATGACCACGTGGCGCCACACGCTAGCGCGTCCGCCGCCCAAAGAGCGCACCGAGAGCACCGTTGCCTCGGGGATCGCCTTGGCGGCATCGCGCATGACAACCACCACCTGGAAAAACACCGTGAGCGAGATAAGCGCGATCTTAGGGGCGTCTGCCAGGCCCAAGAGAACGAGCAAAATAGGCAACAGCACGATCTTGGGCAGCGGGTAGAGGATGTAGAGCACCGGGGCAAAAAGCGCGTCGAGCTTGGGGCTGCGGCCAATGGCAAGCCCGATGGGCGCGCCCAAAACCACGCCGATGACAAGCGAGACCACTAGACGGTAGGCACTCACGGCAAAGCCGGGGGCGATATCTGGGGCAAAGCGGACAAAGATGGGCACCGTGGCAGCCGGCGTGGGAAGAGCCGGGGTGTCAAGCAGCATGGCGGTGATCTGCCAGCCCGCAACCACGAAGACGATGGCAAATAACACGCAGGCCACGCGCGAGATAACAGAGCTACGCATTGCGCACCCCCTCGTCCAGCGCGCGCCTCACTTGTCGGCAGCGCTCAAAAAACTCCTCGGTGTCGCGATAGGAGCGTTTGCCCATCTGCGGGTTGCTTATACAGGCGACAGGACGCCCGGGGCGCGGCGCCATGACCACGATGCGCTGCCCCAGATAAACCGCCTCCTCAATCGAGTGCGTGACGAGCACCTGCGTGTAGCCTTGACGCGCCCACAGCTCCAATAGCGCGTCCTGCAGATCCTCGCGCAGTAAGGCGTCCAAGGCAGACAGCGGCTCGTCCATGAGCAGGGTGTCGATATCCATGGCGATGGCACGCGCCAAGGCCAAGCGCTGCTGCATGCCACCAGAGAGTTGGTTGGGATAGCTCTTCTCAAAGCCAGACAGCCCCACGCGCTCAAGCGCGGCGAGCGTCTTGGCCTTGCGCGACGCAGCATCCACCCCGCGAATCTTGAGCCCCAACTCGGCATTGGCATAGACGTTTTTCCACGGCAGCAGGCCAAAGTCCTGCAAGATGAGGGCGGTGCCGCTGCGTGGACGGTTAAGCGCGGTACCGTCTTGGGTCACGCTGCCAGATGTGGGGCATGCCAGACCAGCAGCCAGGCGCAACATCGTCGATTTGCCGCAGCCAGACGGGCCGATGATAGAGACAGCCTCGCCGCGTTCAACGCAAAGCGAGAGGCTGTCCAAGGCGCGCAAGCTGCCTTTTTGGCCGGCAGGCGCCGGGTAGTCGACGACAACGTCGTCAAACATGAGGGTCATGGGGTTCCAATCTTCACGCGGATACGGGCATAGGGTGCCAGGTGTGAGACGCAGGGTGCAAGACGCGGCCCGAAAAGCATCGCCTGCAGCTGCGCCCGCTATGCAGCACGAAACGGGCGGGCGCCTTATGAGCGCTCCGCCCGCCGTATGTGCGGGGATTTGACAGCTGCGAGCTGAGCCGGCAAGGTGCCTAGTTCTTGGAGAACTGGCCGGTTGCAGCGTCGTAGGTCAAATCGACGGTGAGGTAGCCCTTCTTCTTCATCCAGCTCAAGACGTTGTCGATCTGCTCCTGAGTAGGAAGCTGGCAGGTGGGATACTCGCTGACCTTATAGGTCTTGGCAAGCTCGTCGGAGAGATTGGCGTTGGCTGCCAGCAGCTCGCGGTAGGAGTCGCCGTCGGCATTGATCTTGCCTGCGGCGTCATCCCAAGCCGCCTTGAGGGCATCAAGCGTCTCTTGGCCGCCATCGGCCTCAAGCGCATCGGTGCGAGCGATCATGACGGACTGCGAGATGTTGTCGCCCGTGGTGTCATCGGCCACGACGGTAAAGCCGCTTGCCTCGCCAAGCGCCAGCAAGGATGCAGGCAGGGCTGCTGCAGCAACTTGGCCGGATGCCATCGCCTGGTAGCGCACGGGAAGCTTTTGAAGCTCGGAGGTCTTGATGTCGTCTTCGCTGACGCCGGCGTTGGTCATGAGCGTATCCATGACGTACTCCAAGATGGTGTTGCTACCCACGCCGATCTCTTTTCCGGCCAGATCCTCCAAGGATTTGATGGAGCTGTCGGCGGTCATGATGCCAAAGCGGCCCTGCTGGGCGGTGGTGCCCAAGGTGACCCATTCGATCTGCACGTCGGTGCCGGATGCGTAGATGGAGGCGGTGACCATCGGATCGGTCATGGCATAGTCGACATCGCCAGCGGTGATGGCGGCGATGAGCTCGGTTGCAGACTGGAAGGTGGTGACGGTGGCATCAACGCCATGCTCGGCAAAAAGGCCCTCCTCTTGGGCGACCCACATGGGGAGGATGTCCTCGGTGGCAAGCGTGCCGATGACGACGGAGTTGGTGCTGGTCTGGCTGCTTGCGCTGCCAGTGCTTGTGCTATCAGAGCTGCTAGAGCTATCTGAGCTTGCGCCGCAGCCGGTCAGGGCAAAAGCTATCGCCGCCACTGCCGCAGTCGCAACGGCTGCCGCCGCGATCTTTTTGAGGGTCTTTATCATCCGCTTCTCCTTATAGGTGCTCTACGATGCAGGCGGCTTAAAGACAGCGCAAAGCGCCTGCATGATCAAACGTATGAGCTACATGCTAAAAGGCGGGCGGGGCGTCCATCAATCGACAATCGCCTGGCCACTGTCGAGTTTGGAGAAGCGCGAAGCGTTGCGGCTGCAGTCTGCGTCTAAAGGCCGCGAAAGAACTCCGCGTAACCGATGCCAAAACCGCACACGATGCGGTCAAGGGTGTCGAACCCAAAGTTGCGGTTACCCTTCTCTATATCTGCCAGGTAACTGCGGTTGATGCCGGTCATGAGGGCAAACTTCTCCTGCGTGAGGCCATGTTCGCCGCGAAGCTCTTTGATGCGCTCGCCAACTATGTTTCTCATTTCCGACTTTCCCATAGCGCAAAGGCTATGGCCCTGCATAAAATGCACTGTATGAAATCAGAAACATTTCTGATGATTACCTAGCTGCGAGCTAAGGAAAAGCTGCAAGGGATTGGCTAGAGTTGCAAAGCAAGTACTCAAGAAGGGATACGAAAATGACAAAGAATCTACCCGCTGGCGGACTAAGCAAAGCCAAGCTAATGCTCGCCGCAGCCTTAGCGATAGCCCTCATCGTGCTGTTGTTGGTAGGAAACGTCTACCAGTTCGTGACCAAGCAAACCCAGCAAGTTACTACCGACTCGCTTAGAGAGGAGATCGTGCCGGTAGCTAAGATGACCACGTACGAATACAACTTCACGCAGATCATGGCCATCGACGATACCGGCAACCCCTGGGAGCTCAAAAACCCCATCACCAGCAAACTCTACGTGGCAACCGTCGACGGCACCGCAAGCATCGGCGTCGACGCAGAGAAGATCGAGTGCGACTCGAGCATGGGCGTTAACGGCACGCTCAAGTCTGTATCTGTCACACTCCCCCACTCCGAGATTCTCAGCATCGACATCGATCAATCCACGTTGCATCCCTATGCAGACGAGGGAACCTTCAACAAGGCCAGCAAAGACGACCTAAACGAGCTCTACGTCAAGGCGCGCCAAGACCAAACCGACAAGGTTGGCAGCAGCGGCATGCTCGATAAGTCCGACGAGCGCGTTAAAGAGCTGATTTCCAATCAGATTCAATCGCTTTATGGCGACGACGTCGAAGTAAACGTGCAGTTTGCAGAATAGAAGCTACCATGACATCTAAAATCGGTTTACTCAAAGACTTCATCCTCACGCTTTGCACAGGCGGCATCTGGCTCATTTGGGTCTTGATCCGCTTTCTCAGAAGAAACAGCTAATTAGAGGAGTTGCCCGTGTCTGCCAACGGCTCTGAAAACCAAATCACGCCTGCCAACGAACAAGACGCTCTTGTCTTTGAGCATCTCTCTAACACAGACTTTCACTTGGCGTTGCTTGATGAAGAGCCGGCGGACATGGGCCGCGCCGTCAAGTTGTCCATAGAGGCGCTTCCCGAGCTTGGCCTTGCGCTGTCTTCTCTGCCAGGGCCCGCGCAAAACTTATTAGGCGCTGTTGACACGCCCAAGCTGCTTGCCGTGACGGACAAGTACGGGAATCCGCTTGGCCCGTCGATCCTCCATGAAACAGAGGGAGGGCTGATCGGGTCATACGGCACAGGGTACAGCGGGCTTAGACAGGCGCGGTTTCACGAGGTGAGTGGCGTCGATATAAATTCGATTACCTCGTTGCCCTACGACCCTACCTCGTTGTTTGTAGCAGCGGCGCTTGCGCAGATCAACCAAAAGCTCGATTCGATTCAATCCACAGTGGACGAGATACTCTGCTGGATGCAGCAGGAGAAGCGCACCAAGATGCACGGCAATCTCAAGATGCTGATGGATCTGCTTGGCGACTACAAACTCAACCACAGCAACCCCACCTGGATGAACACGGCGCACAACAAAGTTTTCGATATCTTGCAAGAGGCCAAGCAAAACGTCGAGTTCTACCATGCTCAGACCACCAAGGCGCTTGAGAGGAAAACACCTCTCGAGATGCGCGTTATGGTCAACAAGCGACTTAACGACGTGCTCGACAATCTCAAGGACTACCAGACAACGCTCTACATGTACTCATTTGCGCTGTTTATGGACCCTGTGCTATCAAACAACTTTGACAGCGCTTACCTCCAGTTGGCACTGCATAAAATAGAAGAGTCTGCAGATCGCTACAAAATGTTGTACACACGTTGCTATAACACCATCGGCTCGCACTCTTTAGACGCCGCTGACACCGTAGCAGTCGAGACGTTTGCATATGCTGCAAAGAAGCTGGGGGGCCTCATCGAGAAAACGCCAGTGGGAGAGCGCACCCCCATCGATGAGGGACTTGCGCACCTTGGAGACGGTGCCGAAGCCTTTAACGACAATCAAAACGCAAAGCTTCTAGACAAGCTGCATGCCGCAAAGGCAATTGATGCGAGCGCCTTCGAGGAGAATCTCAAGACTATCGATCTTCTCCACAATCAGCCAACGCTCATGGCCTGCGACGCGCAAAACGTCTATCTGCTACCCGCTGCGTGACAGCCATTGTCTTGCCGGACATGAACGATTTGCTAGCGCGACTTCCTAGGATTTGATGCGCGTTTCCAAATGTCAAGACTTATCCTGAACAAATGTTCTTAATAAGATAGAGACTGCCACGGCAGCCTGAGTCCAGGCGACGCCTTCCACTATGATGGGAGGTGAAACCATGAACCTAGCAGCAGCAATCTTATATGTCATCGGGGGTGCTTTTAGCCTCGCGGCAGCGGTTGTTGGCTTTGCTCAGGCCTGCCTTAGAGGTGATGGTCGCAAAAAGAAGCGGCGCTAGAGTAATCTAGCGCCATTCTACAAAAACGGCGTCGCCTGGTAGCAGCTCAGGCTGTCGTTGGCACCATTGTAGCATCTCAAATGGATGGTCGTAACGGCCAGATTGGCCAAACCAACGTTATGTGGCCCCGCTAGCGCACTAGCAGGGCCACAACATGAGAGGCGTCTCTACGCGAAGATCTTTGCCAAATCGGCCTCGGGGGTGGAGGTAGGAGACACGCCGTAGTTCTTAACCAGCACGTCGAGCACACCGGGGCTGACAAACGCAGGCAGCGTCGGGCCCAGATAGATACCCTGGATACCCAGGTGAAGCAGCGTCAGCAAGATGCAGACGGCCTTTTGCTCGTACCAAGACAGCACCATAGTGAGCGGCAGGTCGTTCACGCCGCAATCGAACGCCTCGGCAAGCGCGAGCGCGATCTGGATTGCGCCATAGGCGTCGTTGCACTGGCCCACATCGAGCAAGCGCGGGATGCCGCCGATCTCTCCCAGGTCAAGGTCGTTGAAGCGGTACTTGCCGCACGCCAGCGTCAAGATGACGGAGTCAGCCGGCGCCTGCTTGACGAGGTCGGTGTAGTACGAGCGCTCGCGGCGGGCACCGTCGCAGCCTGCGACCAGCATGAAGCGGCTGATGGCACCCGATTTCACAGCATCGATAACCGCAGGCGCAACACCGAGCACAGCTTCACGACCAAAGCCGGTCGTCATGGTTTCGCCGCCGTTATGGCCGGTAAAGGCAGTGTCCTCGGCAAAGCCGCCAACCTCGATAGCCTTGGCGATAACCGGCTCGAAGTTCTTGTCGTCACCGATGTGCGCAGTGCCGGCAAACTCGACCGGACCGCAGGTGAACACGCGGTCTGCGTAGGCAGCGGTGGGCGGCATCAGGCAGTTCGTGGTAAACAAGAAGGCGCCCGGCAGCTCGGCAAACTCCTTACGCTGGTTTTGCCATGCGGTGCCCACATTACCCTTCAGGTGCGGGTACTTGCGAAGCTCGGGATAGGCGTGTGCGGGGAGCATTTCGCCATGCGTGTACACGTTCACACCGCGGCCCTCCGTCTGCTCCAAAAGCAGCTTCAAATCGTGCAGATCGTGACCGCTGATGACGATGAACGGACCAGCTTCCACCGTCATGCCAACAGTAGCTGGGGCGGGAGTCCCGTAGGTTTGGGTGTTTGCCTTGTCCAACAGCGCCATCACAGACAGGTTTACCTCGCCAACCTTGAGCGCGCAGGCCAGCAGCGCGTCGCCGTCGGCGTCAGAACCGATGGTGCGCAGCGCTTCGAGTGTGAACGCGTTTGCGGCGTCATCGGTATAACCGAGCGCGGCAGCATGATAGGCGTAGGCAGCCATGCCGCGCAGGCCAAACAAGATGAGGCTCTTGAGCGAGCGCACATCTTCTTGGGCGTTCCAAACCAGGTTCATATCGTAATCGGCAGGTATGGCCTCGCCGCAACCGGCGATTTTTTCATGGACCGCATCGATAAGAGCAGAAAGCTTTGCCTCGTCAAAGTTGACGTTGGTCACGCAGGCAAACATCGCCTCCATAACCAGGGACGCTGTAGCCTCATCGGCAGTCTTGCCCTCAAGGGCCTGTGCAAGCGCGACAAGCGCGCCGGTCAGTTTGTCTTGCAAGCCGGCCGCCTCGGCGGTCTTGCCGCATACGCCTGCGGCCCCCGTGCAGGCGGTGCAGCGGGCGGTTTGCTCGCACTGGAAGCAGAACATAGAAGTCTCGGACATAGCATGACTCCTCTCTCGTGGTGTTTGACTCTGCCTGAAGATTACGCGGATTACGTGCTATAAAATGTTCTCTAGAGAACATTTTTTGGAAAGAGTGACAAAATTGCAAATCACGGATGCAGCTATATTCAGAGGAATCGATCCGGCGGATATTCAGGCGATGCTGCCATGCCTGAAATGCGTCGAGCGCACCTATAAGCGCGGCGAGCGAGTGTTGCGTGCGGGCGAGCCGGCACAGCGGATCGGCGTGTTGTTGTCGGGCCAGCTGCATATCGAGATCGCGGATGTCTGGGGATCGGTAACCGTTTTGGAGTCAATCAATCCCGGCGAGCCTTTTGCCGTGGCATACGCATGCGGCAAGGACGGCATCATGGACGTGGATGTTGCTGTAGACGAGAAGAGCCTGGTCGCGATGCTTGATGCTACCCATGCGATGCGCGCGTGCCCAAAGCAGTGCGCATGCCACGCAACGCTTGTACGCAACCTGCTGGTCTCTATGGCGAGCAAAAACGTTGCGCTCAATCGCCGCGCCATGGCCACGGCCCCAAAAAGCGTGCGTGAGAAAATCCTCGCGTATCTGTCATTGCAGCAAAAGCTGCATGGGCAGCGCGAATTTTCTATACCGTTTACACAGGAAAAACTGGCAGCGTATCTCGGCATCGACCGCAGCACGCTGTCTGCCGAACTATCGGCTTTGCGAGCCCAAGGGGTCATACAATACCGCGGCAAGCACTTTGAGTTGAGATAGCGGCTTACATTGACGCCGGCCTTGCCTTTGGGCACTCGCGGCTCAATCCAAAAGCATGCAAGACTACAGAATTACGAAGATTCGAGCACGGCAAAGACAATAACGGGCTGCCTAACGACGGATATGAATGATTTGGCGAGGAATCATGCCGGATATGAGCGATTAGGCAAGAAGTCATGACGGATATGAACGATTAGGCGATTCAAGCCCGTGTGAGCATCTTGTATACAAGCTCCTGACCTGTGGTTTTGCAAAGGCATATAACTCTGCCACTAGGATACAGAGTCCAAAATCGTTCATATCCGGTCTCCGATGCACCTCAATCGTTCATGTCCGAAGCAATCGGTCCTCAAATCGTTCATGTCCGCAAGTCAGGCAAGGTAGCGATGCGAGCAAACCCGCCCAGATAGACCTGCAGATGTGCACAGGGGCGAGCAGTGCCCGCCCGGATAGGTTGCAGCGGGTTGCGAGAACACAAATCGCGCGTGCGCCGTGGTCACGCTGGCAGGTTATGGCCATCCAAACGGTCACGTTGGCAGGAAATGGCACTGCATAAAAACAGGCATGACCAATCCATACCTGCGTGACCACTTTATTAATCAAATCCTGCCAGCGTGACCATGCATGCGGGCACTCGTGAGGAACGAGACC
The DNA here is from genome assembly GCA_963590525.1 of Agathobacter rectalis. GTDB lineage: Bacteria > Actinomycetota > Coriobacteriia > Coriobacteriales > QAMH01 > W2P13-069. Next base: position 23,663 of record CAVAPV010000036.1, read on the forward strand.
GTGGCGAGATGGGGCAGCGCAGTGGTCTGAAGAGAGCTCCGCCCATGCCCGCGGCCATATGCCAGCAAGTGGCGCCGGATACACTTTTCGCCCATATACCCGTCTCTTCCTTTTGGCGCAAAAAAGCAGCGACCCACCTACCGCGGGAGAGCAGTGCTCTCCCCTACTTGCACCAGCGAATTGTCGGCACTTCGCAAACCATGTTTACCTGAAAGCTCATTGTTGTCGCGCCAACTAGTGTTGCCTCCTGCGCGCAGCGATCTTCTTGCGCAGATAACGCACGGTCATCACGGGATGGCGCAATAGCATCCTTG
>CAVAPV010000037.1:0-22198 GCA_963590525.1 Agathobacter rectalis
GCTGCGGGAGGGTAGGGCGCCGCTGGGCCGACCGGGGGCTCTCGCCGTTTGGGGGCGCTGGTTCCGGGATGGTTGCGGGTTCTGCGCTGCGGTGCTGTCAACGTCGCTACGATGCTGTTGTAATCGCGAGGATGACCGGCCCCCCTCGATTGTCGTCCCTCAGTTATTTGTTTCGCGTCGCTCATATCGAGCATTCATTCTCATTTGTGCAATATCAAGCGCAGTACACGCCGGTTGAGGCAATGTTTTTATGGTCGTTAGTCAAACAACTCGGGGTAGTAGCAATTGAGGCCACGGGCGCAAACGATGTCTTCATAGGGATTGCGAATCATACGCTCTAGATATTCCTGCCTGCTTGAGCACTCACGCGCGACAGCAATATTTGCAGCTGTGAGAGAGACATCATCGGCCAAAGCCTGCGGGTCATCACTGCGTCCGACGATCTTGTAAGCACAGTCGCCCATTTGCTCAAGATCCCATAGGGCACACTGTCCGCATGCGTACTTGTGGAACATGTTGCAGTGAAGATCACTTGCTATCAGTGCCTTTTGGGGATCAAGTCCTCCTCTTTTGCCAAGCTTGCGGCTGGCTTCGCGTAGCTCTCCGCATAACGCCCCGCAGTCCATACCGTGTACACCTAGACAATGGCTGTCACTAAACACGCAGCCGTTACGCATGAGGAATACCTCGTACTCAAGCTGCGGATGGTCGCTTATGATCTGACGCAGCTCTCCTAGGCTCGAATCGCGTGGAAGGATGAGTCGATCCATGCCCCATTGCGCGTAGAGCCCTGCGATACGGCTGTTGTAGATGCCGCACATAGTGCTGGCCGCGGCTTTGAGGCCACACTCATGCGCAAGCTCGATGAAATCGGGCCCAGAGAGAATCACGCCATCGGCTCCTGCGCATGCTAACTGCATGAAATAGCTTTGTAGCCAAGGTTTGGCCTGTGCGCTGTAGTTTGCAGCATTGAAGGTTGCGTAGAAGCTGCAACCCAGCGCTTTGACTTCTTGCACAGCAGCCAGCAGCTCTTTGAAGTTAAGCGCGTTGGCGCTGCGCCCAAAGCCGCTCATGCGGTTGAGGTCAATGCCGAGCCCAAAGGCTTCTTCCCAAGCTGGATCGTAAAAGCCGGAGTACATCTCTTTTGCGCCGGCAGCAGCATATGGTTGAGTGTTGTGCGCTCCGTTGAGAGGCACCAGCGGGATTCCCATCAGCCACGCACCTCCTTAAGCGGGCTTATGAGTTGTCTATAGCGGGCAACGCCTTGCAGATCGGTCTGCCACGGCGTTTGGAAGAACACGCTACGTCCGATCTTGAGGAACTCAACGCCGCTTGCTCCGCAATAACGCATACAGGTTTTGGCGCACTGGGCGCTACAAGTGCCGTTTGGACGGAAAGCTTTCTGTGCGGGAAGGCCGATGCTAGCATACTCGCAAATCTGGCCGGTAGATATGTAGCACAACGGCCCGTTGAGCACGGGAAGCAAACCCTGCGGTAAGGTAGACAGGTCCAGCTCTGCGCAGATGGGGTCAAGCTCGATGCCGCTGATTGCATTCTCATAGCGCTCATGTTTGCTGTCCCAATAACTGCAAGTGGCAATGAGCTGTTGCAAAGCGTTTTCGCCCTCGTAGCCTGGTGCAAGATATGCGGGTGTACGGCGATTCCAGGAGACATCTGCGTTGCGGGGGTCGCGTACGTCTTTGCACAGCAAGCGTCCAATGATGATCGTGATGTTATTAAAAGGGTCGTCTTGAGACGCGTTGTGTATGCGCTCGCTCAGCTGCGTTAGTGTGCCTAAATCGTTGACGATGATTTCATCGATGATGCTCGCATGCTGTTGCAATAGCGAATCGACCAAGGCGTCTTGATGTTCTAAAAAGCGCTGGGCAGGGATAGGAAGCGACAGCGTTAGCCGGGCGCCAAGCTCGTGGCAGACATCTGCAGCAGCATTGATAAGCGATAGAGAACGTTCTAGGCTTTGCGGGCAGAAACTGCTGCCAATGTAGATGCGCTTGCTGGAACGGAGCGCAGGTGTATCGAGCAGCGTACAAATAACGGCACATTGGTCTTGCGCGAGATCAGCAAGCGTGATGAGCTCGCGCAAATCCAAGCAGTAATCGATGCTGGGTTGCAGTGAAGTCATGGGCAGTCCAAGGGTCAAGAACGGATGGGCGGATGCGATAAAGACCGACGTAAACGCACGTGATATAGATAGTTGAATGCAACGCAGATGCGCAGCAAGGACGACTGTAGGGTTGAGTTGGCAAGGAGCAAGAGCCAAAGCACTTGTGCGAATACTTCCAAGTTTCCAACGGCGCTTGTCGAGACGATGCTAGCGAGTTTTCTTTGCCTTACAAAAGCGGGGCCGCCGGCTTTTGCCAGCGACCCTTTGTTTTTGACTATTCGCAAAACGCGCGGCGCTAGTCCTCTTTGGAGAGCTTGTCGATCTTCTCGTTAAGAGCATCGACCTTCTCGGCCAGTTCTTTTACAACCAATGGGAGCGGCTTGTGATCGCCCTTGGGCTTCTCGCCGTAATGCCCGCCCTTGGGGCCTTCGCCGTAGCCGCCGGGACCACCCTGGGGACGGCCATAACCCTGGGGCTTGGGACCCTTGGGGCCCTTGGGGCCGGGACCCATGGGGGCCGCGCCCATGGGAGGCATCATGGGCATGCCGTACATAGGCATGACCGGCACCATCATGACAGGCATGTAAGGCATCATGGGCATGCCCATCATCGGTTGCATACCGTCCATCGGGGGCATTGCGCCCATGGGAGGCATACCGGGCTTGGGGCCTTGGCCATAGCCGCCGCGGGGGCCTTTGGGGCCCTCGCCGTAACCCTGCGGGCCGGCACCGTAGCCGCCCTTGGGGCCTTCACCGTAGTTGCCGGGGCCACCTTGGGGACGACCATAGCCTTCTGGCTTGGGGCCCTTGGGTCCCTCGCCATAACCGTGGCCGTAGCCCTGGGGCTTAGGCTGCTCGTTTGTTTCTTCTACGTTGGGGGTCTCGTTCTCTGCCATTGCAGTGACCCTCCTTTCTTGCCGGGACATTCCCGGTTGACTTGGAGCCGTCTGTCTTCTTTGCGGCTCGTTCCTTTGGGCTTTCTCGCCCCTTTTCTTGGCCTCTCTTGGGCCTTTTGACAACGGGTTTTTGGCTCACCCGAAACCGTGTTCCAGTGTACTTCTATATGCGCAAAAAGATAAAGATTTTTTTCTTGTCACCACCGCATCTTGGTGATTTTTGCCAGGAGCCTAGATTCATGGTTGTCCTATTTCATAATGACAATCTTCTTTTAATGCTAACTATCCCTCCATTAGATAGCGATATATACCTGTTCGTTGCGATTCGTCACTTGTTATCAGAATTGCCTAAACCTAGCCCAAAAATGGGTTTTCTATTTGCCTTCTTCAACTATTATCTTTGCGAAATTGAGAGTTTGTTGAGAATAAAACAGCGTGGCGCTAGCTGCCATGCTGTTTTTACGCTGTGTTTAGAGGTAAGGGTTTGCAACAACGCAAGGTGACGATAGGCAGGGTTTTGACGGCGTCTGTATCCGCCGTTGTCGTTGCCGGCATGTTGGGCGGGTGTCGCGCCAGCGATGCCCTCAAAGAGATCGTCTATCTCCAAACGGCCGATACTGTTGATTACGACAATCCAAACAAGTACTACATCAACGACTCCTCTGCCAAGGAGAAAAGCGACAAGGTCTCTGCCAAGGAGACGAGCAAGAAGTCCTCTAATGCGACCGAGACTCAAAACATAGTCGTCTACTCGTCTGAGGCAGAGGACAGCGATTACACCGCCAAGAAGCAGGTCTTTTCTATCAATCCCGATTTCAACGGGCTGGAGGCCAGCGAGGGCGTTAGGTTCTATGAATCCACTAAGAAAAACGCCGTAAAACGCCCGGCTCAAGACAAGACGGAGAAGACTAAGAAGAAGAGCCAGAAAACGCCTACAGAGGGGGGCTCCGGCGACTCTAAGGGCAAAGGCGACGCCGCAGGCAAGACCAACTCCAAGAAAAAGAAGAGCGAAAAAACGCCTACGGGCGGCAGCAGGGGCACCAAGGTCAAGGTAAACGACACTACCGGTGCTTTTAGCGAACCTCCCAAGGTCAACCGAATAGCAGCTTATGGGGACGCCGCTGTGATCGTGCAGATGGTGGGCGGTCAAGGCGCGCTCGTGGCTGCGGATAAGACCTTGCTTTCAAGCAAGTTCACTACGGTTTTTGGCGATGAGGGCGCTTCTAAGATCGCCAAGGGTTGGAGCGATGACGGCAGCGCATCTAAGATCAACGTAGATGCCATCATCAAAGCCAAGGCCGATACCGTCTTATGTTTTGACTCGGATTACCAAAAGGATATGAGCGACGCCGACCGCAAGAAGCTCAAGAAAGCCGGCATCAGCTTCACGGTTATCCCCGCTCTTACCAATACCACCTACATCAAGACGGCCGTCACCAAGGTGGGCGAGATGTTGTCTGAGGCCAACGAGATAGGACAGGCTGGCAACACCGAGAAGATTGCATCCGATTACGAGAAGTTTGTAGACAAGCTCATAAGCAAATGTGTGAGCGCCAACGGCGGAACACTCGCTGGCAAGAAGACCTACGAGAACAAAAACGAAGAGGACTATTCATACGACGAGGACGCGCCTTTCACGCTCTTGATCGACGACTGGGATAGCAACGCGCGCTTTAGCAGGAAGTATCGCGGAGCATCTGTTACCTCTACCAGCGGTGTGGCCCTTTCTACTATAGGTTGGAAGTCCACGCCGGTGTCGTACTACATCCAGGCTGGCGGGCTCATCAACAACGCTGCCTACAAGAGCACCTCTACCAGCGCGGGGAAGATGGTGGTGTGGCAGTACAACACCTACCAGCTGTCCATTGAGAAATCGAGCTGGTCGGTTGCTCCCAAAAATGTTGCGGCCGCCTCGCTCAACGTGGCTAACTGGGACTTCACGCTGCTCACTACGGCACGTAACCAAGCTGGCAACAAGGTGGGCTCGTCGTTTGGCACGAGTGATTTTCCCGTCGTGATAGCCGGCACCAACGCCATCAAGAAGAACTTCGTGGCCTCCGCAAGGAAGAGCGGCAGCCTCTACTATCCCTACTCCATGGTCAAAGACGAGCTCATGGATACCTTTGGACTTAAGGCAAACGGCAAGGACGTGTTGTGGTCGAGTGTGGGTGTTGACGGCAGCAAGGCAACCGAGAACGTGTTTTCAAGCTCCTCTGATGTCGCAGATGCCGTGTTGGTCAACCCGCATGGCCTGTTCTCGTCGTGGCTTACGGGCTCTGTGGAGTCCGTGCTCGAGGCTGCGTGGGTCAGCGACGTGGCAAACGGAAGCGGAGCAGCCGTGGATTACGAGAGCTACATAGAGGAGTTCTACAAGGACTTCTACCGCTACGACGAGATGAGCTCGTCTGACGTGTCGACCATCGTGGGAGGTGAGTAGGCATGGCCAAGATCAACCTCAAGGGCGATGGTGCGAGCGTTCCCGGTCAAGAAGCTGTCACAAAGGCTGCCAAGGCGGCCGAGCAACAGCCGGCAAGCACGGCTACAGCTGTTGGCAAACGGCAATGCAAACGCAAAGCGGCATCTGTCAAAGACGGATCGGACAACGCGCTGTTTTCAGCACCTGCCGAGCAGGACATGGGTCCGGATTATTCTTACCAGCGCATCCGCATCCACGCAAAAGATGAGGTTAACCCCTATGCAGACGAGCAAGCGGCGCGTCATGCCATGGACGAGCGCGCCCGTATGCTCATCATCTTGGGCATCGTCTTGGCAGTGGTGTTCTTCTTCTCGACTACATTGCCCACCAATGTCTTTGGCTTGGACCGCACGGACAGCTCTATAGGCGAGCTTGCGCGCGAGTTCCAATCATCCGTCATAGGCTTCTTCCGCTTCTTCACCGGTGCGGATTCGATTTTTGACGACTATATGCTCGCTGTGGTTGTGTCGGCTTTGGCGGGAGCTGCGCTGGCGCTTTCTGGCGGCGTGTACCAAGGCGCCATGAAGAACTCGTTGGCGTCGCCCTCTACGCTTGGCGTGATGAACGGCGGCACGCTGGGGCTCATCATCTACGGCGTCTTCATGTACAACGGCGATTACGAAGGCGGCATAGACGCTTACAACGACTACCTGTCGTCATTGCCGCCGCTGCAGTATCTCTTCGAGACCTACGGGCAGTTCATCGCTTCCATCATCGGCTGCATGATCGTCGTGGGGCTCATCTTGATCATCGCCTTTATTGCCGGTCGCGGGCGTGTCTCTAATGTCTCGCTGATCATCGCCGGCCAGGTTTTTGCGGCGATCATCGGCGTGGTCATAACCTGGATACGCTACTACCTGGTCACCTTCTCTGGCGACGAGGACCTTATCTCGTTGCTTACGTATTACCAGACCTCTACGTTTACTGGCTCGTACACGCGCTTCTCGGTTGCAGTTTTTGCCGTGCCATTGCTTGTGTGCATGGTGGTGGTCTTTGCGCACAGCAACAAGCTCTCGATTCTGGCCTTCAGAGACGACGAGGCTAGGTCGATGGGCATATCTACTAACAAGACGCGCCTTCTGATGGTTGTGCTGTGCACGGTGATCACCGCACTCGTCGTGGCTTTTTGCGGCCCGGTGGGTTTTGTCGGCTTCATCGTTCCGCATGCCATGCGCAAGCTCGTGGGCCCGGATTTCAGATATCTGCTGCCGGCCTGCGCGCTGGGCGGAGCCATCTTGGTGTGCGCGGTTCACTACGTCTCCTACCTGGGCATACCGGGTTTGGCAAACGGCAACACCGGTCTTGTGACCAGTATCATCGGCTGCGTGATGTTCATCGTCATGGCTTTGAGGCAGAGGGGGAAAGCCAATGGCGATTGGTTCTAAACGCAAACGCGGCAACGGCGATGAGTACGTTTTCATAGACGGCCGTGCAATGACCGCGGCAGAGGCCGTGCGTATAGACGTGGATAGCGCCGTTGTCCCCGGTCAAGAGCAAGCTGATCAGACGGCTGTGCCCGGAGCGAGTGAAGCGGGAACAAAAGACGCCAAGGACGCGAGAAGCTCCAAACGTCTTGGCGCTGCCGGCAATGTCAAGAAATCCTTAAGCGACATGAGCTCAAGCGATGCTATGGAGCTGCGCGAAGACGCCGTGGAGACTCTGACAGGCGCAAACAGGCTCATGGCTGATGACAAACGCAAGATGCGTCGCAAGTACCTGGGCTTTGGCATTGTCCTGCTGCTGTTGGCGCTGTTGTCCATATGCATCAGCCACAGCTATGTGTGGCGCATCAACGCTTTGGGCGACGTTGTGGGAAGCATCGGCGCTTGGCTGCATCTGCAGATGGTGGGGCTTTCTGACCCCAACTCCTACGAGCAGGTCCGCGCGCAGGCCTTGGAGGCCTATCCCATGATGCAGGATGTGATCTACAGCATCATGGAGACCTTCAAGTACGCGGTCTGCGGCATCATGCTGGCTGTTTCGGGCATGCTGTACCAAAACGCGTTCAAGAACCCCATCGCTGCGCCTTCCATGCTGGGTGTGACCAGCGGCGTGAGCGCGGCTATCGTCATCTTGGTGGCTCAGTTTGGCGCCGAGGCCACTGCGCATCTGGGTCTCTACTACCTCTACGCTTATGCCGGTGGAGTCATCGTCTTGGTGGTTGTCATCTTGGGCGGACGCTGGATAGGCGGCAAGCGCGGCTTCAATGTGGTCAACATGCTGCTTGTGGGCACGTTGATCATGCAGCTGCTCAACGTGATCATCACCTACGCGCAAAGCTGGATGACAGAGGCTCAGTGGTCTGCGTATTACGCGCTCCAGACGGCGACCGGCTTGGAGACGGGTTGGACCTGGCTCACGCTTGGCGCGGGGCTGGTGGTCACCGTTGTTCCGCTGGTGCTTTTGCGCTTTAGGCTCAATCTCATATCGTTCTCTGACGCAGAGACGCGCCTTCTGGGCGTGGATCCCAACAAGCTGCGCATCCTGGCGCTTGGCTGCGGTTCCATCATGATCCTCACCGCTACTGTCAACGCCGGCCAGGTGGCTATGGCGTCTTTGGTGATTCCGTTTGTGGTGCGCGCTGTCTTTGGCAGCGAGTTTAGAAAGCAGCTCGCAGGCAACGTCTTGGTGGGCGCTATCTTGCTTCTTGTCTGCGGGGATTTTGTATCTTACGTGCACATCAACGCCGTGCAGCTTGACTTGGGATCCGTGGTTACCGTCTTGGCGCTGCCGCTGTTTGTGTGGATGCTTGCCGCCAGTCAGAGGAGCTGGGAGTAACCATGGCGACGTTTGGCAGAAACAAGAAGCAAGCTTCTAAGGGCAAGCAAGACAGGGCCTCGCGCCGCGCGATTGCGGCCAAGGTGACTCTTGTCGTGCTGGCGCTGGTGGTATGCGTCGTGCCCGCCATGTTTGTGGCAAACCCCATTGCGTATATTCCCGCGATAAGCGTCGTCTTGATCATCGTCATCTCCTATGTGTACCTGCGCGTTTTGGTTTGGGCGCTCGAGTATTCCGAGGACTCGCTTGCGGGGTCGTGTGAGCGCGGTACCCAGATCGAGTTCGTGGTCAACTTCAAGAACAAATCGCCGCTGGTGTTTGTGCGCTTGGAGCCGTACTTCTACATCGGCGACCTCTTTGGCGAGGTAGACGCTTTGATCCCCACGAGCATGGTGCTCATGCCCTTTGAGGAGCGTGACTTTAGGTTTAACACGCAGTTTGACCATATCGGTACCTACAGCGCCGGCGTCAAGAAGATCGTCATCAGCGACCTTCTGGGGCTGTTTACCCACACCATAGACAACACCAAGCGCCACGAGGTCAAGGTCTTGCCGCGCTTGTTTCATCTGGCTAACGTGCAGCTCTCCAACGTGAGCGTCAAAGAGAGCCGCAAGGCGTTTAGGCCCGTGGTCACCGATGATTTGGACTACGCGGGTGTGAGGGAGTACGAGCCGGGAGACCCGCTCAAGACCATTCACTGGAAGCTCTCAAGCCGCAACCCAGAGGAGAACTACTTTACGCGCCTGTTTGAGACCTTTGGCAACCCCGGGGTAAGCATCGTCATCGACAGTTATGCGCCGGATTATGACAACGAGTCGCTCATGCAGGTCTTTGACGGCGTGGTCGAGTCTGCCCTCTCCATCAACGATTTTGCAAACAAGCACGGCGTGGATTCCGAGCTCGTTTACCTTGACTCCAACCAGCAAGACACCAAGCTCAGGCTGCTCAACATCCAGCAGGCAGACAGCCTCATGAACAGCATGATGCGCATCCAGCCCAGCGACGGCCAGGCCTCGCGCGAGATGCTTTTGGAATACGGCACGTCTATGTACGCGCAGGGCAACATCGTGTTCTGCACGGCTCACGTCAACGACGCCATAGTCTCTGCGCTGCTAGAGATCAAGCTTCGCCAGCGAGCAGCGCTGCTCTTTGTGGCCGTTCCTAGCTTTATGGACAAAGAGCAACAGCGCGAGTTCTTGCGACCGCTTCACAGGCTGGAGGCGGCCAACGTGCCCTACGTGGTCGTCTGCTCTGCCCTCAACAAGATCGAGGAGGTGCTGTGATGCGCTTTGCTGATTACCTCAAGGACGTCGTTTGGGAGTACTTGCTGCTGGCTGCATCTGCCTGCGCGTTGAGCTACACCTTGCTCGACTTCTTCTATATAGCCAGCTGGCTGCAGCATGGGCCTGTGCCGGCGATTGCCGCGTTTGCCTTGACGGCGGCGCTTATCGCTTTGGCGTACAACAAGCGCGCGGCCAAGCTGGGTGGCGCCTGCTATGCTGCGGCGCTCGTCGCCGTCCTGGTTACGGGTGGCGCGCTGTCTGAGGGCAATCCCTTTGACGACGCCGAAACAAGCTACTTTTTCTTTGCCGCAGTGATTGCCATCGCGCCGACGTTGGCGTTTTTGCTCACACGCAAGCGCGGGCTTGCCGTGCTCTATTTCTTGCTGGGAGTGGCCGCTTGCTCGTTAGTGCAGTTCCTGTATGGCTTTGACGAGCTTGCTTGGGCGCTTGTGTTCTTGGTGGCTGGCCTGGCATTGGTTATCTATAAGAACTATCAGCTGTGCGTTCGTAATGCCGCAAGCGTGCGCAAGATTTCTTTTGCCGCCGGCTTTGGTGTTGCCTTGGCGAGTGTGGGTGTTGCATGCCTTGTGGGGGCGGGCGTTTGGTTTGGGATCATCGCCCCGCTTGACCCCGGCGCCGTGCAGGTAAAGCTCATCACGGAGTACCGTGCGCTCGAGACCAAGCAGGTTGTGGGCACGTCAGACGTCTACCAGGTGCCCAACTTTGACATCACCTCGAGCAAGACCAACGACGAAGAGCGCACGACCGACAACATCAAGCTTGACGATAAAGGCCGTGCCGTACCCGCGCAGTTCAACGACGACGCCGCCAACCAAGACGAGGAGAAAAGCGGCTCGTTCACGGGAATCGACATCACTTCCCCGCAGGAGCTGTTTGACTTCGAAAACAACACGCCGCGCGCCGTTACCGCGCTGCTGATCTTGCTGCTCATCCCTGCCGTGATCATCGCCTATTTTGTGGGCAGGCGCGTCCACCGCGCACGAAGGCTCGCGCGCATACGACGCTTGGAGCCCTCGCAGCAGATCCAGCAGCTCTATCCGTTCTTGGTGGACCGCATGGCGCGCGTGGGCATAGCCATGCCCGCGGGTTCCACACCTTTGGATTACGCGCGCAACAACGCGTCTTCTATGGAACCCTTTGCCGCTCAAGCGGGGGTGACGTTTACTCAGCTCACGGAGTTTTTTGTGGCTGTGGCATATGGCAAAGACCAGGCAAGCCAGGCACAAGCGGACAGTTTTGCCGCGTTTTACCGTGGCTTTTGGAAGGCCGCGCGCAAGTACTTGGGCAGCTTCAAATACCTAACCCGCTCCTTTAGGTTCTAGTTGCTTTAGGGAGCGTATCCGCGGGGTTGCTGCAGGCTTGCTTTATCTGCTTGAAGTCTAATCTCGTGCGAGATTGTTTTTTGTGGAGCATCAGCGCATAGGGCGCTGTGCTAGATAAAGAGAGGAGAATCTCTTGAAGATTCGCAAGAACGCCAAGACGGTTGCCGTAGCCGCTCTGGGCACTGCTCTCGTCGCCAGCATGGGCGCTGGCGCCGTTGCAGGGTCTGCTTTTGCAAGCGGCCAGGCAACCCCGGGCACCACGAGCTGGAACATCCCCACCTCGCCTATGACCAACACCGTCCAAAAAGACGATGGCAAGACCTACAAGGTCATCACCACGTGGGCAAATGCCTGGGCAACTTCCGGCCCCGACTACCTGGGTATCTCCAACTCCGGTACCCTCGACCAGCAAGGCGGCTCTGATACCGCAGCCAAGGACGTGACCACTGCAACCCAGAGCTCGCTTTTGGGCGTCTGGGCATCTGCTGCTAACGAGGTCCCCAACGCGTACAACTACAACTACTTGTACAACCTTTACGCCAACAGCGATGCGGGCATCGCGGCGGGTGCCGTTAAGTCCGACTCCGCCGCGCTCAACGTCTCTAATGGCGCTTCTCCCGGCTATGACTCCGAGTCCGGCGTGTGGAAACCCCTCAAGTACCGCCCTGAGATCCTCTACAACTCCAACAGCTTCAAGGTCGACGCCATCAACAAGTACGTTGGCCAGATCCAAAGCGGCGAGTACCACAAGACCGCAGACGACGAGTTGACCGACGAGGAGAAGGCTGCCTTTACGCAGACCAATGGCAGGGCCACTTGGGGCACCGACTCCTCTTACAGCCCCAAGATCACCACGCTCAACAACGCCAACCCCTACACCTTTGTGAAGTCGTTCTACACGCTGGCCAACCTGGCCGAGCAGGTGGAGACCGAGACCTCCAACTACACCAGCGACGCTACCAAGACCGACTGGGTGAGCGTCAATACCTTGCCGCGCACCACACGCTACGAGTCCACTGCGGCGGAGCGCCAGTACACTGCGACCGAGTGCGCTACCAACGTCGAGAAGGTAGCCCGCGCGTCTGTGTACTACACGCTGTCCAAGATCGCAGACGGCACCACCTCCAAGAAGAAGGTTGCTTTCCTGACCGAGGACCCCACCGAGGGCAAGAGCACCGTTACCGCCGTGGCCTTTGACTTTACCGAGAACATGTCCGGCCAGGGCGCCGGCGGTGCTATCGGCTTTGCGGCGATGTGCGTTGACCAGCTCACCAGCAACGACGTCGTTGCCCATGGCGGCGACGACTCTGTGACGGGTACCGGCTCCGACGGTGACAACCCCTATACCACCTACACCGTCACCGCGGACCAGGTTGCCGACTGCGATGTTATCGTCGACCTCTCCGGCGGCATCAACATGAACGGCAAAAACAGCTACAACTCTGCTAACCTCAAGGACTGGGTTGTGAACAACGCCACCGGCGCACACAAGACCAAGGCCAAGAAGGCGTCTTACCTTGCCAGTGTTCCCACCGTTATCCAGACGCACAACTACACCTCCGAGAAGCTGCTCTGGAACGCCTACGTGCTCAACTACATCTACCCCGACTTGTTCCCCAACATGGAGCTCGTCACTTACTGGTATGACGATATCTACCATCTCAAGACGGAGTACCTGTACGAGGTCATGGGTTGGACCTTTGCCAACGCAGACAAGCCCGCAGGCACCGATTTTGCAACCAGCACCTACAACTGGAAGACCATCAACGCAAAGTTTGCCGCCGGCTACCAGTACTACAAGAACAGCAAGTCCACCGACAAGGTCCTCAAGCGCCTTGTGGCTGGCAAGTGCCTGAGCACCTCCTACTACAAGGACCAGACCTTCAAGAGCTTTAGCAACCTGATCGCTCCCACCAGCGAGCTGCGCGCTTGGGCAGAGGACTTTGCCTCTGATAATTCCAGCGCTATGAAGAAGCTCTACACCCCCGCTAAGGCGAGCGTGAAGTCTGTTAAGGCCGCCAAGAAGTCCGTTACCGTGAAGGTCAACAAGACCGCTGGCGCTACCGGTTACCAGATCAAGTACACCGTCAAGGGCGGCAAGGCTGCAACGGCAACCACCACCAGCACCTCCAAGACCGTCAAGGGCCTCAAGTCCGGCAAGAAGTACACCGTCAAGGTGCGTGCCTACAAGAAGGTCAACGGCAAGACCTACTACGGCTCCTACTCTGCAGCCAAGACCGTGAAGGTCAAGTAGAACCGCATCGCACGCTGCGGGTCTTGCAGTAGTTTTTGGACGGGGGCGTCTGTTTGAGGCAGGTGCCCCTGCCCCCCCTGTTTGAGAAAAGAGGACGATATGCGCATAATCGCATCTACCTGCATCAAAAAGAGCGTTGCTGCAAGCGCAGCGTTGGCGCTTGCGCTGTGCGGGGTCCCTGTTGCTGCCTTTGCCGACGGCGAGAGCACCGGCACGCTCGACGCTGGCAACGGCTGGTCGCTTGAGTACACGGCTAGCGGCAATAACGCCACCATCACCAAAGTTGTCGCGGTGGGCAAAGGTCAGGCAACGATCCCCAGCTCTGCGGGCGGCGCTGCGGTTACAAGCATCGCAGCGAGCGCGTTTCTCAACCAAAAGAGCCTCACCAGCGTGTCGCTTCCCAACACGCTTACGACGATAGGGGACCGCGCCTTTACCATGAGCGGGCTTACCTCGGTGACGCTTCCCAGCTCTGTCAAGTACGTGCCCGAGTACTGCTTTGCCTACTGCTCAGGCTTGTCCGATGTGAGCTTTGCCGGCAGCCTGCAGTACATAGAGGACTCTGCTTTCTTGAGCTGCACGTCCCTTACGAGCTTGACCATCCCCGCGCTTACAGGGTATGCCCCCAGCTCGTCCCAGTACCGCATAGGCAACAACGCCTTCAAGAACTGCTCTGCGCTCAAGACGGTGACCTTTATGGAGGGGACGCAAGGAGGGGCCACCAACTACTTCTCAAACGACAACATCGTAGCTGGCTGCAGCAGCGACCTCACCTTTGTGTTCTATTGCCAACCGGATTCCAGCAAGCGCGCCTTCGAGTACGACAACGTGAGCAAGTGCTATCTGGCGGTAAACTTCTACACAAGCGAGTCTAGCGCCTCTGCTGGCACTGGCCGCAGCGCACAGGTGCTGCTTGATTGGACTACCAAGATGAGTGACATCGCCAAAGGTGATGTGGAGAGCTCTCAGATCTATGGCGGCGGCACGGTGCCCAGCTGCACTCAAGGCAAGGTCTGGGGCTGGGGCAACCGCGCTTATAAGCACGACGGGCAGACGCTTCAAGACGCTCTTGCTGCAAACACAGAGGGTAGCGGTGGTGCAGTTGTTTCCAAGTATCCTGAGATCGTCTTGAACCTTGTTGCCGTTGACGCAGACAACGTCTCTTACAGCTATGTCTATTCTCCAGAGATAGCCTCTAACAACGACTGGGAGAATTCCTCCCACCCGGTCAACGAGGAACGTCCCGATCTCAACTACTACCTAAGCCCCGATGGAACCGGCGTGGAGGGCATCGACAACATCGTGCTCTACGGTGCGGATGGCAGTCTTGTTGACGCGTCCAAGTACACCCTCAAATTTGAGAAGCAAGGAGAGCGCGACAGTTCTACCGGTGAGCGCCCGTGGACGGTGCTGAGCGGCCCTGAGGCCATCACTGCCGAGGGCGCCTATCGCGTGAGCGCTGTGAGCGGTGGCAAGCAATCTCCCACGGCAACCTTTTACGTCGAGACCTTTGCCATGCATGTGAACAGCTACGTATCCGGTAACAGGAGCAACATGGCCGGCAAGGCCATGGAGGAGGCTGCGGGCAACGTCTCCAACGCCAAGGCGACTGTCGTCTATGCGGCAGACAACTGGCAAAACGGCCTTATTGCCGCCGGCTTGGCCGGTGCTGCAGGCAGCGTTGCCGTGCCTGTGGAGACGAGCGGTACCTCTGCAGACGCCCTTCGCGCTGTTAACACCGCGGGTTCCGACAAGATCATCACTCTGGGCACTTCTAAGGAGATTACGAGTTCTGTGACCAAGAGCCTCAAAGCGCTGAGCGTCATGCGCAGCGAAGATGGCTCTGTTACGGGCAGCATCACCGCTGTGGAGTATAGCGGTGCCCAAAACATGGCCAACAAGCTTTACTCGCTGGTGACCAAGTACTCAAAGCGTCTGGGCTTTACCTACGGCAATACCGCTGTTGTCTTGTCTGCAGCCGACGGCTACAGCATGTCCATGGCCTCGCAGTACGCATATGCCACAAAGGCCGCGGTGTTTTACGCGGATACAAACGGCGGCATAAGCTCGCTCACCATGTCCAATCTTAAAGACGGCGGCTTTGCCAAGATCGCCGTGGCAGGTCTTTCTGATGCCGCGATAGCGCAGATCCAATCCGAATGCGGCATCGAGCCGGTGAGCATTATGGGCGATGACGGCTCCTTGTTCTCCAAGAGCCTGGAGTGCGCAAACGCCCATGCAGCAGACTTGGGGCTCAAGGCCTCCAAGGTGGTTGTGGCATCCGCAGCAGAATCCAGCTTTGTGATCAGCGCAGGCCAGTATGCTTCTGTTAAGGGTGCGATGCTCGTTGTGGCTGCGTCCAGCGTGGATCTCAAGAGCCTGCAGGATTACATCGACACCAACGTGGGTCGCAACAAGATGCGCATGTTTGCCTTGGTGGGTGACTTCTCCAAGATCGACTCCAAGGCGTTCAAGCGCTTTGACCAGTACTTCAACGGCACGGCCATGAGTACGAAAGCGGGCGTTGGCGATACCTGCGAGTTCGCAGGTTCGCTGTACAAGCTCACGGCAAGCGGCAAGGCGAGCTACGCCCAGCTTTTGGACAAGCAGATCACCAGCGTCAAGATCAAAAGCGTTCAGATTGCGGGTGCCAACTGCAAGGTGACGGCTATAGGCAACGCTGCGTTTGCAGACTGCACGTCGCTCAAGACGATCGACGCCTCGAGCACGGCTCTTGCCTCTATAGGAAGCAAGGCCTTTAGCGGCTGTAGTTCTCTCAAAACGTTTACGGTTAAGAGCACCAAGCTCAAGAAGGCCAAGGTGGGCGCCAATGCGTTTAAGAACGTAAGCAAGAAGCTTACCGTCAAGGTGCCCAAGACCAAGCTTTCAACTTACAAGAAGATATTCACGGCAAAGGGGCTTTCTTCTAAGGCCACCTTCAAGAAGGCGTAGAGGAGCAACGGCGTGCCCGAAACACAAGACAAAGAACTAGGTCAGGAGTTACAGCCTGTCCAAATAAACGATGAGGCCGCAAAGCCTGCAGTGGCAGACAACTTGGAGGCTGCGGCTGCGGCGTCGCCTGAGCCCAAGCGCCGCAAACTGTGCGTTGTCATTGCTGCCGTTATCGCGGTTTTGCTTGTGGCAGCCTGCGTGGTCGGCTTTCTGTTTTGGCGTGGCGTGCTCGCGCCCAGCGGAGCTGCCGCCAAGTACGACGGCATGAACTACATCACCGAGCAAGAGGTGAGCGATTACATCGCCGATTATAAGAAGATGATGAACTTGGGCGATGCAGACGACGAGACTTGGGCCACCTTCTTGGCCAACTACGACCTTACCCCAGAGCGCCTGCGCATCTCCACCGTGCAGCAGCTGGTGACCGACGCCATGCTGCGCTCTATTGCCAAGAAGGACGACATCGAGGTCGATAGCAGCGAAGTCGATGCTTATGTCCAGAACATGAAGAGCACCACCGCCTTTGGCAGCGACGATATCTGGAACGAGACGCTGGAGCAAGCCGGCACCACCGAGGAGAAGGTTCGCGCCAGCTACGAGCTGCAGCTGTTGACGCAGAAGGTCTACAAGCAGGAGGTCGAGACCCCCACGCCCACAGATGACGAGGTCAAAAGCTACTTGGAGGGCATGGTCCAGACAGAGGGGCGCCTCAACATCAAGCACATCTACTGCTTTACCATGAACAACGGCGATAGCGGCACGTCTACTAATGACGTGCAGAAGGTGCGCAGGGAGCTCATGTCCGGCGACGTGACCCAAGAGCGGTTCGAGGCGCTTGTTGCCCAGTACTGCAACGTGGACGATGCGAAGAACACCAATGGCGCCTATGGTTGGAGCATCGACATGGACGATAAAAGCTCTGCCCTGCAGGATGCTGTTGAGAACACCAAGGTAGGCCAGGTGAGCCAGGTCTTTGCCGATGACGACTCCTACAGCTTTGTCTGGATCGATCAGGCGTACAAGCTCCCCAAGGAGTCCAAGGTCTCGTCTATGGACCTCTCGCAGATTCCCGATACGCTGCTCTCTTACTTCAAGGACAGCACCGCCTACTCGCTGTGGCGGCAGAACTGCACCACCTGGCTTGCCAACCTGATCACAGAAGCAGATATCGTCTACTACGACATGCCGGCCGATGCCTCGTACAACGTCGATATGAGCTTGGCTCAATCAAGCGATGACTCCAGCGACGATGACGACGCAGATAGCGCCGATGAAGGCGCGGGCAGTAGTGATAACACCGACAGCGATAATGACGCGACGTCGAGCAACGAGGAGGACGCCGAGTGATACTGCTGGGCTCAACACGCGACGGTACGCAGCTCTTCTACGACGCTGCGCTGTACGAGTTTCGCTTGGGGCGCAAGCTTGTCGAATATAGCGAGGTCCGTGCGCTCGACCTTGAGGCTCGCATTGCCTGGGGTGCTCCCGAGCAGCGCGATTGGTTCTACCGCATAGACCTAGCGGTGCTGGACAGATGCAATCGCGAGGCGCTGCAGAACCATGGGGATGCAGACTACGGCTTGACGCCTCAAGACCAGGTGGCAGCTCATGCCAAGCGCGATGACTCAATCTTGACGGGCAAGATCGTCGAGGCGGATCCTTCCTTGGTGCAGGCTGTGGCCTTGGCTTTGGAGGATCAAGGCCTTTTGGGGCAGCAGGCGCTGCCGCAGATGGCGGTGAGCATGCCTGCAGGCATGGAGTCTTTGGCTCAACTCCAACGCCAGCCGCAGCGCAAGATGACTGTTCTAGAGCATGTGCTCATGCGCCAGATCCTCAAAAACGACGACAAAGCAAAGGCTAAACGCGAACGCGAGCAAGACGCTGTAGAGCAAGCTGTCGCCAAAGACGTGCTCAAGGCTGCCAAACATCTTGAGTCTCATAGCGATATCTCGAAGGGGCAGCGCTTCATGGCAAAGCGCGAGCAAGCAGATGAAAGAAAGCTGCGTAGCAGGTCGCAAAACATGCAGGTAGAAAAGGACACAAAGGCCCAAGCTAAGAGGGAGGCGTTCGAGGAGGATATGGGCCGCTTGGAAGCCTCTACTGCATCGCGCGTTATCGGCCAGCCGGCTGTGCCGGGCATGCAATCTGACGGCAGGCGTCATAGCCACCATCAGGGCATGAGCCTCAACGGGCGCAACGTCAACCCGGACGGCACTCCCAAAAAGGGCGGTTTGTTTGGATTGTTTGGCCGCTAGACTTTGGCAGTTTGGCGTTTTGGATACATAGGTTTCTAGTTTGGAGAAGCGCAGCCTGCGGGTTGCTAGAAGGAAAGGAGACAGCCGATGGTGATCGTCGGGATTATCGTTGCAGTGGTTGTGGTCGTGCTCTTTGCGTTGGGCGTGCGTATCGTGCGTCCGTATCAGAAGGGCGTGGTCGAGCGCTTTGGCAAGTACAGTCGCACGGCTGAGTCGGGCTTTAGGTGGATCATTCCGTTTGTGGACCGCATGACCAAGGTCGACATGCGCGAGAACGTGGTCGACGTCCCCCCGATGGAGGTCATCACCAAAGACAACGTCGCCGTCACGGTTGACGCCGTGGTCTACTACCGCGCTACAGACGCCGTGAAGCTCATCTACAACGTCACGAATTTCTATCTGGCTGCCACAAAGCTTGCGCAGACCAATCTGCGCAACGTGGTAGGCGAGCTTACCTTGGACGAGTCGCTCACGAGCCGCGACGCCATTAATACTCAATTGCGCGACATTCTCTTCGAGGCCACCGAGCAGTGGGGTGTTGAGATCGTCCGCGTGGAGCTGCAGCGCATCGAGCCGCCTGCAGACGTCACCAACGCCATGCATCGCCAGATGAAGGCAGAGCGCGAGAAGCGCGCCGTCATCCTTGAGGCCGAAGGCGAGCGCCAGGCCGCCATCGCCAAGGCAGAGGGCGTCAAGCAGTCCTCCATCTTGGAGGCCGAGGGCAAGGCGCAGGCTATCCGCGAGGTTGCAGACGCCGAGAAAGCACAGCGCGTCTTGCAGTCCGAGGGCGAGGCGCAGGCCGTGCAAAACGTGTTGGCCCAGTTGCATGAGCAAGATACCGATACCTACCTGGCCGTACGCTACGTAGAAAGTCTCAAGGCCATTGCCAACGGCAACGCCACCAAGATTTTCATGCCCACCGAGCTGACCGGGTTGGCAAGCGCCACCGGCGCCATCGGAGAGCTGTTTCAAAGCACCAAGGTGACCCCGCAGGTCAAAGCCCAAGACGGCAAGGTGCCCCTGCCCCCGCAGGTGCTTTAATCTTTGGTGTGCCAGAAAAGCGAGGAAAGCTAGATGAGACTCGAAGTAAAAGACGCGCATTGCGGTTACGAGAAGGGCAAGCCCGTCCAGCGTTATGTGAACTTTAGCGTTGAAAGCGGTGAGGTCTGCTGCATGCTCGGTCCCAACGGCGTAGGCAAGTCCACGGTGTTCAAATCTATCCTGGGCCTTTTGCCTTTACTGGGCGGCAAGGTCACTGTAGACGGGGACGACATCTCTAAGTGGAGCCCCAAGCGCCTGGCCGACACGATGGCCTACGTGAGCCAGAACCATACACCGCCGTTTCCGTACCAGGTCAAAGACGTGGTGCTTTTGGGGCGTATCAACAAGGTTGGATACATGGGCCAGCCCACGGCCAGAGACTACAGCATTGCGCAGGCTGCTATGGAGGATATGGGCATCTACCACCTGCGCGACAAGGTCTACACAGACATCTCCGGTGGCGAGCTGCAGCTGGTGATGATCGCCCGCGCGCTTACGCAGCAGCCCCAGCTGCTCGTGCTGGACGAGCCGACGGCGGCGTTGGATTACGGCAATGCTATGCGCGTCATCTCAAAGGTGCGCGAGCTTGCCGAGAAAGGCTACGCCGTGATCATGACTACGCACAGCCCCGATCATGCCTTCATGTGCGATTCCAACGTGGTGCTTTTGCAAAAGGACAATCCCGTCAAGTTTGGCCGTGCGGTAGACATCATCACCGAGAAGAACATGCGCCAGGCATACGGCGTCAACGTTAAGATAGTCGAGTTTGTTAATACCAAGGGCAAAATCACCCGCATGTGCGCGCCGGTGTTCTAACAGAAAGGAAACCCTCTATGCCACAGGATATGCTGCAGCAAAGCCAGGTCGATGCTGCAAAGGGAATCATAGACAAGGTCGTTGCCAACGTGGACACCGTCATCCAAGGCAAGCACGATGCCGTGCAGCTGGTGGTCTTGGCGCTTATCGCAAAGGGCCATGTGCTCTTGGAGGATCTGCCCGGCACCGGCAAGACCACGCTTGTGTCCACGCTTGCAAAGTCTGTTGACTGTGGGTTCTCGCGCATCCAGTTCACGCCCGACATCATGCCCTCGGACGTCTCTGGTTTCTCGATCTTCAACCAGAAGACGCGTGATTTTGAGTTCAGGCCCGGCGGCGTGATGAGCAACCTGGTCTTGGCAGACGAGATTAACCGTGCCAGCGCCAAGACGCAGTCTGCGCTGCTTGAGGCCATGGAGGAGCGCCAGGTCACCGTTGACAGCGAGACCCATGCACTGCCCGAGCCCTTCATGGTGCTCGCCACGCAAAACCCCATCGAGCAGTTTGGCACCTATCCTCTGCCAGAAGCGCAGCTCGACCGCTTCTTGGTGCGCTTGTCCATGGGGTATCCGGACTTTGATCAGGAGGTGCGCGTGCTCGAGCTGGGAGACAGCGCCAAGAAGGCCATCCGACCTGTGGCTACCGCAACCGATATCTTGAGCGTGCGCGACGTAGCTGCCGCCGTCTATGCAAGCCCGTTGGTGCTGCGCTACGTAGTTGAGCTCGTGGCCTCTACGCGTTCTAACCCCGAGCTGCAGATCGGCTCCTCCCCGCGTGGCGGCATTGCGCTTACGGCGTTGTCGCGTGCCTATGCGCTGTCTTGCGGCCGCAACTACGTGCTGCCCGACGACGTCAAGCTCCTTGCCCCGCATGTTCTGAGCCACCGTGTGACATTGTCGCACGAGGCCAAGGTCGCTGGCCGCACCGAGAAAGACGTCATCGCCAGCATCATCAGCTCTGTTGCTGTTCCCTTCTATGAGGACGGCGAGGTCAAAGGGCTGTAGCGTGTAGCGTTTTCCTTTGGGGTTATACAGTCAAAGCGCCTGTTAGGTTGCAAAGCCTGGCAGGCGCTTTTGTTGATGCGGGGAGAATCCGAGAGGAGCGGGTGGAGGCGACATAAGCACTGCTGGGCAGCTGCTGGGTTATTGGGGGTGCTGCAGCTGTCTTTGCTCTACATGCTCGTGGGTTTGCGTGCGTGGTTGATTGAAGTAGAGCGTATACCTTGGTTTGCTTAGCCGCCTGCTAAGTGCATGTTTTGTCAAGGGGGGGGTTATGGGATATCATATATATTTCGATTAACCGCAGTAGGTACGTTTAAATTTGCAGACATGAAGGAGTGGCAAATCGTGAAAATGAAGAGTAAGCGCAGATGGCTCGCTTCGCTCATGGCATTTGTCATGCTTACCAGCTCTTTGCCTGTGGCGGCATTTGCTGAGGGGCATACACACACAGCGGAGTGCTATGCAACAGCAGGCGATCTTCTGTGTACGATCCCTGAGTCAGATGGTCATACCCACACGTCAGAGTGTGTTTGTTCAGGTGGCGAATATATTTGCGGTTTGGACGGGACCGAGGGCCACGAGCATACATCAGATTGTGTCTGCCGGGGGGGGGGAGAACATCTGTGGCTTGGTAGAAAGTGAAGGCCACACTCACGGAGATGATTGTTATGCAAAAGGCGGAGAGCTAATCTGCGGCGAGGAAGAAGATGGAACAGACTCTTCAGATACGACGACGTACCACGTGTGGTTTGATGGCACGATTGGTGTTGAGGAGCTGCTAAAGAACAGTGATGATTCGAGCACCTATCACCCAGGTATGAGCGCATACTACGATGGTGCCACCGATACATGTGTTGAGGTTACAAACGGCAAGGTAAAGCTTCCAGAAACAGCTGGTAAGACAGAAAAATATGACTATACCTTGAATGGTTGGTACGACGTTTATAACCAAAAATATTATGGAAAAGACATGCTGGGT
>CAVAPV010000037.1:22252-22802 GCA_963590525.1 Agathobacter rectalis
TGCTGGGTGAGGAGATCAGCGTCACCCAAGACACGGTCTTTTACGCAGATTGGAAAGCCGAAGATTACTCGCTCGGCAATTCCGAGCGCGCCAAGATTACCGACCAGCCAAATACAAGCGGGTTTATTGAGACCAATGTGTTCGATTACAACGAGCTGTTTAACACTCTCAGTGCAACTAATAGCAGCACTGCCGTAAATGCGGATACGCATGCGGAGCTTTGGAACCTGGATAAATCCTCTTCTTCCCTTGGTTTTGCATTCTTGAACTGGGCCTATAACGATCTAACAAAAAATCGCACGCTGGGGTCCTTGGGAAATAGAGATAAAGACGATAAGAATCTATCAAAGTCAGATATCACGCAAAAAATCATATCGGACGATGAAGGAAAACTGACAACGCAGGGACAGGCTATTGTAGATGCTCTTTTCTCAAAAAGCGATGCGCCAGGACGTTACTGGCTTGGAAAAGGCGATGGGCTGTATCAGTATGTGTCCAATGAGGCGGACTCAAATTATGGATACTATTACTACGACAGCAACGAGAATGG
>CAVAPV010000038.1:0-22505 GCA_963590525.1 Agathobacter rectalis
GCTCCAAGCTTTGCAATTGCTCAAACCAAATGCGACTTCGCTTGCGTATGCACTCTTCATAGCTTCCAATGCAACCATCATCTGGGGCGGCGCGTTTCCCTTTTTGCCTCTCACTTTTCAAACCAAAGAAATGACCACCAACTTCTTCTTGGCGCAAGCGCTGGCATTCTCGCTCTGCTTCATGACGATGCTTGTATCCCTTTTGGTTAGGAAGCCCGAAAACAAGGTGAAAAAATACAATCTCGCGATTATTCCCATGATTCCCTATCTCATGGGTTGGGCATGTCTCATAACCGCCATGTATATCCCTTGGCAGCTAAACGTCTTGGGTGTTGTTGGCGGGGCATTCACCGGCTTTGGCGCAGCCGGCCTCATGTTGGCATGGGTACGGCTTTTTAGCGCCAAACCCAGGCGCTACGGAGCGGCGCTCATAACGCAAAGCATGCTTTTTGCGCCCATCATTTACTGGTTGCTCATGGCCATACCCACAGCCATCGCCATTTTCCTCATGCCCACAGTGGTGACGCCGCTCATCGTGCTCGCACTCATGCTGGAGATGCGTGACACTGCTTTTGAGGAACCCATGTTCCAACGTGTCCCGCGTGCTTTTGTCAAAGACTACAGGCAAGCCTTCAAGGACTACTGGCGCTTGGCGTTGTGCATTGCAACCTTTGGCTTTGCCTGCGGCGTCATGAGGTCGCTCGTGATCGCCGACACTTCCATGGGAACATCCGTCAACAACATCTCCATGGCAGGCTCGTTTCTGTGTGCAGGGGTCTTCTTCTACTTTTGGAACTACCGCACCGCGCGCTTCAATGCGGGCACCTTTTACCGTTGTCTCTTTCCCTTTGTGCTGCTGGGCTTCTTCTTGCTGCCCTTTGCCGCAGAATCCAAAGGCGTCTACCCCATAGGCTTTGCAGGCGCGCTCTACGCAGCCTACACAGCCTGCTTCACGCTCATTGTGATCCAATGCGGGCAAGCGGCCCGCAATCGCGGTGTAAGCCCTCTGTTCATGTTCTGCATGGTGGGCGGCATCGTGTATCTAGCACATGACTTTGGCTTTGTGTCCGGTCAATTTGCCGAGCGCCTCACCATCCCCGGTGCCAACGAATACGCTTCCATTGCACTCGTGGCCATCTTCATCATGAGCATCATGTACTACGTGGGCCAAGGCGGCTGGACAGCGGCCGCAAGCCCCAATCAAGCGCAAGTCGAACACGTAGAGCTTATCGCCAGCGCGCACTCGCCAGAAGCCCGTCAACGCGCCAGCGCCGGCAACCAAAGCGGGCAAAGCCGCGAAGTCGTAGACCGCATCTCCAAAGGCTGCCACGCCGTGGCAGAGCAGTTCTCACTCAGCGAGCGCGAGGCAGAGGTCATGGAGCTTATCGTTCGCGGACATACCGTCAACCGCATTGCCGAGGAGTTGCTCATCTCTGCAAACACCGTACGCACACATAGCAAGCGCCTCTACAGCAAGCTCGATATCCACAAGAAACAACAGCTTCGCGACCTGGTGGAGCGTTACACACCGTAAGACGATGTCCCTATATGCCCCGGGACACACTTTTTTGCCTATATGCCGCCTATGTCACCCTGCATGCAGGGCACAACAAAAAAACAAAAGCCCCGGGAATCCCGGGGCTTGGCATTTTATGGTGCGCGAGGTGGGATTCGAACCCACACGAGTCTCCTCAGAGGTTTTTGAGACCACCGCGTCTGCCGTTCCGCCACTCGCGCGTGCTTTGGCATTATGACACAACTTTTGCGAATGCACACTATACAAAATGCTGAACGACAAGATTTGACAAGTCAAGACTAGAGCTTGGGGTTTTGTGGCTCTATATTCTAACTGTGCTCATCCCTCGACTGGGTTTTAGCGATGGACCGATGTCGAAACGCAAGGGAGCTTCAGATTCCAAGTTCTGAAAGGGATCCCTCATTGCGCAGGGGAAGCTGGATGGCTTGGTGCGAGCACCCACCTACTAAGGTGGGTTCATCCTTGCCAGCGGGGGATGGCATGGGGGCCGGTACTCGACGAGCACCGGCCCCCATGCTTATGCGGCTCAAGCAGCCGCTCCCTCTTATCTTGCCAGCCTACTTCTTAGCCTTTCCGTTAGCCTTGAAGGAAACCCCAAACGGCTTGCTGTAGCTGTTGATCTTGGACATGACAGACTTCTTGGCTGCACCGCTTAGCACTGTTGGCTGGTAGTCGTTGTAATAACTGTGCCCGCTTACGCTGCACGGTATCACCTTGAGCGCCTTGTCTTTGACAAGCTTGCCGTCTTTGAAGGTCAAGGTCTTTTGCACGATCATCGTGTTCTTGTCTGCAGGGTTGCTGTTGCCGCCAAAGCAAAAATTACCCAAGCTGTAGCAGATATAGACGCCCTTGTACTTCTCTACGCCTTGCAAGACATGGGGATGATGACCCAAGACAAGGTCTGCCCCCTGCTTTACCGCATAGTGGGCAATGGATTTTTGCGTAGAGCTGGGATAGTAGTCCTTCTCGATCCCAGCGTGCATGCTCACGATGACGGCATTGACGTTTTTCTTCTTGAGCTTCTTGATGCCGGATTTGATCAGGCTTTTTGCCTGGCCGCCGTACTGGCCGATGTCATCAACAGAAACCATGCCGATCTTGACGCCGTTGACCTTGTAGACGCTCACCTTTGAATACGAGGACAGCTTGATGCCAGCCTTTTTCACATGGCTGATCGTATCGGTGTAGCTGACCTTGCCATAGTCGTAGCAGTGGTTGTTGGCAAAGCTCACCGCCTCGACAGAGCCCTTGGTGAGAATCTTGGTATAGGCGGGCTTGCCCCTAAAGGCAAAGGCCTTATCTGCCTTGCTGCCACGTGTGGTAAGCGTGCCCTCCAAGTTGACGATAGTAAGATCGTCTTTGGAGAAGATGCCTTTAACGCCCTTGAGAAAATACCCAGCGCCCTTCTTGGAATACATGGCATTGAGGCTGGTGGAGTAGTTGAAGGCGCTATCGGTGCCCAGCGTGCAATCGCCAGCAGCGCTCACCACAACCTTGGTCACCTTACTAGTCTTATCGGCGTTATCGGTCTTGTTAGTCTTATCGGTCTTGTCGGTCTTGTCGGTCTTATCGGCCTTGTTGCCCGTTTGCCCTATCGCAGAGGTACCGTCATCAGCAGCAACGGCAACAGCCTCATCGGCAGCAACGTGTTGTGCAACCGCAGCATCTTCCTGTGCATTTTGGGCCTGCGATGTATCTTGCGCACCGCACCCAAGCGCAGCCGTTGCGCCAAACACGACAACGGCAACCATCGCAGCAAACACTCCCTTAACCGCACGCTTCATCTGCATCCCTCCCCTTCTTTGGTCCCTATCCCGTCTATCTCGTCTATCCCGTCTGGCATCTGCTGCATCCCAGCTGCTCTATCCAAAAGCAAAAGCGGCGGCAGTGCCTTTCTCGCACGGCCGCCGCACCTAGAACCTTAATACTGGCTTGGATGCTTCTTGAAGAAGTCAAAGCGAGGCGGAAGCTCCTTGAGCTCGAAGAGCTTATCTGCGGCCTCGTCCTTGCTAGCCCAAAACTCCAGCGTCTCAAAGATATGATCCCAGTCAAAGAAGCCCGCGTGCTCGTGTTTACAGCCCTCGTGAGTCTCTATGTTCAAATACTCAAAGATCAGCTCGGTTCCCTGGGGGACAAGCGGGTGCATCAAGACGGTGGCCGTGCGCAGCAGATGGAACGCGTCGACAAGCAGCTGACGATAGGCGTCTGCGCCAAGCTCTTCTTCTTGCGCAGAGCACTCGCGGCTTTGCGTGGTCCACATCTTGTTGGCGTCGCGGATAAAGCCGTCCATGAGCGCCATGACAGCGTGGAACTCGAACTTGCTCATGAGCTGCTCGTATTCCAAGACCGTCTTCTTGCAATTGGCTGCGACATCGTCGCTCACCTGGCCCAAAGGCGCCTTGCCGCCAAAGTGCTTTTGCGCCGTGTAAAAGCAGCTGCGAGCCAGGCGGTTGTAGATGTTGGTGAGCAGCGCACCCTCCTTGAGGGCAGGGTCGGGCGCTTTCTCGGCAGCGTTGGGATCAAAGACCTTGGGAGAGAAGCTCACGCTCTTAAGGCCCAAACCCAAGGCAGCCCAGTGGGCACGCAGCTGCTCGACGGTGTAATGATCCAAAAGCTCGTCTGCCAAAGGCGGCTTGACGGCACCGGAGCTTGAGGCCTTCTTGCCCAAGAAGAGGATGTGATGGTTGGGAACAAGCACGCTTTGGCGCAGCTCGTCACCCGTGCCCTCGGCCTTAGCATCGGCACCGTTGAAACCCGCCCACAATGCAGGCTGCGCGATGCCGTAGAAGTAGATGTTGTCCTGGCCGATAAACTGGTAGACCTCTGCGTCGTCAGAGCACCAGAAATCGCGCCACTCCTCATCTGACCTGCCCTTTTGCTCCAACGCCGCACGCGTGAAGCTGATAGGAGCCCACAAAGACTCCGGCCAGCACCAGGTGGTAAGCCCCGTGACGTCTTCCAGGTCCGGAGCCTTGACGCCCCACTCGATATTGCCCGTAAGGCGAAACGGTACGAGCGCCTTGCCGCTGCGGTAGCGGATGCCTGCACCAGACAGCACCGGCAGCGCTTCCTCGCGCAAGGAGAAGTCCGCAAACTCCAGGCCAAAGGACTGTTTTCCCTTCTCTGCCGGTAAGAACTTATGCTCGGGCAGCTGGGATGCGATGGCGCGATAGGCGTCTTCGAGCTCATTTTTGATGTAGATGATGGGCGGCACCAAGAACTCGCGCTCGGTCGTGACCGTCACCTCGCGCGTGCGCGGGTCTTTGGCGATGTTATCGACATGCTCTGCCACAAGCTCGCGCATGGCAGGCAGCTTGAAGTACCAGTTGACCACCGGGCGCAGCTCGGGCGTTTGACCAGTGAGCGTGGACTTGGGGGCGATGCAATCCTCCGGCATAAACTGATGGCCCAGATCGCATTCATCCGCATAGGCTTTCTCGGACTTGCAGCCCTGCACGGGGCAGCGGCCTATAACCTGGCGGCCGTTGAGAAAGGTCTGCGCCTGGGTGTCGTAGAACTGCGGGGTAGAGCGCTTCTCGAGCCAGCCGTTTTGGTAGAGCCTCTCAAAGAACCAGGTGTTGACCTCGTCGTGCTTTTGGCCGGCAAGCCCCAAGGCACTGCCCTCGTAGATATCGAGGCTGATGTCAAAGGCGTCCAGCGTGGCCTTTTGACGGTCATGGTTGGCCTGAACATAATCACGGATAGTGCCGTCAAACTCCCCTGCTTCGACCAGCTTGCGGTAGCCCTCCATAATGGGAGAGCCGTAGCAGTCTGTGCCCGACACAAACAACACGTTTTGCTCTCCGATGCGGTCGCGCATGAAACGCGCGTAGATGTCTGCCGGAACAAAAACGCCGCCGACATGGCCAAAGTGCAGGCCCTTGTTGCCATAGGGCATGCCTGCGGTCACGACAGCGCGTTTGGGGAACTTGGGACGAGCTTCCATGAAACGTGAGCCTTTCCAGTCAATCAACAGTGTGACGTTTGATTATACGCCGCGCTCTGCTTGCAGCAGGGCATCATCATCGGCAAGATCGCATGCGTCCTGCAAAGCGTCCTCTTTTAACCAGCGCTTTACCGTGCTATGGCTCACTTGCAGCTCTTTTGCCGCTGCTCGCAAACTGAGTTTGCCGCAGGTGATGCGCGATGCCACCTCGTCGTACTTCTTGGGGCGCCTCTTACGCGGCCTGCCAAGGCTCAAGCCCTTTTGCCGCGCAGCATCGATGCCCTGACGCTGGCGGCTCCTTATATGCTCGCGCTCTATCTGCGCAACGTAGCTTAGAAGCTGCAAGACAAAATCGGCGATAAAGACACCTGTGATGCCGCGCTCGTCGTTGTCGCGTGTGTCAAGCAGGGGCATGTCCAAGACCACGACATCTGCCTCTATCGTCTTAGTGAGAAAGCGCCACTCCTCTAGGATCTCGTTGTAGTTGCGTCCGAGCCTGTCTATGCTCATGACCACCAAGACATCGCCGCGCGCAAGCTTGCCACGCATCCCAATGTAACCCGGACGCTCAAAACTCTTGCCAGATACCTTGTCTGTGACCAGCTGGTCTACCCCAAACTGCTCGAGCGCCGCAAGCTGCCGGCTAAGGTTTTGCTCCTGCGTAGAGACACGCGCGTAGCCGTAAGTAGTGCCCATTGAAACCGCCTCATTTTTGATGGATCCGATAAAAACGAGACAGAGTTTCCCAACCGGGTATCTGGCAATCGCACCTGTTTGACGCTCGCGCTTCAAGCAACTTGGTGTGCATCGGGCACCGCGCGCAAGGCAGCCTGGTGCGCAACCTTACTGATCGAGCTTGAAGACCTGCGTGTTGAGATGGTCGATGATGGAGTCTGCAGAGCTAGAAGAGCTGCTGGAGCCAGAATCAGAACTCGATCCGCCAAAGAGGCCGGCAAAAAAGTCAATGACCCCCTGGAAGAAGTTGCCCAGCGCACTCACAGCGCCACCGGCGTCTTGGCCCATGTCGCCCAAGGCGCTTTTGACATCGTCAAGCGTCGTGGCAAAGGCGCTGGCGTCATAGCCCATGTCCTGCATCTTCATAACCAGCGCAGCTAGGTTTTGGATATCCTCGTCGCTCAAGGTGATGTTGTACTCGGCGGCTTTATCCTTGATGAGCTGCACGATCTGGTCTTGCGTCATATCGCTCGCAGCACTTACGACCTCGTCTTTGACCTGGCCTATAACCGATGCGATGTCATCGCCGTAAGTCTCCTGCAAGGCGCTGGTCTCGTACATCTCCTCTACCGCGAGGTCGCTTTTGGAGGAATCAAGCGCTTGGCCGTTGTCTGCATAGGCCATAAAGACGCCCGTAAGCGCGCCGGTGCCCGAAACCTCAAAGGGCGCTGTGACCACGAGGTTGCAGTTTTGCACGCCAGCCGTCTGCAGCGCGTTGTACAAAGCGCTGGAGGTGACATAGGTGAGGTTAGCCGTCTTGACGTTGATGCCGCCGCTGGTGGTGGGCTGGATATACGAGCAGCTCAAGGTCCGCGTCCCGGTTACGGAGCTGGGGATGGAGCTGTCGCAGTACTTGTGCTCGTCTGCGTTGGTGACGGTGATAGTCTCAACGCCATCCATGCTGGACTCGTCGAGCCCAAAAAACTCGAGCACCGTGGCCTTTTGATCATCTGTAAGATCGGCGCCCAAGGTGACGATCTGGGTGGAGTCTGCAAACGCACAGGCAGGCAGCATTGCTGCGGCAAGCGCAAACGACAACGCAACAGAGGCGACCTTGCCCTTGATACTCAGCTTCATGTTCTTGCTCCTTGCAATCGGGCGGCGGCACCAAGACCACCGCAGCTGGGGGATGCATTGTAAACCATGCATGCGACGCCAGATGCACACTCAACTGTTTCTGCACAGCAAAAGGACAGGCTGCCCGACGGCTGCCTGCCCTTGCTGTTTGCGTATGCTAGAGAGCGCAAACCTGTGCTGTCACTCAAAGCGCAAGCTCGGACTTAGGGCCCAAGCTCCAGGCCCTAAGCTCCAACCGCTGGGCCTTACGCCTGAGCCGATGCCTCCTGTGCGGCGATCTGCTCTTCAACCTCGGCACCCAAGGCGGCGGTAGCGGGAACGAGCACCTTTTGTCCGTAGCCGGCAAAGCAGCTCTCCACGTGCTCATCGCTTAGATCCTTGGGGAGGATGTAGCAAAGAATCGGATAGAAGATGAGGCTTGCCACCATGCAGATGGCTCCGCAGTTGATGGGGCTTGCGATGAGCGCAGCATCAAAGACCAAGCCCATCGTCATGTTGACGACAGTGAGGCCCACTCCCCATGCAAAGCAGATCCACGTGGCAAGCTTGGAGGCGCGCTTCATATACAGGCCGTAGAGGAACGGAGCCAAGAAGCAGCCGGCCAACGCGCCCCAGCTGTAGCCCATGAGCTGGGCGATAAAGACCACGGGGCTGTTGTACTGGAACATAGCCAGCGCCGCCGAGATGACGACGAACACGGCCAGCAGCACGCGCATCCAGACAAGCTGGCTTTTCTCGCTCATGTCCTTTTTGAAGACGGGCTTGATAAAGTCGAGCGTGAGCGTGGAGCTTGAAGTGAGCACCAAAGAAGACAGCGTGGACATAGATGCAGAGAGCACCATGATGACGATCACGCCGATGAGGATATCGGGCAGGGTGGACAGCATCGTGGGAACGATGGAGTCGTAGACCACGGCGCCGGTTGCGGGGTTGGTGGCAACGCTGCCGCCAAAGAGACGGCCAAAGCCACCCAAGAAGTAACTGCCGCCAGAGATGATGAGCGCAAAGACGGTGGAGATGATGGCGCCTTTGGTGATGGCAGACTCAGACTCGATCGCGTAGAACTTCTGGACCATCTGCGGCAGGCCCCAGGTACCCAAGGACGTAAGCACGACAACGCCCAACAGGTTGAGCGGGTCGGGGCCAAACATGCTCGCAAAGATGCCCGGCACCGTGCCATTGGGGATGGAGCTGTCTGAAACCTGCGCCAGACCGTTGAGCGCCTCCACAAAGCCGCCTTGGCCGTTGAGCACGCACACGATCACCGCGATGATGGACACGAGCATGATCGTTCCCTGCACGGTGTCGTTGAGCGCCGTGGCCGTGTAGCCGCCCCAGATGACGTAGATGCAGGTCACAACGGCCATGGCGATGATGCAAGCCTCATAAGGCAGGCCAAAGGCCATGCCAAACAGGCGAGACAGGCCGTTGTAGACCGATGCGGTGTAGGGAATCAAGAACACGAAGATGATAAGCGCCGATGCAATGCGCAGGGCATGACTGTCAAAGCGCTTGCCAAAGAACTCCGGCATGGTCTTGGCATCCAGATGATTAGTCATGATGCGCGTGCGACGACCCAGCACGAACCACGCCAGAAGCGAGCCGATGATAACGTTGCCGATGCCAGCCCAAAACGCCGCGAGGCCAAACTTCCAGCCAAACTGGCCCGCGTAGCCGATAAACACAACCGCCGAGAAATAGCTCGTGCCATAGGCAAAAGCCGACATCCAGGGGCCGATCTTTCTGCCGCCTAAGACAAACCCATCGACGCTTTGCGCTTTCTTGCGGCTGTAGAAGCCGATGTAGATTGTTGCCGCGACAAATATGATCAGCAACGCAACCTTGAAGAACATGAGACCCTTCCTTTGTTGTAGAAACCTCCCAAATCAATGACGGCACACTATCACGGCTAGAAGAGCTTTCTCAAAATTCATAATTACTATCATGTTTTGTTATAGGGTAAGCGGCGTTATGCGGTACTATGAGCTCCAAGAAGCTATCACAGCTAGCATAATCTGCTATGACGCTTTGTCATATCAAGACAAGGAGTGCCGCTATGGACACCAAACGCTACACCGCCTTTGTGGCAGCTGTTGAGACCAAGAGTCTGTCGGGCGCAGGCAAAGAGTTAGGCTACACACCCAGCGGCATCATCCGCCTTATCAACGCGCTTGAAAACGACCTGGGGTTCCCTTTGCTCATCCGCAGCAGCACCGGAGTAGAGCCCACGGCAGAAGGCGAGCGCATGCTCCCCATCTTCAAGCAGATGGTCAAGCTCAACATCCAAGCGCAGCAGACCAGCGCCCGAATACGCGGCCTTGCAGAGGGAACGCTCACCGTAGGCGCGCTAGACAGCATCGCGCTTTTATGGCTGCCAGATGTGATCAGCCAATACCAGCGCAAGTTTCCCGGCGTCAAAGTAAATGTGATAGAGGCAAGCGACACTCACCTGCTGCAGATGTTGGAGCAGCACGCGGTAGACGTGATCGTTTTTCACGGGGACCACAGCAAGCTCGATTGGACGCCGCTGGGAACGCAAGAGCTTGTGGTTTGGGCACCAAAAGGGTCTCCTTTGCTCAAGCATCAGTC
The DNA here is from genome assembly GCA_963590525.1 of Agathobacter rectalis. Lineage (GTDB taxonomy): Bacteria > Actinomycetota > Coriobacteriia > Coriobacteriales > QAMH01 > W2P13-069. The sequence goes on from CAVAPV010000038.1 coordinate 9,885, forward strand.
GCTCTTGTTGGCAGAGCTCGACGGGCAGCCCTTTGTGCGCATCCACCCAGAAGACAACGACACCTTTGACAAGCTGTTCTTTCAAAAGGGTTTGGAGCCAGACGTCCGCTTTACCTGCGGCAGCTGTCTTACCGCGTACTCCATGGTCAACTCTGGCAGCTGCATGACCATCTACTGCAACGGCGTGGCGGAGGTCTGGAACGGCAACGTAGAGGTGCGCCCCTTGAGCCCGCAGCGCTACGTTGAGTTTGGGGCTGCCACCTTGCAAGCTCCCGGCGCCTCCCCCGCGGTTGAGGAGTTCATAGAGGTTGCCAAGCAACACAAGGACACCTGGCCTAAATAAGCGCGCTAACCTTAGACAGAATACGGCAACAGATGTGATGCAATAAACAAAAAGACCCGCACAAAGCGGGTCTCTCAAAATCGTTGGCGGGATTGACGGGGCTCGAACCCGCGACCTCCGGCGTGACAGGCCGGCGCTCTAACCAGCTGAGCTACAACCCCAACGGCTCTCACTGCAACACTTTGAAGAAGAGAGCCAGGTTTTGCCCTGGCTCTTTATAATCTCTGGCGGGATTGACGGGGCTCGAACCCGCGACCTCCGGCGTGACAGGCCGGCGCTCTAACCAGCTGAGCTACAACCCCAACGGCTCTCACTGCAACACTTTGAAGAAGAGAGCCAGGTTTTGCCCTGGCTCTTTATAATCTCTGGCGGGATTGACGGGGCTCGAACCCGCGACCTCCGGCGTGACAGGCCGGCGCTCTAACCAGCTGAGCTACAACCCCTTGTTGCGTGACAACAACGAATATATTACGGGAGTTTTTTGGCAAAGGCAAGAACTATTTTGGCTTATTGCAAAGTTTTTTCCACCGGCATAAAACGCGGCAAAACTGCAGGTCAAAAGCACACGTAAAACAAAACCTCCCTCCCCTTGTACCAAGGGGAGGGAGGCAAATCAGCCTTTGGGATTAAACGCGGTTGAGGCTTTCGTCCTCAACTAAATGCAAGCGCTTGGGCGCTGCGGCTTACATCATGCCGCCGCCAGCACCGCCCATCATGCCGGCCAGCTCGGAAGGATCGATGCCCTCTTTGGGAGCATCGGTGACAGTTGCATCGGTGATGAGGATCATCGCTGCCACAGAAGCGGCGTTTTGCAGAGCGCAGCGGGTGACCTTGGCGGGGTCGATGACGCCCATCTCGATCATGTTGCCATACTGGCCGTTAGCGGCGTTGAGGCCGTAGCCAGCCTCGGCGTTCTTAACCTTCTCGGCCACAACAGAGCCCTCAAAGCCGGAATTCTCGGCAATGGCGCGCAGCGGAGCCTCGCACGCCTTGCGGATGATGGCGATACCGACCTTCTCGTCCTCATCGGCAGCCTCGACGTCGTCCAGGCAGTGGATGGCATTGACCAGAGCGCAGCCGCCGCCGGCAACGATGCCCTCTGCCACGGCAGCATGGGTTGCCTGCAAAGCGTCGTCGATGCGGGACTTCTTCTCTTTGAGCTCTGCCTCGGTTGCAGCGCCCACCTTGACTACGGCAACGCCGCCAGCCAGCTTGGCCTGGCGCTCTTGGAGCTTCTCGCGGTCAAAGTCAGAGGAGGTCTCCTCGATCTGGGCCTTGATCTGGGCGACGCGCTCCTCGATGGCGTCCTTGGAGCCAGCGCCGTCGACGATGGTGGTGGAATCCTTGGTGACCTTGACGGACTTAGCGCGGCCAAGCATGTCGATGGTGACATCGCCCAAACCGATGCCCAGCTCCTCCATGATGGGCTGGCCGCCGGTTACGATTGCGATGTCTTCCAACATGCGCTTGCGGCGGTCGCCAAAGCCGGGGGCCTTGACAGCGCAAACGTTGAGGATGCCGCGAACCTTGTTGAGGATCAGCGTAGCCAAAGCCTCGCCCTCGACGTCTTCGGCGATGATGAGCAGCGGCTTGTTGGACTGCATGACCTGCTCAAGCAGAGGCAGGATGTCTTGCAGGGAGTTGATCTTGCTATCCGTGATGAGGATGTAGGGGTTTTGCAGCTCGGCGACCATCTTCTCCATATCGGTAGACAGATACGGGGACAGATAGCCCTTGTCGAACTCCATGCCCTCGACGACGTCGATGGTCACGCCAAAGGTGTTGGACTCCTCGACGGTGATGACGCCGTCTTTGCCAACCTTGTCCATGGCGGTTGCGATCTCCTGGCCAATGGTGGGGTCACCCGCAGAGATGGCGGCGACGTTGGCGATCTGATCGGAGGTCTCTACCGCGTGGGCATCCTTTTGGACCTGGGCAACAACGGCGTCCACAGCCTTCTCCATACCGCGGCGAACACCCAGAGGAGATGCGCCGGCGGTGACGTTTTTGAGGCCCTCGTTGACCATGACGTCGGCCAGCAGGGTTGCGGTGGTGGTGCCGTCACCGGCAGCGTCGTTGGTCTTGACGGCAGCCTCGCGGATGAGCATGGCGCCCATGTTCTCTACAGCATCTTCAAGCTCGATCTCTTTGGCAACGGTCACGCCGTCGTTGGTGACAAGCGGAGAGCCATAGCTGCGCTGGCAGGCAACGTAGCGGCCCTTGGGCCCCAAGGTGACCTTGACGGCGGCGGCAAGCTTGGATGCGCCCTTGGCGAGGCCGGAGCGGGCCTCGTCGTCGAAGTTGATGATCTTAGCCATGAATAACCAGTCCTTCCTTATTTGACGACGACGGCGATGATGTCGTCTGCGCGCAAGATGATGTAATCGGTACCCTCGACGGTGATCTCCTGGCCGGCGTACTTGCCGTAGACGATGGTGTCTCCGCAGGCCACGGGCATGGGGATCAAGGAGCCGTCATCGGCGCGCTTGCCCTCGCCCACTGCGATGACGGTGCCGCGCTGGGGCTTCTCTTTGGAGCTGCTGGTGAGGATGAGGCCGGAAGCGGTGGTCTCTTCTGCCTCGTCCTGCTTGATGATGACACGGTCGCTCAAAGGCTTGAGGTTCATTTGTGTCCTCCTTATCGAAGTGATCCTAATCCGTGTGCGTATCTGCCGCACTGGTTTTGGTATGCCAAGGATTCTATGCGCTGCACCACCTGATGTAAGCAGTTGTAACCTAGTTGTCAGTAAGTAATCTAAGTCGTTACCTCGTATATTTTCTGTAAGAAGAAAGCGGGTGGGGATAACACGCAAAAGCGGACGCGCCCTTAGATGGGTTCGCGGCCAAATACCAAACACCCACTGTTTGCAGGCGCACCTAGCGGCGCTTACCGAGGTTCTTGCGCGTGCCCATAGAGCTGCCCTTGCGCGAGGTCGCCTTGAGGCGCTTGAGCGCTTGGGCTTCATCGGTGCTCTCCAATGCAGCGCGCAGACTCACGATCTGGTCGCGCAGGCGAGCAGCGAGCTCAAAATCGAGCTTCTCGCTGGCAGCAGCCATCTGCTCTTCTAAAGATGCCAGCAGACGATTAGCTTCATCTGCACCCATGCTGGCGATGTCTTGGGCCACGCTGTCGCATGTGGCAGGCGACGGTGCCTCATCGTCGTCCTCAAGCGAGTCTGCGATGGTGGTGATCGCCTTGTGGATGGTCTTGGGCGTGATGTTGTGCTCTTTGTTGTAGGCCTCTTGGATCGACCTGCGGCGGGCTGTCTCGTCAAGCGCGATGCGCATGGAGTCTGTAATGGCATCTGCGTACATGATGACGCGGCCGGACGCGTTGCGCGCCGCACGGCCAATGGTCTGAATAAGGCTGCGCTTGTTGCGCAAGAAGCCCTCTTTATCGGCATCTAAGATGCAAACGAGGGACACCTCTGGCAGATCGAGGCCCTCGCGCAAAAGGTTGATGCCCACCAGCACGTCAAACTTGCCCGCACGCAAATCGCGCAAGATCTCTACGCGCTCAAGCGTGCCGATGTCGCTGTGCAGGTAGTTAGCCTTGACGCCTTGGTCGAGCAGGTAATCGGTCAGTTCCTCGGCCATCTTCTTGGTGAGCGTGGTGACGAGTACGCGCGCCCCTGTATCCACGGCGTCTTTGACTTCTCCCAAGATGTCGTCGATCTGGCCTTTGGTAGGACGCACGTCGATGATGGGATCGAGAAGGCCGGTGGGGCGAATGATCTGCTCGACCACTTGCTCGCTTACGCGCTCCTCGTAATCGCCCGGCGTGGCGCTCACGTAGATGAACTGCGGCACGCGCTCTTCGAACTCGTCAAAACGCAGCGGGCGGTTGTCGAGTGCGCTGGGCAGGCGAAACCCGTGCTCTACCAGTGTGATCTTGCGGCTGCGATCTCCTTCGTGCATGCCGCGGATCTGCGGTACGGTCACGTGACTCTCGTCGATGATGGTCAAAAAACCCTTGCCGCCAAAGTAGTCGAGCAGCGTATAAGGCGGCTCGCCGGGCTTGCGGCCGTCAAGGTGCATGGAGTAGTTCTCGATGCCCGTGCAAAAGCCCATGGTCTCGAGCATCTCCACGTCAAAGCCCGTACGCTGCTCCAAGCGCTGCGCCTCGAGCAGCTTGCCGTCGTCTCTGAGCTCTTGCAAACGCTTGCGAAGCTCCACGTCTATGCCCTTGAGGGCATGCTCGACGCTAGGACGGCTTGTTACATAGTGGCTTGCAGGCCAGATAGGAGTCGACTGGTAGGCGATGAGCTCCTCGCCGGTGAGCTTGTCGACCTCGGTGATGGAATCGACCTCATCGCCAAAGAACTCGACGCGCAGGAGGTTGTCGCTATAGGGCGGAAAGACATCCACGATGTCGCCGCGAACGCGAAACGTGCCGCGAACCGGCTCGTAGTCGTTACGGTCGTATTGGATGTCGATGAGGCGATGGATGAAATCGTCGCGGTCCATGGGCACATCGCGGTCCAAGAAAACCGACATCTCCATGTAGTTTTCTGGGCTGCCGATGCCGTATATGCAGCTCACCGATGCGACGACGATCACGTCTTTGCGCGTGAGCAGAGCAGCCGTAGCCGCATGACGCAGCTTTTCTACTTCCTCGTTGATGGAGGAGTCCTTCTCGATAAAGGTGTCCGTCTGCGGGACATAGGCCTCGGGCTGGTAGTAGTCGTAATAAGAGACGAAATAAACCACTGGGTTGTCGGGGAAGAACTCCTTGAGCTCTTGGCACAACTGAGCCGCAAGCGTCTTGTTGGGGGCCATGACCAGCGTAGGCATCTGGCAGCGCTCGATGACGTTTGCCATCGTAAAGGTCTTGCCAGAGCCGGTCACGCCCAAAAGCGTCTGATAGCGCATGCCCTCTTGCACGCCCTTGACCAGCGCATCAACAGCTTGGGGCTGATCGCCGCTCATCTGATAGGGCGAGCTCACCTTGAAGGTGCGCCCGGCTTCGCGATGACCGCCGATGATGCTTGCCTGGGCTTTGGGATTAGAAGGATCTGGGAGCATGCGATAAACCTCTCGTCTCTAGGTCGCACTCACTATAGCGCGCCGCAGCGACATGAGAAAAGCGCAGGCTCGACGTGGGGCGATCATGCGGTGGCGCAGCAGATAACAGCGCCGTGCCAGAGACAACAGCAAGCCCGCTGATGCTACGCAAAGCACTCCTTGCGCTCTGTCCACCAAGCATCGACCCAAGAGCGCAAGTCGTCCTCGCTGCCGCTGTTGTCGCAGACAGTATCGGCCATGGCAGCGCGCTGGGCGTCGGTTGGCTGGCGACCCATGCGAGCAAGCGCGTCTTGAGCGTCCATCCCGCGCTCGACGCAACGGGCAAGGCGTTGCAGCTGCGGCACTTCCACAGCGATTACCTCGTCGGCAAGATCTGCAAACTGGGGCATCTCCGTTAGCAGGGGCACCTCCACCACCAGCACCTTTGAGCTCGTGCGCGGGGTGCAGTGCACGTTGAGGACGTACTCGTTGGCCTCGCGCATGATATAGGGGAAAGTGATGGCGTTCATGGCCTGCGTGGCCGCATCGCTTGCAAACGCAACGCCAGCTAGAGCAGCGCGATTGACCGATCCGTCCTCCTCCAAAATCTGAGGGCCAAACTCGTCAACCAGCTCGTTTACCATCTGCTGCTCGTTGTCCATGAGCGTGCGCGCTATCTGATCCAAGTCTATGCTCACGGCTCCGTGCTCGCACAAGAGCTTGCGCAGCGTAGACTTGCCGCTTCCGATACCGCCGGTGATCATCACAACGTACATGCGCTACCTCCAGGGATCTTCTTCGGGCTCTTCGTAATTGCTGCGGGCCAGCGCATCCATGTAATCGCTGTAAGGGTCATAAAGATCATCGTCTTCATTGGCGGCACGCAAGATGGCCTCGGGTGAAAACGGGTCGACCGACTTCTTCTTTCCTTTTGCAACGGCGTTCGTTTTCTTTACATCGGACATATGTGCATCCTGATGTGCGGGCTTTGGTGCCAGCTCCTTTGCGCGCTGCCTGCAAAGAGCGGCCTCTAGCGCATCGTCAATCGCGCTCATTGGATATCGAGTTTCTTCTCCAGGCAGACGAGCTGCACACCCTCGAAACCATCGAGCACACATGGGATAACGCCTCGCTCAATACAGCCGAACCTGCTATAGAAGCGACGTGCGCGCATGTTGAGCACATTGGTATCCATGCGCAAATAAGAGCATCCGCTTTGCACCGCAAGCTCTTCATAAAACGCAAGAAACCGTCTGCCATACCCATGGCTGCTTTCCTGCGGATGAACGACGAGCGTGTGAAGCACCATGACCTGCTCTGCCGGCACATCGTATTCCCATGCTGCATCCGCGTATTCGGGCGCTTGCTCTTGGTTGATACGCACCGCGGCAATAACCGTATCCTCAGCTCCGTCTGCGGTCATGACATACATGTCATCGGCGTCTTGAATAGCCGCCGTCGCTGTTGCCCGGGAAGGGTAGATTCCGCGCTTCCAGCCGGTAGCGATATTGCCGGCCTCTTCTTGGTCGAGAATCGCGTTGTAGATGGATTCGATTGCATCGACATCGTCAAGCGTTGCCTTGCGGATCATAGGGTCTCCTTTGCTCTGAGCTCTCATAGTACCCCGTCAAACGAGCATTCTCGCAAGGTCCATGCAAAAAAGAGCTAAGCCGCCTACCGCCTCGGCCCTGGCAAAACACCCTTTTCTACGCGATGACACCGCCGCCCAAAACCATATCGTCGGAATAGAAGACAGCCGTCTTGCCGCTGGCAAGCCCTGCAACAGGCAAGGTGAAGCTCATCGTAAGCGTGCCGTCGGGCATGGGGGCCAGTGTGCAAGGGCGCGGGTTGGCGCCAACCTCAAACTGTACACGACAGCTGCGTTTTGCCTCTATGGGATGGATGCTCGTCCAAGAGACATCACGCACAACGCAAGACTCGCCGCAAGCTTGAGTCTGGCTGCCCAGATAGGCAATGCCGCCTGCCATGTCCTTGGCTACGACGTAGCGCTCCAAGGTATCAGGCTCAAGCGGGATAGGCGCGTCTACTTGGGCGTCTGCATCAAGCTGCGCATCGGCAAATGGCATGCCGGCACGCGGGTTGGCAAACTCAAAGCGCTGGCCCAATTTGCAAGTTGCAAGAGAGCTAGCAGAGCCCATGGGCTGACCGCAAGCAAGATCGACAAGCTGAGCGGCACCTGACGTGACACCGCGCGCAGCAAGCCATTCCTCAAGACTGGCAGCGCCCTTGCCATAGAGATAGAGGCTCTGGCCGCTTGGCACCTGCGCCACCATAAGGCCCTGGCGCATAGCGTCCACGCGCACCTTCATCTCCTGCATGTCCGCCAATGGGAATACGAGGCAGTTGAGCTCGTCTTGAGCAAGCCCGTAGAGCATAAAGCTTTGGTCGTTGAACTTGTCATGTGCGCGCATAAGGCGCCACGGATAAGTGCCGATGCCGTTGCTTTCCATGCACGACTTTGCGTAGTGGCCGGTAGCCACCTTGCGGATCTTCTCTGCATCTGCCAGTTCGAACAAAGCTGGCAGCAAAACGTGCATCGCGAAAACAGCGGTATGCGAAGGTTCTGCGCCAAGACTCACTTGAGAAGCGATGCAGCTTGCCATCGCCTGCTCGTAACGCGCCGATGCATCGACAACCCGATGCTCGATGCCCAGCTTCTTGCAGACGCCAGCCGCGCTCTCGGCGCCGATACGAGAGGCATCACTATCGTCAAAAAGAAACGTGACGCCCACGACATCGTGAGCATCACGCTTCAAGATGGAGGCGGCGACAGCTGAGTCGACGCCTCCGCTCATTCCTATGAGGATGCGAGCCACTTTAGGATTTACTCCTGAGCAGCCTCTGCCTCGGCCTCGGCTGCGGGAGCCTCGTCCTTGGACTCGGTCTCGGCAACGGGAATCTCGATGCCCAGAGTCTCGGCTGCAGACTTCATGGACAGGGAGATGCGACGACGGTCGAGGTCGACGTCCATGACCTTGACCTGAACGGTGTCGCCCACAGAGCAGACCTGAGAGGGGACCTCGACGTGCTTGGCTGCCATCTCGGAGATGTGGACCAGGCCCTCGATGGAATCGCCCAGCTCGACAAAAGCGCCAAAGGGAACCAGCTTGGTGACCTTGCCCTCGATGATTGCGCCGACGGGGTAGTTCTTGACCAGCGTGCGCCAGGGATCCTCGGTGGTCTGCTTGAGACCCAAGGAGATGCGCTCGCGGCTCATATCGACATCGAGAACCTCGACCTCGACTTCCTGGCCGACCTTGACGACCTCGGAAGGATGGTTGACGTGGCTCCAGGAGAGCTCGGAGATGTGGACCAGACCGTCGATACCGCCCAAGTCGACAAACGCGCCAAAGTCGACGATGGAGGAGACGACACCCTTGAGGCGCATGCCCTTGGCGAGCTTCTGCAGAACCTCTGCGCGCTCGGCCTTGCGACCCTCTTCAAGCACAACGCGGCGGGAGAGCACGACGTTGTTGCGGTTGCGATCCATCTCGATGACGCGAGCCTCGACGATGGTGCCCAGGTAAGCATCCAGATCCTTGACGCGGCGAAGATCCACGAGGGATGCGGGCAGGAAGCCGCGCAGGCCGATGTCCAGGATCAGGCCGCCCTTGACGACCTCGATAACCTCGCCCTCGACGTTTTGGCCAGCGTTGAACTTCTCCTCGACGCTGATCCAGGCGCGCTCGTACTCGGCGCGCTTCTTGGAGAGGATGAGACGACCGTCCTTGTCCTCCTTCTGGAGAACCAACGCCTCGACCTCATCGCCCATCTCGACGACCTCGGTGGGGTCGACGTCTTTGCGGATGGAGAGCTCGCGGACGGGGATGACGCCCTCGGACTTGAAGCCGATGTCCAGCAGGACCTCGTCATGGTCGATCTTGACAATGGTGCCGGTGACCAGATCGCCCTCGTCAAAGGGATTGATGGTGCCATCGATCATCGCGGAGTATTCCTCGTCGGAAATATCCTCGAACACGATGACGGAAGGATTCTTGATCTCGCTCAAGAGGACCCCTTTCAGGGCCGCGAGTTGGTAGTCATTTAGAAAACGTTTACTCGGGGCCAATAGAAAAATCATGGTGTGGCCTATTCCACACGCAAGCGAAGATTTTACAGCAAAATCAAAGGCCTACGCTAGAGCTGAGCGGGGATTTTTATGGAGATTTGCAAGAGAGCTGCAAGGACGAGCGTTACCTTCTTGCCCAGGTAGGTCGCGATGATCCGCAAGGACAGAAGGCCCGCAGGTGCGGGCAGGGACGGGCATTGCCCGCCCGGCAGGTCGCAATGACCTGCAAGGGCATGAAACCCGCAAGAGCGAGTAGGGGCGAGCATTGCTCGCCCGGATAGGTTGCAGCGGGTTGCGAGAACACAAATCGCGCATGCGCCGTGGTCACACTGGCAGGAAATGGCACTGCATAAAAAGCAGGCATGACCAAATCATGCCAGCATGACCACATTTTTATCCAGATCCTGCCAATGTGACCACCTGAGCGGTTGCTCGTGAGGTCTTTGCGACGCTGCTGCTTGACCTGTTGGTTCCGCGTCTCGCTTTGCCCCGCCGCAAAAACAGCAGCAGCCCACCTGCCGCGAGGGCAGATGGGCTGCAGTGCGCTAGGTCACATCATGACCGTCGTCACATCAGCTAGCTCAAAGCCAAACTACTTGACGATGAACTTGACGTTGACGGTGCGGGGACCGTAGTTGCCGCAGGTGACGGTGACCTTGGCCTTGTAGGTGCCCTTCTTGACGCCCTTCTTGAGGGTCGCCTTGCCGGTCGCGGCGATGGTGATCTTGGCGGAGCCGGACTTCTTGGCGTAGACAACCGCGTTGCCGGACTCGGAGACCTTGGACTTCCAGTTGATGACTGCCTTCTTGGCGGTCTTCTCGGTCTTCTTAGCGGCCTTCACGACCTTCTTCTTGGTGGTGTTGACGTACTTGACGGCGGTCTTGTCCTGCTCGTCGATCGCGGCCTGGGCGTCGACGACGGCGTGGGCCGCCTTGAGGTCGTCGGTGGACACGAGGCCCTTGGCGACGTCGGGCAGGGCCGCGTAGGCCTCGATGGCGGCCTGGGCGGCTGCCGCGTCCTTGGACTCGGCGGCTGCCTTGAGCTGCGCGGTCACGGCAGCGGCGGCGTCGGCCTGGGCCTTGGTGACGTCGGTCTTCTCGACGCCTGCGACGGGCGCGTCGACCGCGTCGACGTAGCTGCCGCCGCGGGTGATGGAGCCGCCGGTGGCGACGACAGCGCCTTTGACGCCGACGCCGTTGACGAGGGAGACGTCGTTGGCGGCATCGGAGTCGTTGTTGGCGACGTAGGCCGCGACGGCCGCGTCGACGGCCGCCTCTGCCGCGGCGAGGTTCTCGGCGGTGATGTAGCTTACGCTGCCGTCGGAGTGGGTGACGGGAGCGGCCTGGGCGGCGAGCTCGGCCTTGGCGGCCGCGGCCACGGCGTCGAGCACGCTCTTGTAGGCGGCGACGGAGTCGGCGTGCCAGGTGATGTCGGTGTGGTTGTTGTCAGAGGCCAGCACCTGCTCCTTGTAGCCGGCGTCGGTGAAGCCCTTCTTGGCGGCGGCGACGGCTGCCTTCACGCCCTCGTCGTTCTTGTAGTAAGCGGCGATCTTGGTGCCGATGGTCTTGTTTGCGACGATGTCGGTGAAGTTATCGGCGTTGGTGGTAGAGGGGACGAGCACGACCTTGAGGGACTCGGCCAAGTCGTTACCGGTCTTGCCGTTGGTGGCCTTGACGGTGATGGTGCTGGAGAGCTGGGCGGCGCTCAGCTTGAGGTAGCCCTTGGTCGCGTCGTAGTCGGTCCAGGCGCCGCTGTCGATCATGTACTGGACCTTGAAGCCGTCGCCTGCGTTGTTGGAGAGCGTCAGCATGCCGTAGTCGACGGTGCCGTCGGCCTTGTAGGCGGGGGCGTAGGACCAGGAGGGGGAGGCCGCCACGGCGTCGACGGTGGCGGTCAGGCTCGCGACCTGCTCCACGGTGCCGTCGACGGCAGCGGTGGTGGCGGTGGCGTCCTTGTGGCCGCCGACCTTGTACAGGGTGGCGGTGTAGGTGCCGTTGGTGGCGTTGTCGAAGGTGACCTTCTTGTTGCTGCCCTGGCTGTCACTGGAGGAGGCGACGACCTTGCCGGAGGCGTCGGCGATGGTCACGTAGTACAGCTCGCCCTCGACTTCCTTGGGCGCCTTGTACTGAGCGGCGGTGGCCCACCAGTTGGAGGCGACGCCCGCGACGGTGGCGGTCAGGGTGCGGCCCTTGGCGCTGAAGGTGGTGAGCGCCGCGCCGAAGTTGGCGGTGTAGACGGTCTCGACCGCGCCCTTCTTGCCCCCGGCGACTGCAGAGGTCAGGTCGAGCTTGTCGCCTTGCGCGTTGTAGAAGGAGCCCTTGATTCCCTTGGTACCGTCGGCGTTAACCTTGTAGACTACGACGTCGCCGCCGATGACCTGGTCCAGGGTCGTGGTGCCGTCTGCCACGTAGAAGAAGCTGGCCTCGGTCTGGAAGTCGCCGCTGTCCACCTGGAAGGCGCCGCCGGTGAGCTTGACGCTACCGACGTAGACGGTCTGGGTGCTAAGCGTCACGCCGTTGCCGTCGACGAGGGCGACGGTGTAGGCACCCACTTGGGCCGCGATCTTGTCGAGGGTCACCTGGGTGGTGCCGCTGACGGCCTTGGAGACCTGGGTGGTGCCGTCGGGGGCGGTTACGACAAACTTGCCGGCGCCCTTGATATCGGTGGTGTTGACGCCGGAGAGCTGGGCCTTGAAGGTGGCCTTGCCGTTTGCGAAGGTCACAGCGGTCTGGGTTGCGTCGATCGTGGCGGTCTTGTAGGTCGCTTTGGCGAACAGCTTCGTGGAGCTGTCGATGGCGGAGTTGGAGACGTCGCCGTACTCCACCTTGGTGTCCTTGGAGGTGTCGAGCGCGCCGTCCTTGTCGGTGTCGGCGTAGACCTCCCAGGCGACGAAGTCGTAGCCCTCGACAACGTCGGCCGTGGAGGCGTCGTCGGAGACGAGCTTGAGGGCGGAGCCGTCGGCGAAAGACACCTTGGAGCCGCTGACGGTCAGGTCGCCGTCCTTGACGGCATCCTGGTTGCCGGCGTTTGCGTCGGTGCCGCCTGCGAGGTCGTAGCTGACCTTGAGGGTCTGGCCGTCCTGGGCGCCGAAGGCGACGGTGGGTGCGAAGGCGACGACCATCGCCGCGGACAGCGCGGAGGCCAGGACCTTCTTGGAAGCGGAAGAGATCTTCATTCGCTTCACT